>NZ_BAAIGG010000001.1:0-329733 GCF_054653435.1 Halostagnicola bangensis | reverse complement strand
AAGGATGGGTGTGGGTCAAGGAGCTGAATCAACCGCTGTCCGACGGCGCCGGTTGCACCGAGAATTCCTACACGTACAGTCATTTTCCGCACCTCGGGTTTGTGCGCGCAAAACCGTTTGGATTTCCCTCGCACGCTACTGTCAGCGAAAATTGATTTGGTCGACTTTTGGGGAGTTCGACCCGGGACCACGAGACGAGCATAGAAGATATTAAGAAAACGTAGCCAAACAGTACGACCAATGGAACACAATCTGCGCCCGAATCGTTCAGTTATGACGATGTCGCCCGCCGATGACACGGATTCGATCGACACTCGAGTTGCCACCCATCGCTCGACCGGGTGGTCCAAATGAGCGGTTCGACCTCTGACTCGGCCGGTGTCGGACCGTTTAGCGGCGGATTCGGTATCGGAGCGGCTGCCGTCGGTGTCGTGAGTATCTTGATCGGTCTCCTGGCCGCTGTCGACGGCTACACGGAGATGGGAATGCTCGTCACCGGTGATGACCCGATACTCGAGGGGGTCATCATCCTGACGTTCGGTGTCGGGATCGGCGTCGTCGCGCTGTTTGCTGGCGCGTATATGGAGCCCGGATTCGGCGGCGACGATCACGAGCACTGATCGGCCGGCTCCGTGATCGAACGGGGCCCTCGAGTCGGTTCGGGTGAATAACAGACGACCGCTGTGACGTTTCTCACCGGGTAGGACGACATTCGGATGGATAGTGAAACCACTCTCCGGTACTAGAGTAGTCGTCGCGATAACACCTCGAAAAATTCAGGCAGCGACCTTTCCGCTCTTCTTTCGCGTGACGTAGCCCGCAATCCGGTTCCGAACGCCCTTCGATTCGATGTTCGTGAGCTTATCGACGCTATCTTTGTTCTGTTCGAAGTCAGTCGTGAACGCGTCCGGGTACTGCTCTAACAGGAGCGCTCCCGTCTTTTTGACGTAGGCCGGTTTGATTGCCATAGAGGGGTTTCCGTCTAGAGGGCCTTAATTGACTCCCTTTTCGTTCGACCGAAGGACGCGACTATCGGACCCGTCTCCGCTGGCGATACTCTCGCTCGGTGGCTGAGAACCCTCCTCAGCCGATCGCCCGTCCGCCTTTCCGGCGAGTTCCTGAAACTTTTCCGATCGTTCCGCAACTCTGTCCATCATTTCGCTGTCGGGCTGCGTTTCTCGGGACTCGAGGAGGAAGGTGGTGATGACGACGGTCTTGACCCACGGTTTGAGAAATCCGGTGTAGATAGTCACAATCGTCCCGACGACGACCGCCCATCCTAGTAGCTGGTACTGGCCGGAAACACTTCCGAGAGTGGTTGCAACCGGTATCAGCGCCAAAGCCAGTACGAAAGCCACGGCGTACATTCCAACGACGATCAACAGCGTCGACCCGAGCACCGGCCCTCCAGTTCTTGCCGTAGAGGACCACCCCGTCTCTGGCCGAGCGCCACCGATTTTGGTCGCTATTCGTGAACATGTATGCGATGATTGCTTCGTCGATATACGACGCCGCGATCGCAATCGCCTTTCCGAGAAGCTGAACGAGTTTCTGCAGATTTGGAACGACAGAAACCAGACTCGAGAACGAGACGACCGCCCCGTTGAACTGGGTAATGACCGCTTTGATCAGCTGGTCGACGGCAAAAAGTGCGCTCGCTTCGGTAAAGTGCTCGCTCACCTGCGACTTTCCATACTGGATCTGATTCGAGGGAACCTCGCCGGTTTCGATAACGTGAGCGATGACTGCGATATGAGCTACTTTGACGAGATACAGTACATACCTGCTGACCAGTCGCCACCCCGCTACGAACAGTCCGATAGAGAGGACCAGGCCGACGACCGCGACGAATTCGGAAATCGACCCCGACTCGAGCAGTCTGCGCCCGAACCAGGCGATGGCCCCGAAGTAGACGACGGCGAGAAGCCCACAAAGCAGTCCGATACCAAGCCGAAGCATCACGAACGGGAGCGTTTTCCGAAACACACTCGTCGCGGTTCTGAAATGAAACCTCATCTACGGGAGGGGTCCCGCCTAATCGCATTTAAATTCGAGTGTGCGGGGGCGACGAGAATTCGCTGGAACCGCTGGTCGAACGGTTGGGGATCGGGCCGCTGGTGTCCTGTTACTCTCGGGCAGGACGGTCCTACCACTCCGCGAGTTCGCGTACCCGAGACAGCGCTTCCCGTTCCCGGTCGCTTCCGGCTCGTTCGACGACGATGCGTAGTGATCGAGTCGGTCGTGAAGGACGGACTCGTCGTACCCGTCGACGTCGAGTCTGGACGCGGCGACGGTCGCTTCGATGACGGCACCGAATCTCGATTTATCGTCGGTACCGTCTCGGTTTCGACCGTCGACTCGAGGGGCCGAACCTGCCATTCTTCCCAGCGGGTGCCGTCCTCGCTTCCGGTATCGGTTTGCTCGACCGAAACTCGACCCACGCGTCGGTCGACTCGAGGACGGGCTCTTCGAGTTCGGAAATCGAGAGAGCGGCATCGACGAAGTCGACGGGATCGCGCGTAACTGCACGTATCCCGTCCCTGCCTGTGGAAGTTCCGCCGGGTCCGCGTGTTCCCCCACGTGCGCGCAGACACGGTAATCGCATTTTCGGGGCACTCGATGTCATCCGACCTGTCGTCCTCTCCTGCGCTCTCGTCCGCTTCGGCGAACAGTCCGAGCGCAGCCGCGTTCCAGCGGCCGTTCGGCCCGAGCGTGGTGACGACCGTCTCCGTGACTCCCTCGAGCGTGACCGGCCAGTCCGCTCTCTCTTCTGACCCGCTCGTCCGGTCGACCTGGTCGCCGTCTCCGTCAGCACCGCTCATAGTTCGATCAGTTCGTTCTCGAGCGCGATGAACAGTCCGGCGGCGGTCAAATCCGCCGTCGTCCCCGGATTCACACCCCGGGAGACGAGTTCGTCGGAGAACGATTCGACCGCGTCCCGATTCGCCTCGATTGGGCCTGATTCGACCAGTACGGCGGCTCGTTCCGTCACTTCGGCCGCGACGGAATCGCCGTGGCGACCCGCAACGAGCGTGTCTGGACGATCCGCGAGGACGGAAAGAAACACCGTCGCAGCCCGATCCGCAACCGGCCCGGTTGCTTCGGCGAGTCGGTTGGCCGCGTCGAACGATCGCTCGAATCCGGTAACCCACTCGCGAGCCACGTCGTCGCCGGGAACGCTTCGATCCATCACGTCGAGCAGCGTCAGTCCGCGCGCCTCGAGCGCCGGAATCGCGTCGTCGCCCCGACGAACGTCGAGGGCCTCGAGTTCGGCGGGCGGTTCGGAAACGAAGACATCGACGTGTTCAAACGCCCGGTAAAACCCTTTTGCATCCGCGACGGTGGTGTCCTCGACGACCGATTCGACCGCGGATCGCGAGACGCCGTCGTCCGAAGCTTTGACGAGCGCGACGAGCAACAACAGCGCGCCGAACTGGGTATTCCCGCCGCCCTGTTCGGCCATCCCCCTCGACGCTCCGCTCGAACGACCGGCCGATCGGCTCTCCCGATTCGGCCATCCGAAGTCCGCGCTGAGAGCCGACGGCACCCGCCAAAAAGTGTTCGAAGAGCAGGTCATCGAGGTCCCGCGACCGGTCGACGTTCCCCGGTTTCGGCGTTCCACAGACCTCGAGCAACAGCGCGAGTTCCGCGTTCTGGGAAGCACTTCGCATATGCACTACGTTCGAATCTGTCGGCTGTCGGCTTAGGACTTGCTGGACGATCGGAACGGGTTCGAGACGCGGTTCGTTCGATCGTCATCGGTTCTCGCAAGCGTCTCCGTTTTTTCGTCGGTGTCGAGCGTTCGGTATGAGCGATAGCCGCGGAGAAACGAGCGCGTTCCAGCGGGGGCGGTCGTTCCGCCGAAACGGTGGTCAGGGGAATCAGCCAGGAAAACGTGACGTTCATGGCTGGAAGTATCGCCTATCAGGCGTTTATCTCCCAGATTCCGCTTCTGGTGCTGGTGTTCGTTCTCAGGACTCGATCGAATTCGACTCGAGACCGAGGTGGGTATCGACGGCGCTTCGGACCCGCTCGAGTACGACGGGATTGTCGCTGGGACGGCCGACGCTGACCGCGTCCGCGCCGTATTCGACGTACTCGCGGACCGTTTCGTCGTCTCGGACGCCGTTGTTCGCGATGACGAACAGGTCCGTCCGTTCGGCCACGTCGGCGATCACGTGCTCCGAGTCCATCGCATCGACGTGAACGAACGTCGCGCCGGCGGTCTCGAATTCGTTCGCGAGCGCCGGCAGATCGACGCCCGGTACTTCCGTCCGGACCTTGACGCCGACCGCGGCTCCCGTCTCGACCGCGGTCTCGACGTACGATCGAAGGCGTTCGGTATCCGCCAGTAGCCGTTCGCCACAGCCGACGGCGCACATCTCGTCCTGTCTGCAGTGGGCGTTGATTTCGAGCAGTGCGTCCCGGTCTCGACAGACGCGGGCGACACGCGCTATCGGTTCTCTCGTTGCGGACCTGACGTTTACTGCGGGCCGTATCGGGACCGTCTCGAGAGCCTCGAGTTGACTATCGATAAACGCGAACGGGTCTTCGGGGAGGAACTCTTCGCGGTCTCGATCGACCAGCTTGCCGGCCCCCGTCCGCGAGCGTTCGTCGATGGCGATGCCGCCGAGGAACGCACACCCGGCGAATTCTGAGCCGGCTCGAGCCCAGTCGGCGTCCGCCTCCCCGCTGAGACTTGCCAATGCGAGTGGTGGGTCGAACATAATCGCGCTCACTCGACCGTCTCGATGGCCTCGGCGATCGTTCGGATGATGCGCTCGGCGTCCTCGCTCGAGCCGATCTCGATGTCGGTCCGGATCGTCGGGCGATCGAATTCGGTCCCGTCGTTCTCGTCGACGACGAACGCATCGGCGAACGGATAGGTCGTCGCGAGTCCCGCCGTCGAGGGCTCCGCGCCGACGGCTTCCATCAGCTCTTCGGCGGGTCCGGAGAACGCCTCGTCATCGAGGAACGGCGAGACGATGACGACGGTCGTCTGGCTGAGCGCGTCGACGAAACCGGGGATAGCGAGCATCGGCCCGATGCTCGTCACCGGATTCGACGGGCCGACGACGACTGGTTCCTCGAGCGCCTCGAGGACGCCGGGAGCTGGTTTTGCCTCCTCGGAGCCGCGGAATTCGACGTCTTCGACGGTCGGGTCGGCGCGCTGATCGACCCAGTATTCCTGAAAGTGCATCGTCCCGTCTTCGGTGTGGACGAGGCTGGCGACCGGGTCGTCGCTCATCGGAAGGAGATCGAACGGGAGGTCGAACGCAGAAGAGAGTCGGGCCAGGGCCTCGCTCAACGAGTGGCCCTGATCGAGGAGACTCGTTCGCGTGATGTGGACGGCGCGATCACGGTCACCGATCGTCATGAACTCGGCGACCCCCGAGAAGCGCCGCCAGTTTGCGATTTCCCGACCCGCAGTCTGGCGATCCGCCGAGAGGTACTGCGGTCCGTCCGGGAGGTCAGCCGCATCGGCGATCTCCATGAGTTCGGCGTTCGTTCGGTGCGTGTCGCCCTCGATCCCCCACCAGGTCTCGCGGTCGAGCACGTCGCCGCCCTGAAAGAGAAGCGTATCGACGTCCGGGCAGACCAGCAAGCCGCCGAGTTCGATATCGTCGCCCGTGTTGGCGACGATCGTTATCTCGTCGGGCGAATATACAGCTTCCACTCCGTCGACCAGCTTCGGTGTCCCGGTGCCACCGGAGAGGAACGTAACCATACGCACACACGCGTCCGGTAGTACTTAGACCCTTTCAGCCTGAGCCCTGGAATGCGATATCGGGGCACCTTCGGTCGGCCGAGGATTAAAAATTCACGCGCTCAACGGTACTCGACGCCTTATTCGCGGGAGAACGAAATATATCGGACAACCGAGTCGCCTCACTCGCTGACCCAGTCGGCAAAGCTCCCCTCGAGGAGCGTCTCCGATTGGCGCTCGACGTATCGCCGTTGCATCGATTCGATCGCCGTCTCGAGATCCTCGCCGGACTCGAGGTGGCGGCTCACTTCGTCGTGTTTCCACTGGGCCGGCGTGAGCCCCTGCCGAACGCGTCGCCTGAGTGGGTAGAGGTACTTCGCGGCTTCCTCCTCCGAAAGGTCACGGTTCGTCAGGCCGTCCTCCGCGTGCGCCAGCAGGTCGTCGTAGAGGTCGACCAAATCGGACGTCTCCTTGCCGTCGTTCGTGATCCACGTCATGTCCGCGTCGAGGCCGTCGCGCATCGCGGCGTAGAAGTTTTCGTGGGCGTGCTCCCAGTCGAGTTCGTAGACGGGGTGCTCGAGACGAACCAGACTCTCCATCAGCCCGGCGAAGGCGGCCTGGAAGGCGATGGAGTCCCGAACCGTCGGCTGGGCGGAGATTGGCCGAAACTCGATTCGCGCGTTGGCGGCCGACCGCGTCGCGCCGTCGAAGACGGGCCGAACCCAGCGCCAGTAGGTGCCGTGTTTGCGCCGGAAGTGAGGGAACTGATCGTCGAATCGGTCGCCGGTTTCGACGGGCATCGGAACGAGGGTGTCGTCGTCGACGATCCGCTCGATCGCTTCTTCGACCTTTCCGAGGTCGCGCGGGAAACGAACCTTCCCTTCGGAGGTGTGGCGTTCGTTGAGCACCGATTCGAAGATGGCGATTCGGTGCTCCATCCACGCGTCCTCGAGGATCTCGTCGGGGCTTGCGTTCTCGTCGTAACAATCCGGGGGGAAAAACGGGGAGTTGACGCCGAGTGCCAGGAGGGGGCCGGCGATGCGAAGCGCGTAGTTGAAGTACAGCGGAAGGTCGATCGCGTGGGGAACTTGGTAATGCGGTTGGATCGACGTGATCAGGCTTTCGGGCATGACCGTGTCGGCCTCGAGCGTCACGTTCGGGGCGTCGATTTCCATCGCCGCGGATTGGGCGCGGTCAGTGTTGGCCATCGCGTGATACCGCCCCGAATCGCTCATGTTCGTCGCGATTCGGATCTGCTGATCGTCACCCTCGGCGGATCCGGACGCCTCGTCGTTCTCGCCAGCACCGGTAACCGTCCGCTCGACGCTGTCCGTGAGATAGGTCGTCGCATCCTCGCCTTCGGGCGGAATCGTCCACATCGCGTCGCTAACGAGGCGCATCCCTTCCGAGTGCGTCACGTCGAGTGCCGTCCGGAGGCGGGCCTTGACCTCCGACTCCTGTGCGCGAAGCCCGTGAGCGTTCAGCGGTTGGGGACTCGTCGTCATCTCCGCGTTGTGGAGGCCGAGTTCCTTCTCGAACCCGATCAACTCGAGGAGGCGGCGCGGGACCCGACGGAGCGAACACGCGTCGGATTCGACCGCGTAGAACTCGTACTCGAGGCCGACGATGGCCTGCGGGTTATCGAAGACGCCCTCGTCGATCGCCTGAATGATCGTTTCGGCGTCGGCCTCCGCCTGGGAGCGAAACTCCTCGGCATCGACCGTCAGTACGTCTGCGACCCGCTCAGCGAGTTCCTCCTCTGGCATACATCCGAGTGTGAGCCCGATTGCCTTGAAGGCACGCCCATCGAACCACGGGTGGGATCTGTTCACACGACCGCGCTCGTTGACCCGATTATCGCTCGCCGACGGGCGACGTTGCGAAGAATTCGTTCGTCGGTCGACCGACGGCCAGTCAATCCGTTTAACACCGTCAGTTACGTAGCCATCGTCGATGGAGTTCGCCACGTTCGCGGATCGCGCCGCCGAGATCGAAGCCGAGCCAGCGGACCTCGAGACCGTCGATCACGTCAGGGCGCTTTTCGAGGAGAGCACGGGGGAAATCTCCGAGGAAGACGGGGCGGATCTCGAGTGCGGGGACGACGAACTCGAGATCGTCGCTCGGTACGTCCAGGGTCGGGTCTTTCCTGCGTGGGAGTCGACGACGCTCGATATCGGTCCCAGTTCGTGTTACGAGGCGATCGCTCGCGCGGCGGGAACGAACGTGGGTCCGGCTGATGTCGAGGATCGATTGGCAGAACTGGGCGAGATCGGCGACGTCGCGGCGAGTTACGAGTACGGCGGTCAGCGGGGTCTTGGGGCGTTCACCGGGGACGCCGGTGGGAACGCGCTCACCGTCCGCGAGGTCGACGAGACGCTCCGCGATCTCGCAGCGGCGGACGGCTCCGGGAGCGCCGACAGGAAGATCGACCTGCTCTTTGGATTGTTCAACCAGTGCTCGAGCGAGGAAGCCAGATACCTCGCCAGGTTGGTCCTCTCGGAGATGCGAATCGGCGTCGGCGAGGGAACCGTTCGGGATGCGATCGCGGCGGCGTTCGACGTCCCGACGGAGCGCGTCGAACGAGCGCTACAGGTCTCGAACGATTACGGACGAGTCGCTCGCGTCGCACGAGACGAGGGGCTCGAGGGACTAGACGCGATGGACCTCGAGGTCGGGCGACCCGTCCAGGCGATGCTCGCCCAGACGGGAACGGTAACCGGCGTGCTTGAGGAGTGGGAGGAAGCCGCCGTCGAGTGGAAGTACGACGGCGCGCGCGTACAACTGCACTACGATCCCGACGGAATCGAGGCGTCGAACGCCGAAACCCGCGTCTTTTCACGAAATATGGAGGACGTGACGACCGCGCTTCCCGAGGTCGTCGAGTTCGCCGAGGAGGAACTCGAGGTACCGGTTATTCTCGACGGAGAGGTCGTCGCCGTGGATGGAGACGGTTCGCCGCTTCCGTTCCAGGAGGTGCTTAAACGCTTCCGGCGGAAACACGACATTGCGAAAGCGCGCGAAGACGTGACGGTCAGGCCCGTCTTCTTCGACTGTTTGCACGCGGAGGGGACGGACTATCTCGAGTCTCCGCTGACGGAGAGACACGGTCGGCTCGTCGAACTGCTCGGGGAAGCGGACGAGCCAGACAGCGACTCGCTCGATGAAATTCAGGGGCTCTCTCTCCTGTGGCGGACCGACGACCCGGACGAAATCGAATCGATCGATGCCGAGGCCCTCGAGTCCGGTCACGAGGGAATCATGCTCAAGGATCCGAACTCGGCGTACTCGCCGGGGCGACGCGGGAAACACTGGCGAAAGCGCAAACCTGACGTCGAGACACTCGATTGCGTTGTGACGGGGGCGGAGTGGGGCGAAGGGCGACGAGCGACGTTTCTGGGAACGTTCGAGCTCTCCGTTCGCAACGGCGATAGCGGGGACTCCCTCGAGACCGTCGGGAAGGTTGCGACGGGGATCACCGACGAAAAGCTGGCCGACCTCACGGAACTCCTCGAGCCCCACGTTCAGACCGAAGAGGGCCAGCGCGTCGAACTCGAGTCCGCGGTCGTTTTCGAGGTCGGGTACGAAGAGATCCAGTCGTCGCCGACGTATTCGTCGGGATACGCGCTTCGCTTCCCGAGATTCCGGAGCGTTCGCCACGATAAGGACCCGGCCGACGCCGATTCGCTCGAGCGCATCGAACGGATCCGGGACGAATAGGATCGAGGCCAGGTAAGCACCCTTAAGAGCCGCCGCGAGAAGGCTGTCGTATGCAACCGCGCGATCTATCCGACCACGTCGCGTATCAGGCCGGTCGGGGGATCGAGGAGGTCGCCCGCGAACTCGGGCGTGATCCCGCCGAATTCATCAAACTGGCCTCCAACGAGAACCCCCACGGGCCCTCGCCCGCAGCCGTCGAGGCGATCCGCGAGACCGCCTCGAGCGTCAATAGCTACCCGAAAGCCGCACACGCGGATCTGACGGAAGTTATCGCCGAGGACTGGGGAGTCGACGACTCGCAGGTGTGGCTCGCCAACGGCGGCGACGGGGCGATCGATTATCTCCACCGAGCGACCCTCAAGCCTGACGACGAGATTCTGGTTCCGGAGCCGGGATTTGCCTACTACGGGATGAGCGCCCGATTCCACCACGGCGACATCAGTACGTACGCGCTCGAGCGAACAGACGACTTTGAACAGACTGCTGAGCCGGTTCTCGAGGCCTACGACGGCGAGCGGGTCGTCTACCTGACCAGCCCGCACAATCCGACGGGTTCGACGATTGATCTCGAGGAAATCGAGCGGGTAGCCGAGGAAACGGGTGACGACACGCTCGTCGTCGTAGACGAGGCCTACGGCGAGTTCGCCGACGTGGAGAGCGCACTCGCGCTGATCGAGGGGAACGACGGATACGACGCTCGAGACGACGTCGCGACCCTGCGGACGTTCTCGAAAGCCTACGGCCTCGCCGGCGTCAGACTCGGGTATGCCATCGTTCCCGAAGAGTGGGGCGACGCGTACGCACGCGTAAACACCCCGTTTGCGGCGAGCGAACTGGCCTGTCGCGCGGGTCTGGCGGCTTTTGACGACGGCGAGCACGTCGATCGAACCGTCGAAACGACGCTCGAGTCGCGCGAGTCCATGCGTGAGAACGTCGAGGCGCACGTCTGGCCGAGCGAGGGTAATTTCGTCCTCATCGCCGTCGGCGACGCCTCGGCGGTGGCCGAAGAAATGCAAGAGCGGGGCGTGATCGTTCGGGACTGCACGAGCTTCGGATTACCGGGCTGTATTCGCATCACCTGCGGTACCGAATCCGAGACCGAACGCGCGGTCGAGACGCTCAATCGGGTGATCGAGGAGTTCGGCCTCCCCGATGGAGCACAAACAGGTGACACCTCCGACACGAACGCCTCGGAGGTGTCGGACACGTGAGGGTCGCCATCACCGGAACGCCCGGAACCGGAAAGACCACCGCGACTGCCGCACTCGAGTCCCGATTCGCCGAATCCGATTCGGACTCGAAGACGGGCGCGGTCTCCGTCGACGGCTCGACGCTCGAGGTCGTCCATCTCAACGAGTTACTCGAGGACGAGGAGTTGTACACGGAGGTTGACGAAGACCGCCAGAGCAAGGTCGCGGATATGGACGCCCTCGAGGCTCGGCTCGAAGGACAGGACGACGTGCTAATCGAATCTCACCTCGCACACCACTTCGAGGCCGATCGTGTCGCCGTGTTGCGCTGTGAACCCGATCTCCTCGAGAAACGTCTCGAAGAGCGCGGCGAGTCACCGGAGAAAGCGAGCGAAAACGCCGAGAGCGAAGCGCTCGATGTCATCCTCGGCGAAGCCGTCGACCGGCACGGTCTCGAGTCGGTGTACGAAATTGATACGACAGACAGCCGGCCTGACGATGTCGCAGACGCGCTCGAGGCGGTCGTTTCTGGTGAGCGAGAACCGGGTGCAGGCGAGGTCGACTTTATGGGGTATCTCACATGACGCTCGATCAATTCAGACCGTACATTTCGCGCTTTCTCGACCCGTTCGTTAAGGGCTTCGATCGAATCGGCATGACGCCGAACAGCGTCAGCGTGCTCGCGTTCGGGATGGCGGCCGCCGCGGCCGCCGCGTTCATGCTCGGCGGACGGGCGGACCCGATCTGGTTCGTCGTTGCGGCGGTACTCGTGTTCGTCAACGGCTGGTTGGATATCGTCGACGGCGCGCTCGCGCGTGAGCAGGGCGTCGCCTCTGCCGGCGGGGACCTGCTCGATCACGTCCTCGATCGGTACGCGGATATCGTCATCATCGCCGGACTGGCAGCCGGCATCGAGCGTTACTTCCTCGGTTTCCTCGCGGTGACGGGCGTCGTGATGACGTCGTATCTCGGAACGCAGGCCCAGGCCGTCGGTCTGGATCGGGTCTACGGCGGACTCGTCGGTCGGGCGGACCGGCTCGCGATCATCGGCATCGTTGGCTTTCTGGCCTACCCGCTGTGGGATATCGCTCCGGCCGACCTCACTGTGATCGGCTGGCTGTTGGTCTTCCTCGCCGTCGTCGGGCACTTCACCGCCCTCCAGCGGTTTTTCTACTCCTGGTCGGCGCTCGATTGAACGTCGATCGACGCCAGGTACCTGTTTCTCTACCAACTCGAGGCTCGCCGCATGGTTTATCACGCACCGGAATATAGAGTCTGCCATGGTTCAGTGCGAAATGTGTGGCGCCGAGACGTCGTCCCCGAAAACGATCAAAGTTGAGGGTGCCAAACTGGACGTGTGTTCGGATTGCACAGATTTCGGCACCGAAGTGAAAACCGGGTCCTCGAGTTCGAGTACGTCGACGAAGTATTCGACGGGGTCGAACGCCGGTAGTTCTTCGAGTTCGAGCGGGCAGTCTTCCGGGTCGGCCTCGAGTTCGAGCACCGCCAGCAGTTCGGGCGGCTCGACCCGAAGGTCGGACATGTTCGACGACATGGACGAAATCGCGACCGACTACGACGACCGGATTCGTCTGGCCCGCGAAAAGGAGGGACTCAGCCAGTCGGAGCTCGCAAACGAACTCAACGAAAAGGCGAGTCTTATCACGAAACTCGAGCGCGGCGACACGCTTCCGACCGACAGCGTCCAGTCGAAACTCGAGAAGTTCCTCAACATTAGCCTCACCGGAGAGGGCGGCTCGAGCGAGGATGCCGACTGGGACGGAGGCTCCTCGAGCGGGAGCTACACGCTCGGTGACGTGGTCAAGCGAAAGGACTGATCGCGCGGGTATCGACGTGGACCCGTCCGATTCCTCGGCAGGTAGCGGTTGACGGCCCACTCGGACCGCCCTCGCACAGTTGTCGAAACCTCTTTCTGTTCTGGCATGCCTGTCTCCGGTATGTTGATCCTCGTCAATCTGAAGACGTATCCGTGTGATCCAGTCGCCGTCGCCGAAGCGGTTCGCGACGTCGACGAGGAAACCGACGCTCGACTCGCTGTCGCTCCCCAGGACGCTCACATAGAGCGGGTTGCGGCAACCGGCGTCGAGACGTGGGCCCAACACGTTGACTCGATCGACTACGGAAGTAATACGGGTCACACGCTGGCGGAATCGGTCGCCGAAGCGGGAGCCGAGGGAGCGCTGATCAATCACTCCGAGAACCGACTGAAGCTCGCGGATATCGACGGCTCGGTTCGGGCCGCCGAACGTGCGGGCCTCGAGACGATCGTTTGTGCGAACAATCCGGCACAGATCGGTGCGAGCGCGGCGCTCGGCCCGGACGCCGTCGCGGTCGAGCCGCCGGAACTCATCGGAACCGGGACGCCGGTCAGTCAAGCGGATCCCGATATCGTCGAGGATGCCGTCGAGGCCGCCAGCGGCGTCGATGACGACGTTTCGGTCCTCTGCGGTGCGGGAATCAGCACCGGCGACGACGTCGTTTCTGCGGGCGAACTCGGCGCGGAAGGCGTCTTGCTCGCCAGCGGCGTCGCGAAGGCGGACGACCCCGAGGCGGCGCTCGAGGACCTCGTCGATCCGCTGTAACGCCGAACCGGGTGAGGACTTGGTCCCCACCCGTCTCGCACCCGCAGTTTCGTGCTTACCCTTTTCGTGCTCGCTCGCAAACGCCCGGTAATGAGCGAGGACCGTCCCGTTTCCGTGAGTCTCGAGAACCGATTGATGAGCAACGGCTACTACGTCACGGCGTACGAAGAGACTGCAGATCGAATCACGCTGACATACGAGGCGGTTAGCGAATCGGAGACGGTAACTAGTCACGAAGTCGGCGTGGTCGTCCGGACGCTACTCGCTATCGAAGACGAACGCGACGACTGGGAGCCGGGACGGCTCGAGGTGACCTCGACGACGACCGACGGTGCCGTTCGCGGCCACTGGCACGTCGAAGAGGCGTGGTTTCGGGGGCTCTCGGAGGGGTTGTCGGCACCCGAATTTTCCGAGCGCGTGCTCGAAACGATACGGGCTCCGTCTCAGGAGTAGGTCACGGCTCGAGAGAGGGTGGCGTCACTGCTGAGATGTTTGTTGTCTCGCGTAGTCCGTCCGTTAGCACGGAATACGCAAGGCGAAGTGTGCGATAGCCTCGGATCGGATTCGCCGCCGCAAGCTGTTTGTGTAGTGGTGGAAATCGGGTAACACAATAAGGGCGGGAATTGTAGCATATTCATGAGCACGAGAACTCGATTTGGAGACGTTGCCGGCGGTTTCACGCGCGAAGGGGTCGGTCTCGGCGTCGTCGATATCGCGCTCCTGTCCGGGCTCGTCACGTACGGACACCTTCACCACGGCGGCAACCCGCTGGCGAACCCGCTCGGAGCGGTCGAGGCTATCGTTCCGTTTCTTATCGGGTGGGTCCTCGTCTCGATGTTGGCGGGACTATACACAAGAGGTGTGTACGCCGATCCGGCTCGAGTTGCCCGGTACGCGACCCTCTGTTGGATCGCTGCGGCAAACCTCGGGTTGATTATCCGGTCTTCGCCCCTGTTCGACGGCGGCGCAGCGTACCCGTTCAACCTGGTGATCACCGGTACGGGCCTCGTGGTCTTCGTACTCTGGCGGACCGCGTTCGCCGTGAGCAGGTGAATGCCGCGACCGGGGGACGAGTCGGGGCCGATCCTTCTCATATTTGAATAAAGACACATCAAATTATAATTAATTGGATGGCTCGAGAGACGAGCGGAGCGTCTGGTTCGACAGCTATTGAGGATCCCTTTCGCTACTAGTACCGAAGCCGGCTTCGTACGGCGATTAGATGCAAATTAAACAGCGATATAATGTGTGGGTAGTTGTCTAATAGCATACTTATATCGAGAATGTACTATCTTGTGTCGGAGTATGTTATCTCCATAAGTTATGAGAACGTGCTGAAACAGATCCGTGTCTGAAACAAGTCCAGTATCAAGCGATTATGAGAAACACTTATATTACTATTCCACATACGTTAGAATACATTATGACTGGATACTACGACATTGTTCTCGGCCTCATCCCAGTCGCACTGCTCGGGATCACCGCAGCCCTCACCGTCGTTGGGATCTCCCCGAGCGCAGCGATACCGATCGGTTCGCTCGTCGCGATGGCGCTTATCGGTCACGCGATGTTCGTCAACGCCCCGGTCGACTCCACGGACGAAACCGGAACGACGCGACCGCCGATCAACGCTGACTGAACGCGACGCTGTCTCCCTGTCTTTTTCTCTCCTGGTCGCTATGGGTCATGTATGACCGATACACTGTTTCTCTCGAGCGATGATGTCTCCGGGCTCGCAACACCGGAAGCGTACGTCCAAGCCGTCAGAGAAGGGTACCGTCAGGTCGGGAACGGCGCGTCCGCCGATCCCCGTTCGGCGTACTTCCGCACCGATCCCGACGGTATGTTCACCGAGTATGGCGCCCTGCTGCCCGAAACTGGAGCGATGGGCGGGTATATGTACAGTGCGGGTTTCTCGACTGAAGACGCGTGGTTTATGACGCCGCTGTTCGACGCCGAATCGGGCGAACCGCTTGCAGTGCTCGACGGGGCGAGCATGAACCCGTTCAAAACCGGTGCCGCCGGAGCCGTCGCGGTCGATTATCTCGCACGAGAGGACGCCACGACGCTTGCAGTCATCGGAACCGGCTCGCAGGCCCGCGGACAGCTCCACGCCACGGCGACCGTTCGCGAGTTCACCGACGTTCGCGTCTACTCGCCGACTCGAGAAAACCGGGAGTCGTTCGCCGAGGAGTTCGACGATTCCCTCGAGGCGTCGGTCACGGCCGTCTCCTCGAGCGAGGACGCCGTCTCCGGTGCGGACGTCGTGATCACGGCGACGACGGCGACGGATCCGGTGTTCGACGGCGAGCACCTCGATCCCGGGACGCATGTGACCGCGATGGGCCAGTACGATCCGAACAAACGGGAACTGGACGCGACGACCATCGAACGCGCGACCTACGTTCCCGACCTTCGCGAGCGAGTAACCCAGGATGCGGGATCGTTCATCGCCGCGCTCGAGGCGGACCGCGTTTCGGCGGATCACGTTCACGCCGAACTCGGCGACGTGGTCGCGGGCGCCGAACCCGGGCGGACGTCCGACGACGAGATAACCGTCTTCGACAGCGGGGGAACGG
The DNA here is from genome assembly GCF_054653435.1 of Halostagnicola bangensis. Classification (NCBI taxonomy): domain Archaea; kingdom Methanobacteriati; phylum Methanobacteriota; class Halobacteria; order Halobacteriales; family Natrialbaceae; genus Halostagnicola; species Halostagnicola bangensis. The sequence continues at coordinate 313,937 of NZ_BAAIGG010000001.1, read as the reverse complement.
GGATCGAAACGGTCGCTGCGGCGTCGTTGCTGTACGAACGAGCGCTCGAAAACGACCTCGGCACGAAAATTTCGTTCGCACCGGCGAGCGAAGCGCTGACGGGTCGACTCGACTCCCAGTAGCTCGACATCCTCCGCAGACGACTACAAAAAGGCCAATACGGCCTACGTTGGGTGCCCCCGCTGGTGACAGCGGCGTGGCAGTCGTCCTGGAACGCCCAGTGGTGACGACATCCACCCCGCAGAGGGTACTCTGGTGCAATCCCATTTCAACCTTATCGCCAGTTCGGAACGCTAATGAGGGGCGGAAATCACTCAAGCGGTCTCGAGCGGCCGAATCTTGAATCCATATCGAGTCACGCCCTCCTGCGTGTAGATTCGGCGAATCGTCGTCTCGACTCGGTCTCCGACCTCGAGCGTTGATGGATCGGCGTCGGTTCCCATCGCGGGGAGACATACCCTTTCGCCGCCAACCTCGAAGGCGACGATCGCCGCGGCGTAATCGCCCGACTGGGCCTGCTGTTCAGCGAACTCGGGCGGCGCTCCGCCCTGTGAAATCGTCGTTACTGCCTCGATCGTCCCCTCTCTCGGGAGCTGTACCGGGTCGTACTCGCCGAGGAAATTACAGGATCGACAGGCACCTTCGGGTGGGAACTCGAGCGACCCACACTCCGGACACCGTCCCGCTTCGCGTCGATACCGCTGTGGGATCGACCGCTGCCAGGCAGGGACGCTGACGTAGGCACCGCCGCCTGAGGGCGGCCCCGAGGTGACGACACCGCGTTGGCGCAGATATGCCGCGTAGGAAAGCGGCGTTTCGCCGCCGAGATCGAGCGTCGTCGGAACCTCGCTCGGGTTCTCGATCACGAACGCGTCGGCCCCTGCGCCGCTTCCGTGGGAAACGGCGAGGATCGTTTCGTAGCCGTTATCGAGGGCTTTAGCGACCGAAATTGGGACGCTCGCCGCCCCGAGATCGCCGAGGTCGTGAACCGTCGCGGCGGCTCGAATGTCGTCCGTCTCCACGCCCGCTGGCCCACTCGAGCGGTAGGGGAGTTTCCCGTCGGGTGCCTGAATCGCGGCGGCCGACGGCGACCACGTTTCTTCGAGTCCGTCGACAGCGCCGCCGATCGTCTCGGTAAACGCGTGTCGGTCGTATTGGGTCACGCCGAGCTCGTCGATAGTCTCCGAGCCGGATTCGCGAAAGCGGGTCCCGGGAAACGCACGGGCGTACTCTGCCCGGTCGACGATCCGTGCGGGACCGTCGTGCTCGAGGACGAACGCCGCTGCGCCGGCACCAGCAGCGTGGTCGATAGCGTCGTCCGGTTCGCCGCGGGGCGCGTCGGCGGCGACGATCAGCGCGCGCTCCGCGCCGGCTTGCACGGCGTCCATGCCCGCCCACAGCGCGCGTGTTCCCGCTCGCGTGCTCGACGTGAACACGTGTCTCGTCGTCCCGGACTCGAGCGCGATCATCGCGCCGAGGCGTGCAGTTAGATCCTCCTCGGCGACCGGCGGCCGGGAGGTCCCGAAGCCGAGCCAGTCGATCGACTCGGGGTCGACGTCGCCGACCTCGAGCGCCCTCGTCGCGGCTTCGTAGGCCATGGTCAGTGCGTCCTCGTCCGCTGCAGCGACCGCCTTCTGGTTCACGCCCGAGGCCTGGAACTGGCCCCACGCGTCGGAAAACTCCTCGGCGGTGATTCGAAACCGCGGGGTGTAGGTACCAATCGCGGAAATGCCGGTCATGCTTGCACCCCCGATTCGCCTCCCGATTCGCCTTCCTTCTCGAAGATGTGAACCACCGCAGCACCACCGCTCCCGCCCACGTTGTGGGTGAGTCCGCGAGTCGCGCCCTCGACCTGTCGCTCGCCGGCGGTTCCGGTCAGTTGTTTGTACGCCTCGACGACCTGCCCGGCACCCGTCGCGCCGATGGGGTGGCCCTTGGATTTGAGGCCTCCCGAGGTGTTCACCGGAAGCTCGCCGCCGAGTTCGGTCGTTCCGGACTCAACCAGGGAGCCGGCTTCACCGCGTTCGCAAAAGCCGAGGTCTTCGTAGGCCAGCAGTTCCGCGATGGCAAAGCAGTCGTGAACCTCCGCGAAGTCGAGGTCGTCGGGACCGACGCCCGCCGTCTGGTAGGCGGCGTCGGCGGCTCGTTCGCTAGCCGGAACGCGGGTATATTCTTCGCGCTCGAAGAGTCCGACCGAATCGCTTCCGGCTCCGACGCCGGCAACCCGAATCGGCTCGTCGGTGTACTCGGAAACGACGTCTTCGCTGACGATCAGCGCGCAGGCGGCCCCGTCGGAGGTCGGACAGCAGTGATAGAGGTTCAACGGATCGGCGACGACCGGGGCTTCCATCGCATCCTCGAGCGAACACTCGAACCCGAGCTGGGCGTGGGGGTTTCTGGCTCCGTTCGCGTGATTCTTGACGGCGACTCGAGAGAGCTGTTCGCGCGTCGTTCCGTAGCGGTCCATGTGGACGCTGGCCATCTGCGCGTAGACGCCGGAGAACGTCGTGCCCGAGAGGCGCTCCCATTCGGTCTCACCCGAGACGCCGAGCCAGTACTTCGTCGCGTCGGAGCTCATGTCGGACATCACCTCGAAGCCGCTCGCGAGGACGACGTCCGCCATCCCGGACTTGACAGCCTGGACGGCGCTGCGAACGGAAAAGCCGCTCGCGGCGCAGGCGTTTTCGACGCGCGTACAGGGAACGCCCTCGAGCCCGACGTGTTCGGTCACGGCGGGCCCCGAGAGCCCGAGTTGGCGCCCGCCGACGCCGAGGGTCCCGACGAACGCCTCGTCGATGGCCGACTTCTCGAGTCCTTTCGGAACGCTCTCGAGGGCCGACTCGAACGCCGTTCGGAACAGCGACCTGTAACTCTCTTCGGGGAACGCCCCGTAGTCCGATTGTCCGGCACCGACGAGGTACGCGTCTGACATAGAAGTGGCTGGGAGACCCGACGTAAAATAATTATATAATCTCAGTAGACAATGATAGGGGGACGCTGAATCAGTCCTTCGGGTGAATTGTTCCCGTCGTGGGAGAGAAATATATTCTGTCTGGTATGTTCCCGTAGTCGAGAGATACGCGTCGGGTGGAAAGGACAGGACAATCATACCATCTTATTCCAGCTTTCAATCGCGGATTTCTCGAGAATACGCGTTCCCTCCCGACACGACTTACAAGCCCCTCGTGTCCGTAGGATTAGGTATGTCTCGAGCGGAGGAGTTAGGGAACACTCTCGAGGAGATGGATTCGCTCACCATCGTCTGTCACGACAATCCGGATCCGGACTGTCTCGCGAGCGCCCTCGCACTGAAACGGATCGCACGGGCGCAGGAACTTTCCGAGATCGATATCGTATACGGTGGCGAGATCTCCCACCAGCAGAATCGAGCGTTCGTAAACATGCTCAACGTCGGGATCGAACCGTTGAGAGAGGTGTCGATGGCCGAGGACGATTGCCTGGCGTTCGTCGACCACTCGGTACCGGGCAGGAACACGCAGCTCCCGAAGGCGATCGAACCGGACATCGTCGTCGATCACCACCCGGACGGCGACGTCGACGCGAGGTTCGTGGATATTCGGACGAATTACGGAGCGACGGCGACGATATTCGTCGAGTACTGTTTCGACCTCGAACTGTCGATTTCGACCCGGCTGGCCTCGGCCCTGTTGTTCGCACTGCATCGAGAGCGCCTCGACTTCGTACGTGAGCCGACCGAACGAGAGTACGAGGCGGCACTGGCCGTGTATCCGGAGGCCGATCTCGAGATGTTAGAACAACTGTATGGAAGCGCCTTCTCTCCAGCGACGATCGACGCAATTGGGCACGCGATTTCGACGCGCACGCGGCGCGGATCGTCGCTGGCCGCGGGCGTCGGGCGAACCTCTGAGACCGATGCCCTCCCCCAGGCGGCCGACTACCTGCTCAACCTCGAGGGTGTCGATACCGTGCTGGTTTACGGAATCGTCGACGGCACGATACGAATGAGTGCGAGATCTATCGATCCGCGCATACAGGCCGGTAAAACGTTGATGAAGGCGTTCGGAGAGCTCGGAACGGTCGGGGGCCACCACGACATGGCCGGCGGTCACATCGACCTCGGTCTGTTCGCCGATGTCGCGGGAGACGAAAACGAACTGCTCGAGTTCGCCAGCACTCGCCTCGAGAAGCGGTTTTTCGATGCGCTCAACCTCAACGGGAGCGGTGAGTAACGCTATTCGAGCGAACGAAGCGGTTCACATATCCGAACGTTTCAGCGGATGTCGACCCAGAATACTGACCCGGACCTCCGTCGAATGCCGGCTTGTCTACTTCACTCGATGTCGATCGAGTGAGCCGCTTCGTCCGGCTCGAGCTTCGGCAGGTGGATCGTCAGAACGCCGTTGTTAAGCTGTGCGTCGACAGCCTCGGCGTCGACGGGATCAGGAAGGGTGAGCTGTCGACTGAACGATCGAGTCTGGCGCTCGCGCCGAAGGTAGGTCTCCTCCGACTCGTCGATTTCGTGTTCGCGTTCGCCGTCAATAGACAGCTTCCGCTTGGTCAATCGGACGTCGATATCGTCCTGTTCGAATCCGGGAACGTCGACGACAACGACGAATTCGTCGCCGCTATCGGTCATATCGATTCCCGTCTCCGGCGACCCGACGCTCATACCGAAGCGTTCCGGATTCATCTCGGTCGCGCGCTCGCTGGAGCGCTTTGCCGACTGTAACTGACGGGTCAATCGCTCGAGCAGTTCTTCGAACGGATTCGTTCGCTTTGACATATGACACTCTAGGACGCCGACGGCGAAAAAGCCCACTCTCGGCAGTCGTGACCGTTCGCTATCGAAATAGGTCGGAAAGGGCGATTGCGGCAGAACCGAGGGGTTGGACGGCCGTTAATGTGCTGGGGCCCGTACTCAAGCGTATGACTCGAGCACTGTTTGTCGTCAGCGAGGAAGGCTACTGGGGAGAAGAATGCATCGAGCCGCTCGAGACGCTCTCCGAGGCCGGGGTCGAGATCACGGTCGCGACCCCGACGGGCGGACCGCCACGGATCGACGAGCGCTCGGCGGACCCAGAACAGGTCGGCGAGGAGACCGCCGAGCACGTGATGGAGGTCCACGAGAGCGACGAGCGACTGAACGATCCCATTCCGCTCGCGAAGGCGCGAGCGGGCGAGTACGACGCCGTTGTCTTCCCCGGCGGCCACGGAGCCGAGTGGGATATCAACCAGGATAAACACGCTCGCGCGCTCTTGCGGGAGACGATCGAGGGCGACGGAAAGGCGCTTGTCGTCTGTCACGCCGTCGCGATCCTCGCGTTCGCTCGAGACAGCCACGGGGCGTTTATCGTTCACGATCGCGACGTGACCGGGTTCCCGAACGAGTGGGAGGAAGGAATCGTCGACGACGCAGATCTACTGGCCGACGGTCGAAAGCTTCCCTACTGGGTCGAAGACGAGGTGGTCGCCGCGGGCGGTAACTGGGACGCCGAACTCGAGTCGGACACGAGCGTCACCGTCGACGGCGACCTGATCACCGCTCGAGGTCCCGGCTCCTCGAGTGCGGCCGGAGATACGCTGGTCGAAGAACTCGGGATCGAAGCCTAACCGACGCCACGAGGGGTTTCGAAGTTCCACGTCAACCACCCGAATCGAATCAGTCCCTTTTTACGCAATGGCGGGGAAGAGCGAGCTATGAGCTTCGAGGAAGACGACCACGTCGTGCTACACGACAAACACAGCGAATTCGACGGCGAAGTTGGCACGATCACTCAGACGATGGAATCCATGTTCGGCGACGTTACCTACACGATCAGCTTCGAAGACGGCCAGGAGTCCGGCGTTCCCGAAGACGCCCTCGAGGCCGCTCCCGAGGACGCCGACGCGGACGATGACGCCGACGCAGACGACGACGCCGACGCGGACGACGAGTAATCGAACCACTAACTACGCCCGTTCTCTCACCGGACTGATGCCAAAAATCCCGCTTCACTACGTTGATCTGCGAACGTTCTGTTACGCCACCGAAGACGAAAAACGCGTCGAGGAGGCCTTGCGAACGTTCCTCCCCGAAGAGTTCGAACTCGAGCGCGTCGAGAGCGAAGGCCACTACGGCGATCGCATCCTCGTCCTTTCGGCGCGGGCCGAAAACGCCGACGACGTTCGGCACGTCCTCTCGAGACTCACCGATCTCGAGGATTTCGACGGACTGATCGACGAACTCGACCAGCGGGTCACTGAAAACACCGAACTCTATCTCACGCTCGACAAGCAGGCCGCGTTCAGCGGCGAGAGCCGACTCGGCGACGGAATAACGTTCCGCGCGAAAGTCGAAGCATATCCCGCGAAAAAGGAGGCCGCCGTCGAGAACGCCCAGGAGGTCCTCGAACGACTCGAGGACGAAGACGTTCAGTAACAACTCCGGATACGGGACCCGATTATTGGACCGCTCGAGTCGCTGCGTCGATACTCTCCAGCGCTTCTTTCAGTTCCTCCATGCCGGTCGCGTAGGAGAGCCGCGCGTAGCCGTCGCCGTTCGCGCCGAAGGCGTCGCCGGGGACGACGATCACGTCCCGGTCGAGCACCTCCTCGCACCAGCCTTCGGGGACCTTTGGCATGACGTAGAACGCGCCCGAGGGTTTCGGAACCTCGAGTCCGGCGTCCTCGAGGTCGGTATCGTCAACGTCCCCGTTATCGTCGACCGGGGCATCGTCGTTGTCGTAGTCGTCGGCGTCGTCGTTATCGTAGTCGTCAGCGTTGTCGTTATCGTAGTCGTCAACGTCCCCGTTATCGTCGACCGGGGCATCGTCGTTGTCGTAGTCGTCGGCGTCGTCGTTATCGTAGTCGTTATCGTCGACACCGTTGAAATCGTCGTCCATCTCGTCGGCGTGGTCACCGACTGAGTGGATCGAACTCTCTTCGATCGTTATCGTGAGGTCCTCGACGGTGTGCGTTACATCGACGTCGTCGTACTCGGCATCATCGTCAGCCATTCCGACACCGTCGTCGTCAACGGGTGCGTCCATCATGTCGTCGTCATCGAAGACGACGTAGACGGTCGCCTCTTCGATCGTGACCGTCATCGAGTCATCCGTTACCGGATCGTCCTCGATCGGATCGTCTTCAGGTCCGTCATCGACGGGATCATCCTCCGTGTCGTCTGCTACGCCGTTGTCTGTCGGCTCATCAGCTGTTTCGTCTTCCGGTTGGTCCGCCTCGATTTCATCGTCGGGTGCGTCCTCTTGCGTGACGGTCTCGGATGGTGACGCTCCTGCCACCATCGCCCCGCTCGAGACCACGAGCATCAGCGCTGTTACCACGACGAGTAGTTGATTGCGTACGTTCATGTCTGTGCCTGGAAGGCATTGAGAAATCGGTAGTTCGAGGCATAAACCGAAGCAACCTTTCCGGTGAGAAATTCGTCAATACGGGCAAACAAACCACTCAGCGGTCGACTCGGAACGAGAAAACGGGTAATTATTGTTGAAACATCACGAATTGTTCGAGCTGTCGGTCGACTTCGACGCCGTTGGCTCGTGACCGGGGAGACAAACTAGATTCTCTCTACCGAGTCGGAGTTTGGTAATCTCTTCGTCATCCTCGAGTTCAGCCAGAAGCCGGCTTACTTTTGCTTTCGACCATTCGACCGAGTTGACGATTTCCGACTGTTTCATGCGGCCACCGTTTTCGTCGACAAGCTCGCAGACCTTCTCTCGGTCCGTTTTGAACTCCTGTCGTTCAGTGGGCGGCTTTCCCGATCCCGTACTGTCGTTGTGCAACCGGTTTTTAATGAGGAGGGTTCCCCCGAGAGCGACGAGTACCACCATTGCGGCGGCCGCGACGAGTTGCGTACTCCACTCGAGTTGGAGGATCTGGACCGTGCCGCTGTCGACCTCGAGTTCGGGAATTTGCCATCCCAGCGCGATGAGAGAGGCTGCTGTGGAAACTGGGGCATCAGTGGTCATTGCTGTGGCCAGGGTCGATAATCGTTCACCGTCGATACCTCCCACGTCATGGTGCTACAAAGTAATTTTTATAAATCATATTCTGTTATTGGGTTAGTTATATGTGATTGTGTAATTCTACGCGACTTCGGTAACCGACTTCTCGAGATAGGCTGTTGTGTAGTCGAGATGCACTGTTGTGTAGCTGTCTACGCTCGAGTAGTCGCGCCATCCGGTTCGAGTGACGATATCGGTCCGAATAAACTGGGCTGGACGTTTGAGACTATTAGCGCAGGTTCACTTCGAATTTGAGTCGGTAATATCACACTCTGTTGGGTAGTCCAACTGCGTTACTGGTAGCGGCTGATCGATACTGCTTCTCCGGATTTACGCGGTCGAAATCGATTGTTGAATCGGCGTAGGGAGTGCGAACGGCCCCAGCCAGTGCCCGGTCCGGTTAGACGCCGGGGACACCGACGGCATCGAATCCGGTCACGCCCAGAATGGCGAGGACGTACAGGACGATTAGGACGGACGCCCACGCGATTATCGTGATCGCTGCTGCCTGAACCCATCCGCCGGGGTATCGTGCGTTGACCACGGCAAGGTATGCAACGAGCACGAGCAACGGGCCGAGCAGGGGAATCCACCCAAAGAAGAACCCGACGACTCCCCAGACGATTGCTCCGAGCAACGCGGTGACGATCGCGTAGGTGTAGTCTTCCGTATCGACGATGACCCGTGCGCCGACGTATATTCCGACCGCCCCGATCAGGAGACTCACGATGAACACGATCAAGCTGTCGATCATAGGAGACTGGAAGGCATCCGACACCGTTAGTTATCACTCACTTACAACGACTGGTATCGGGTTTAACACCGGAGTGGAGTTTTCTCCGTCGACTGTGGCGATCTTCCTTGAATCGAAATATCATTGTTCTTGCGGAACGAACGTCGTTCTTTATTGGGGGTACACCCGGAAGGTATTCCCCTGCTAGCAATCCGTATTCTGTCACTATTTGACTCCGTGCACTAACGCGTTCGTTGTCATGCTCTTCTCACTGTCTCGAACAGTAACGATATACGTATACACGGCGATGCGAACGATATGCAACCGGATTTCGAGACGACCGAAGTGACGTTCGAGACGGACACAGGGATCGGTCACGTTCTGCTGGATCGGCCGGACTCGCTCAATGCACTGAGCGATCAATTACGCGAAGATCTCATCGGCGGACTGGAATATCTCGAGTCGTTCAACGACGGTGCCGACGAAATCGTCCTTCGCGCCGTCGTCCTCGAAGGGGCGGGCGAAAATTTCTGCGCCGGTGCCGATATCAACGAGTTCAGCGAATCGACTCCCGGCCGAAGTTCCGAGCGAACACACTACGATGTCATCACGGATTTTCCGGTTCCGGTGATCGCGAAGATTCAGGGGTACTGTCTCGGGGGCGGACTCGAGACCGCCCTGGCCTGTGACGTTCGCATCGCTCACGAGGAGAGTCGATTCGCGTTCCCGGAAGTTGACCTCGGAATTATCCCCGGTGCGGGTGGTGTTCAGTACACGAGTCGGCTCGCAAATCCGGCGGCGGCGATGGAGCTGGCGATGACCGGTGAGCACGTTTCGGCCTCGAAAGCGGCCGACCTCGGTATCGTCAATCGGACGTACGGCGACGACTTCGAGGACGAAACGCGAGCGTTTGCCGAAACCATCGCGTCGAAACCGCCGCTTGCGGTCCAGGCGATCAAAGAGTCGGCGACGCTAGCTACCCAGACCGGTCTGCAGGAGGGCCGACGGTACGATCGCCAGCGGTTCGACTCACTCCTCGAGACCGAGGATCACGAAAAGGGAGCACGCGCCTTTGCGGACGACGAGTACGAACCGGAATTTACCGGCCGCTGAGGCGGGAATCAACCGCACTAGTTGAGAGGGAGTTCGAGTTAGCGGGCTTTATCCCCTCGAGTCGATCGACGGGAGCTTGACTTCGTCGTCCACCGCGGATTCGATCGGTTCGGCAGTGCCGAGTGACTGAATCCCCGCCTCGAGAGAGATGCGCGGTTCGAACCCGAGTTGTTTGGACGCTTTCGAGATATCGGCCTGACTGTGGCGGACGTCTCCCGCGCGCGGCGGTTCGTGGACGATCGTCGAGTTGCTGTCGGTGACTTCGCGAATAATCTCTGCGAGTTCGAGGATCGTCGCCGATTTCCCGGTACCGATATTGTACGCCTCCCCGGTTCGATCCGTCGTCGCGGCGAGGAGATTAGCGTGGACTACGTCGCTGACGTGGACGAAGTCTCGAGTCTGCTCACCGTCACCGTCGATCGTCAGCGGGTCGCCTTCTTGTGCTTGCTCGAGGAACGTCGAGATGACGCCGCTATAGGGTCCCTGTTGACGCGGTCCGTAAACGTTGAAGTACCGTAGCGCGACCGCGGGAAGGTCGTAGAGTTCGTCGTACAACCGCGCGTACTGGTCGATTGCGAGTTTCTGGATGCCGTAGGGAGATGTCGGATCCGGTGGCGTTCGTTCCGAAACGGGGAGTTCGTTCGGATGGCCGTATATCGCCGCGCTCGAGGCCAGAACCACCCGCGCGTCTTCCTGTCGGGCTTGCTCTAGAATAAGGACGGTCGAATCGAGGTTCGTCTGGTTGCTCGTTCTGGGGTCGTCGACGCTCTGAGTAACGCTCACAAGGGCGGCCTGGTGAAAGATGATGTCGACGCCGCGAGCGGCCTCCTGTAGCGCGATCGGATCACCGATATCGCCCTCGATAGTCTGCACCTCGTCCGGGAGATTCCGTCGGTGCCCGGTCGAGAAGTCGTCGAGCACGCGAACGTCGTTGTGGGGGACCAGTGCGTCGGCGATGTGACTACCGATGAAACCCGCGCCACCGGTGACGAGGATCGTCTGATCGCGAATCGTTGGCGAGTTCATTGGCCCAACGGTGTATGTACTGTCCGTTTAGTATGCCAAACATACCGCGCGGTAACCCCGTCCTACCCGCAATCTCTGGAATATGTGCCCATTTTCGACCGACCTTCGCGGCGGATTTGGACGCGGTTCATCGAATTTTCGCCCCTCAACAGAAGCTATATCCGCACCTGACCGAAACATGTACGCAATGACCGTCGATCTCGTGGTGGAAAACAGCACCGTCGTGACATCGACAGGCCGTGTCGCGGACGCCGGCGTCGCCGTGGATAACGGCACGATCGTCGCCGTCGGTCACAGTCGGTCGCTCCCCGAAGGCGATAACGTCCTCGACGCAGATGGCAACGTGTTAGTTCCGGGAATCGTCGATTGTCACATTCACAACCGCGAACCGGGACTCGAGTACAAAGAAGACTGGGAGTCTGCGACCCGTTCCGCGGCGGCGGGCGGGGTGACGACGGTCGTCGGGATGCCCAATACGGATCCGATTATCGATCGACCGGAGCGACTCGAGCTAAAGTACGACCGCGGAGAGGCATCCGCCTACGTTGATTTCCAAAGCTACGCCGTGATCACATCCGAAAACCTCGACCGCATCCCCGAACTCGACGACGCTGGGGTACTCGGATACAAGATTTTCCTCGGATCGACAGTCGGCGACGTTCCGCCGCCGTCGGACGGTGAAGTACTCGAGGCGATGAAACGGATCGCGGAGACGGGCAAACGACTCGGTTTCCACGAGGAAAACGACGAGATCATCGAGTACTACGAGCGGGAGTTCAAAGCGGCCGGAAAGAACGACCCGATCCATCACTCTCACTCCCGGCCGGTCGTCGCCGAACGCGAGGCGATCGAGCGAACGATTACTTTCGCCGAGGAGACCGGTGCGAAGATTCACATGTATCACGTTTCGTCTGGCACCGGTGTGCAAGCCGTGGCACGAGGGAAGGCCCGCGGCGTGGACGTAACCGCGGAGACGACGCCGCACTATCTCTGGTTTACCGAGGACGTCATGCACGAGAAGGGCAACGTCGCCAGAATCCAGCCGCCGATCCGAGAAGAGGGCGAACGACAGAAACTCTGGGATATCGGTATGGACGGCGGAGCGATCGATTTCGTCGCGACCGACCACGCCCCCCACACCGACGAAGAGAAGATGGTCGACGATCCGTTCGGAAACACGTGGGACTCGATTTCCGGATTCGTCGGTCTCGAGACCGAAGTGCCGGCGATGCTCACCTTCGTCGACGAGGGGCGGCTGACCCTCGAGGAGTGGGTTCACCGCCATTCGACGCGCCCGGCTCAGGTCTGGGGGATGTACCCACAGAAAGGGTCGCTTCAGGTCGGTACCGACGCCGACTTTACGGTCGTCGATCCGGGACACGAGTGGACACTCGATGACCGGAACGCGCTACACTCGAAATCACGCGTAACACCGTTTGAGGGCGAAACGTTCACCGGAAAGCCGGTGTCGACGGTTGTCCGCGGAGCGGTGGTCTACGATGACGGCATCGTCGGAGAACCTGGGTACGGAACTCGAGTCGACGTTGACGGGACATAGCTTCCCAGTCGGTGATTCTTGGACCAACCACGTTCGGACTGCACAGAGAGTGATTATTGGGTCGCTCGACTGTTTCTGGCTGCCTCAACAGAGATATCTTTGACACAATGCTCCTATTGGCTCTTATTTGATGTTTACTTCTCTCTTGAACCAGTACGTTATTTGGCAATTGAGCGACTCGTATACAGTGTCCTAATCTCCTTGTGTCACACGCTCCATCCCTTGCCGAAGTAATAGATGTAATTCACCTCGAGCATAACACGAGTCACCATCAGACTGTTCTATATCTGTGTGAGTTGATAGATAGAACGTAATTTATTTGTCTGTAAAGTATTTCGAACCCATATAGATCAAATAGATTATATCAAACCGGTGATTGGTTCACGAGGTGGTACAACTGGACTCACCTTTTACAATTACCTGTCAACAGGGTATTGTTATCTATTACGACCATATGAGTGTAATAATTCCCGTTCGGCTCATCACGATTTTGTGCGGGAAGATAAATCGAATTCGCCTCTTCGATCAGCGCTCGCAGAATCTGGACTGACGAGTCTAGTTGCTCGGTTCATGTGGCCATCCCAGTTGCCGTCGCCTGGTGCTCAACCGATCGGGACCGTCTGCAATCGTTTACTATTAGGAAACATCTGAAATCGTACTCGGATCCGTTGGTACGCGAATTCTTTTCGCTGGTTTACGGGCGAGTGCGCGATTATCTCTCGAAAGCCCCGCGGTTTTGATTACAGGCATAGGCTTGTAATCGTAACGTTTCGACCTCACTTTCCTCCCGCACAGCGAGACACCACTCACAAAAAATCGTATGTTTCCCAATAGTAAACGACTGACGAACGTCGTCCCATCCGTGCAGTGATGAATCGAGAACAGAGGCTGGTGAAGCCGAATCACCTGAATTGGGTGGCTTCTCTCGAGACGGTATCCCCGTTTCCGTCCTTCCGGTACCATCGTCCTATCACTCTCATCACAAGAACTATCACTGACGTTGCCGATGCGTGTCACATGGCACAGACTGCGATTCAACTGTATTCGCTTCGCGAACTCGAGGAACCGCTTCCCGACGTACTGAACGAAATCGACGAGACGTCGTTCGACGGCGTCGAATTTGCACATCGGATCCGTGACGCGGACGGAACGGAAGTTGCTCGAGCCCTCGAACGGACAGGACTCACTCCGGCTTCGGCCCACGTCGACCTCGAGTCCCTGGAGGACGATGTCTCGTCGACGGTCAAGTTCTACGACCGCCTCGGATGTGACACGTTCGTCGTCCCGTATCTCGACGAGTCCCACTTCGAGTCGCTCGAGGCAGTCGAATCGACGGCGAACCGGCTGTCCGCCGTCGCGAGCGACCTCTCGGAGCGCGGAGTCGACCTCCACTATCATAACCACGAACACGAGTTCGTCACCTGTGGCGAACGGACTGCGATGGCCGAACTGCTCAAGCAAACAGGCGATGTCGTCGGGTTCGAACTCGATCTGGGCTGGGCGAACGTGGGCGGCGTCGATCCGGTTGCGTTCCTCGAGCGATACGAGGAACGGATCTCGCTCGTTCACCTCGCGGACGCCGAGACGGATTCGGGTTCGCCGACGGAACTCGGCGAAGGCGACCTCGATCTCGAGGGGTGTCTCGAGGCCGTTGAGCGCGCGAACGTTGAGTGGGGCATTTACGAACACGATCGGCCGACTGATCCGCGTCGATCGCTCTCCCACGGCGCTGAGACGCTCGATCGGCTTCGGTGACCGAACGGAACACCGTATGGGAAAACACTAAGCGGCTGTATTGTGATTGTTCGAGCCGTGATCGTCCTATGAGAGAGTATACTGTCGCAATCGTCGGGACGGGACCCGATCCGGCGACGCCAACGGTCGACGGATTCGCAATGGGGTATCGTCACGCGGAAGCGTATCAAAACAGCGATCGGTGCGAGATCGTCGCCTGTGCGGACATCGTTCCGGAAAACGCCGATGCGTTCGCGACGGAGTTCGACGTTCCGACCGCTCGAGTCTACGAGGACTATCGAGAGCTACTCCGAGAGGTCGAACCCGATATCGTGAGCGTAACGGTTCCTCCGCAGATTCACGAGGACATCGTCGTGGACTGTGCGCGGAGCGACGTCGTCGAAGCGATTCACTGCGAGAAACCGATGGCCCACACGTGGGCGAGCGCCTGCCGAATGGTACGGGAGTGTTCGCGTCGCGAGGTGCAACTGACGTTCAATAGACAGCGGCGATTCGGTCGCGTCTTCACGGAAGCAGACCGACTCGTCGAGGAGGGAACGATCGGAGAACTCCGACGAATCGAAATCGGGTGGGGTGACTTTTACGATACGGGGGCACACACGATCGATCTGGCCGGGATGTTCACCGACGATTGCTCTCCGGAATGGGTCATCGCTCAACTGGATTACCGCGACGAAGACGTCCGCTTTGGAGCGCATCAGGAGAATCAGATGTGGGCCCAGTGGCGCTATTCAAACGGCGTCCACGGCAGTCTCTCGACCGGGGCCGGCAATGGGATGCTCGAGTCGGCGTTCGTCCTCCGCGGAACCGACGGAGCCGTCCGTATCGACGTCGAGGACGGGCCGATGGTCGCACTCGACCGAAACGGAACGAGGGAATCGATCGACGTCGGCGAGGAAACCATACACGCCTCCGGTCTCGAGGAGGATCGGTTCGGCTCACTCTTTCACGACCGAGCCGTCGATCACCTGCTCGAGTGTCTCGACACCGGCGAGGAACCCGCGATTAGCGGACGAGTCGGTCTCAACACGGCGGAGATTCTGTTCGCCGGATACGAATCGGTTCGCAAGCGCGGGCGCGTCGACCTTCCGCTGTTGATCGACGACAACCCGCTCGAGTCCATGGTTTCATCGGGCGAACTGACGCCCGAACCGCAGTCCGAGGACGACTGAGGAGGGTCAAAGGTTCCACCGAAGAGCCGATTAGTGACCGCCGACGGCCGAGACGCAACTTTATTTCCCTCGATGCGAACAGGGTAGTTATGACCGCAAACCGGGACCAACTGACGATCGGGATCGTGGGGGTGGGAACCCACGGGATGAATCACGCGCGGGTCCTTCGTGATCTCGGCCACGAGGTGATCGCCGCCGACGCGGATCCGATGACTCGAGCGACGTTCGAATCCGAGTTTGAGACGGATCCGTACGAGAACCCCTCGGAGTTGTTTGAGAGCGATGTCGAGGCGGTGATCATTTCGACGCCGACGAAGTTTCACGAACCGGTCGCCACCTCGGCGTTCGAGGCCGGACTCGACGTACTCGTCGAAAAGCCGCTGGCGCACACCCTCACCAGTGCAGAGCGCATCGCGGATGCAGCAAAGCGGACGGACCAAATCTGTATGGTCGGATTTCACCACCGGTTTCGAAACGCTTGCACCGTTCTCGAGGAGTACATCGAGGAAGGGTATCTCGGGGACGTCACCCACATCGACGCCAAGTTCATTCGACGGCGAGGCGTTCCCGGTCGCGGGACGTGGTACACCTCTGATGAAATCGCCGGCGGCGGTGCGCTCATGGATGTCGGGAGTCACGCACTCGATCTGCTCTTTAGCTTCTACGACTGGCCGACGATCGAAAACGTCCTCGCCACGGCGAACGCGGAGTTCGGCGGGCAGGAATCGTACGCCTACCTGCACATGTGGGGCGAGGATAGCGAGGCTCGGATGTACGACGTCGAGGACTCGGTGAACGCCTTCCTCGAGTTCGATGACGGGCGAACGGCCGACATTGAGATCGCCTGGGCGGCGAACACGCAATCGGTTCACAGCTACGACGTCCGCGGAACGGAGGCCGGCGCATCGCTCGATATTACGAATACACTCGAGGAAATCGATCCGACCGGCAGCCGTCAGAACACCCTTGAGCTCTACGAAGTTCGGAACGGTGTCGTCGATCACTTCGTCGATTCCGAGGTCGTCTGCCCGAGGAACGATCCCTACCGCGATGAGCTCTCGACGTTCCTCGACGCCGTCGTTTCCGGGTCGCGTCCTGAACGGAACAACGTCCACCAGGCGCTTTCCGTTCAACGGGCGATCGATCGTCTCTACGACGAAGTCGACTACTAATTCGAACGGCAGTCCGAGACGGTATCGAATTCCCGCCACGCTTATTCGCTCCCCTTCCGTCGGCTATCGACATGAACGAACGCCAGGCGGATACCGGGAAGACGATCCAGTCGATCGAAACCATGATTCGTCTGCTCGATGTTATTCGTCGCCGCGAATCGGTCGGCGTCACCGAGCTTGCGAACGAAGTCGGCCGCTCGAAGAGTACCGTCCATCACTACCTCAGAACCCTCGAGTTGTACGATTGCCTCGAAAAATCGGACGGAACCTATCAGCTCGGGCTGCGTTTCCTGACCTACGGGGGCCAGGCTCGCTTTCGACAGCGAATCTACCAGTTGGCTAAGAGCGATGTGGATCAGCTCGCCGCCGAAACGGGTGAGCAGGTTCGGCTTGTGGTCGAGCGCGGCGGTCACGGGATCACGATCTATCAGGCCGAAGGCGAGCACCTCGACTACCCGCGTTCGTACGTCGGCTCCGTCGACGAACTCCACTGTACCGCCGCCGGAAAGGCGTTTCTCGCCGCGCTTTCGCCGGATAGAGTCGCCGAGCTGTTGGCCGAAACCGAACTGGTCGGATACACCGAGAATACGATCACCGATAAAGACGTTCTCCTCGAGGAACTGGAACAGATTCGATCACGCGAAGTCGCGTACGACGACGAGGAGCGAACCGAGGGGATTCGGTGTGTCGCGGTGGCGATTACGAGCCGATCCGGCGAACTGCTCGGCGCGATTAGCGTCTCCGGACCAACGGACCGGCTGACGGACGAACGGTTCCGGTCTAAAATTCCGAGTCAGCTTCAGAATATCGTCGGCGTGGTCGAAATAAATACCACCTATTCTGACTGGGCGGACGGTGTTTGATAGGAGGGCGGACGCCGTTTGATGGGGGTGGACAGCGTTTGATGAGCACTCGATGGCTAATAGTAACCTCGCTCCCGTTCGGGCTATTTTGGCCAAATCCCATTTCTGGAGACCGCGACCGGTTCCCTTCAGAGCGATACTGCCTTTTCGAGACCGTCAGAACGTTGGAATCGGTCGTTGTTCGGACCTAATTTGATGCAACGAGTATCGACACGGTCTCGTTCTCGAAGAATTCAAACACTTGTCACTAACCCGTATTGAGTTGACACGATCGTTCAATGGCCGGGCGATATCAATCGAACCGAAGAGTTGGCACTGTTCGTAACTCTCGAGACACCGACTCTCCCCGGCCAGTTTTCGGATATCCGCTTCTATCTGGTACCCGGTAAGGGGTCAGTAGTGAGTTCGAAATCGCGTCAAGACCGCCGGAACCCGGAGCGATAGTCGGAGAGGGCTCTTACTCGATTCGCTGTAATACATAATACCAAGAGCGGAACGACCGGTTGCCGTTCTCGATTGCTACCGGTTGTCGTCCCCGACCTGCTCGAGCAACCCCTTCATGTACCCAATCGCGAACAATCGTCCCATCGTTTCGTAGCCGGGGTTCTCGTTCGTCTCGCCGGTCATCGTGGGAACGTGATCCGGCCGTGCGGGGCCGTCAAATCCGATGTCTTCGTACGCCTCCATTGCGGCGAGCATGTCCGTCGGGCCGTCGTCGTGCCACGTTTCGACGAAGCCGTCGGCATCGCCCTCGACGTCCCTGAAGTGGACGAAATTGATTCGGTCGCCCAGCCGCCGAATCGCCGACGGCACATCGACGCCCATCGCGGCAAAGTTACCCTGACAGAACGTGACGCCGTTGTGTTCACTGTCGACGATATCGAGCGCGCGTTCGTACGCCTCGACGCTGTTGATGATCCGCGGAACGCCCCGAACCTCCTCTCGCGGCGGGTCGTCGGGGTGGAGTCCCAGTTTCACGCCCGCTTTCTCTGCGACGGGGACGACTCGCTCGAGGAAGTACTCGAGGTTCGCCCAGAGTTCTTCGGCGGTAATCGGCGGGATATCCGGCTTCGGTCCGCGACTCATCTGTTCGTTATCGTAGGCGGTCGTGAGCGATCCCCCTCGAGACGGAACCGAGGTCGCGGTCCGAGCCCAGCGGATGCCGGCCATCCAGTCGTAGCAGACGACGGGAACGTCGAGTCGGCCCAGATTTCGAAGGAATCTACAGAAGTCGTCGATCTCCTCGTCTCGACCGGGTTTTCCGAGCCGGGTGGTGTCGGTCAGCGGAACGCTCCCCTCGATCACGCTGAGGTCTATTTCGGCGTGTTCGAAGCGGTTCTTCCACCGCAAGAGCGTATCGTAGTCGGTCGGTCGACGTCCGTCACCGATCTCGAGGGTGTGAACGACAGCGTTCGTGACGCCCATCTGTGCGGCGATCTCCCAGCGATCGTCTGTCGTCGGCGGAAGTGTGAGAGCGAGATCCATGTGGCATTCACGCGATGTAGCCGGGCATTTTATTCGATTCGCCTTATATCTTCCTTTGCTGGAGATCGAATTTAGACCGGTCATCGGCTCCCGCCTTCGCAACTATGGCGCCCACACACCTCGATATCTGCACATCCCACCGTTCGCACATCCCGATGGCCGCACACCACGTTTCCCGTGAACCGTCCAACGTTGGATCCCCCCGCGACGAGGTGGAGAGACGATACCTATAATTGCGTGTCTCGAAAAAGGAAGGGTATGACTATCGAGCAAGTTGCAGTTACCGGCGGCAACGGAAAGATCGGCGAGGCGATTCTCGCCGAGTTCGCGGACAACGGGTACGGTACCATCAACATTTCCCGAGGGAAACGCCGTGAAGAGAGCTCGGACACCTTCCAGTCGGTAGATCTGTTAGATGCTGGTGCGGTGTACGGCTCGCTCGCGCGGACGGACGCCGACGCCGTCGTCCACATGGGAACGATTCCGGGTCCGACGGATCATCCGGGGTTCGAGACCTACGAGAGCAACGTCCAGTCGGCCTACCACGTCCTCGAGGCCGCGACGAACCTCGGCCTCGAGTCGGTCGTGCTCCCCTCGAGTATCAACGCGATGGGTGCCGCCTATCAGGACGCGCCGACCGACGTTCGATACCTTCCGGTCGACGAGGAACATCCCCTGACGCCCCGAGATCCGTACGCCGTCAGCAAGCACGCGATGGAGGTCACCGCGGACGGGTTCGCTCGAAACTCCGACGCGCCGACGATTTCGTCGCTTCGGTATCCGTGGGTCGGAACCGACGAGGAGCTCCGAGAGACGTTCGTCGACGCGGATCGGTCGCTCGAGGGGCTCGAGGACGCGTGGCACCACACGACGCGGGACGTTCTGTTCTCGTATCTTCACATCGAGGACGCCGCGTCGATCGCGCGGCTGGCCGCCGAGGCGTCGTTCGACGGGCACGAGCGGTTCTGGGCGGTTGCGGGGGACACGTCGGCGGCGGTAGATTCGGCAGAGTTGGTGGACCTGTACTATCCGGATGCGACGGTGCGAGCGGGGCTCGAAGGGCACCAATCGCTGATTTCGACCGAGAAAGCTCGCCGGATCCTCGGCTGGGAGCCGGAGCGAAGTTGGCGTACCGTCTAGTCGCACATTCGTGTTTGATCGTCTCCGATAGCAGACCTCTCTGATTTCAATCAACTATGGTGGAAATAACGGGGGATCAGCATCGGTTCGTTGTTCAGTTCGTTCTGAATCCTGAAAACGGTATTAAGGGGGCTTCAACGCCCATCTCTCAAAAAATTACGACAACGCTACAATTTGTGAGTACTGTTTCGAGATTACACGAATACACGTACAAACAATCGTCTTCGGAAGAGAACCGTAAGCGGGTGGGGGGTACCTAACGGTGATCCCATATTTGAGTTCATGGCACTCCATCAACAATAACGACAGCATTCGGGATATTGATATGTTTTCCCACGGTATCCGATCGCGCCTCGAGCACCGGCGGGCGCACAACATTTATGAAACGAAGTGATAACAGAGTACTATGAACCGGACAACCGCACACTCGGAACGGATCCCGTTTCGATGAGTTCCCAACAGTCCACTCGTGAGTTGTTCTGGGATATCGTCAGCGACTACCACCGGCTGTTCATGGCGCTTTTGTACATCAATATCACGCTTCTCGTTCTGATGGCCGTCGCCATCATCCTCGGTGCATTGGGAACCGAGGCGTACGTTATCTCCGTGATCAACGTCGTGCTCCTCAGCGGAACATCGATATTGATCGGATTCGTTACGTGGCGTTCGAAAAATCGCGGAGATTGAGTCCGCGTGAGACCTCGAGCGGCCATCGCCCGAAAATCACGACTAAACCGCACAATTGTTCGGGAATTATTTACGATTGTAGCTGGTTGCTATTCCTATGGAAGAAGAGCACGCCGTAGGGTCAGCCGAAGGGAAACCCGTCTCCTGCGACCCGGACCGTACGGATATCGAGACCCTCGAGTCCATGCTCAGGGACGAACGCGGACAGACGCGAAAGAACGCCCTCGATGCTGTACTCCGAATCGGTAAATCGGAGCCGGATCGAGTAACGCCGCTGGCGGATACCATCGTCGATCGACTCGACGATTCGTTTCTCGTCGCCCAAATGACCGCGGCGGACGCGGTTTCGACGCTTGCAACACGCCGACCGGATGCCGTCTCTCACGGGCGGGTACAACTTCTCAGTTTGCTCGATGAGGATCCGCCACTCCTGCGCTCTCGAGCGGCGCGTGCGGTTTCACACCTCGTTGATGCGGACCCGGCACAGTTTGTCGAGCACAGCGAGCGTTTTTTCGACATCCTTCGAAACGGACCGACGGTCGAGACGGGAACGGAATCGTTGCTGACTGGCGACGAGCCGTCTCTCGAGGAGCAAAAGGCGGCTCGCCAGCTACGCCGAAATCGTGGGCAGGCGCTGTCGAACGACAAACAGCGCTCGGTATACGTACGCCGTGTCGCTGCGGAAAGTCTCGGTTCGGTTGCTCAGGTTGATCCGGAATCGTGTTCGCGGCAGGTTTCTGACTGCGTGAATCTTTTCGAGGACGAACAGGCGCGGGTTCGCGGCGAAGCGGTTGATGTTGTCCGCCACGTCGCAGAATGGAATCCGGGTGCTGTTGGGGAAGCTATCGATCCGCTCACGAATCGGCTCGACGACGAGGCCGAGTTCGTACGGGCTCGAGCGATTCGGGCGCTCGGGTTCGCCGAAGCGACGCAAACGGTCCCGCAACTCGAGGCCGCCGCAGCGGCCGAGTCGTCGGATTCCGTTGCGGAACTGGCCGCGACGACCGCGGAATGGCTCGAAAACCGGGCGTGAGCGTCCCCTTTCGAACGCGCGTTCTCAGAATTTACTATAATTATATAGATCATTAGAAACATTTATGTGCGTTGCCATACCATGACAATCAGTATGGGTGAAGACCATATCGACAGGGATTACTGTGAGCTAGTATCACGCCGTACATTCATAGCAGCGACAGGTGTTGCCGGTTCCGCCGCGCTCGCGGGCTGTTATGGAAGCGGGGATGACGGTAACTGGTTCAATACTGCACAGGTCGAACACGAGGTCGGCCAGTACCAGTACAATCCACATGAGTGGGGCGGCTTTACGCACGCTTCGTTCGGCCTCTTCGACGAATACGCGCAGTATCTCGTCGGGGAAGACGAGTTCTACCCGCACTTCGTCGAGGAGTGGGAGACCGACGAAGGAGAAATGACGTTACACTTGCGCGACGATTACACGTGGGGCAATGGTGATGATATTACGGCGGATGACATCGTTATGCAACTCGAGATCGGCGAAGCGCTGGACTCGAACCTCTGGGAGTTCGCGGACGACGTCGAGGCGACGGACGACCACACCGTCGTCATCTCCTACTCGGAGGGGACGAACACAGATATCATCGAACACACTGTGCTCAACGAAAGCCTCGACCATCCCCCAGCCGATTGGGTGGAGATCCACGAGGCGATTCAAGACGGTGATGACGTCGATATCTTCGGGCACGAGATCGAAGAACCCACGCCCTCGGGCCCGATCGAGTTATCGAACACGACCGATTCCTACCACGAGTACACGATTCGAGACGACCATCCGCTCGCGGACAACTACGATTGGGAGGGGTACCGGATGGAATACCGATCCGAAAACCAGGCGGCACACCAGTCCTTCCAACAGCAGGATCTCGACGGGATCCACAGTCTCTTCGCGGATCCCGAAATTATGGACACGTTCCCCGATAGTCTGGAGGAGATTCAGATCCCGGGCGGGTTCGGATTCGGCGTCGCTTTCAACTACGACGACGAGCACTACGGCGATCGGGAGGTGCGGCAGGCGTTCATGCACGCGCTCGACCGCGATCTCGTCATCGAAAACATCGGGGAGTCGACCAGCATCAAACACGACGCGCCGACCGGGTTGACGGCGGTCGCAAACGACGAGTGGTTCGGCGATCCGACGGATCAGTACGAGCCGTACGAACACGACCTCGATCGGGTCGAAGAGCTCCTCGAGAGCGCGGGCTACGAACGGAACGGCGACGATATTTGGGAGCGCGATGGCGAGGTTCTCGAGGCCAATATCATCGTCGCCTCGAGCTGGAGCGACTGGGTGACGATGGCGAGTACCTGCGCCGATCAGCTGTCTCAGGCCGGTTTCGACTCCTCGGCGGACACCCGCGGCGAAGGTGCCTGGTACGAACTGATGGCCGACGGCGATTTTCAGGTTACGGCCTACGGCCATACGCAGGGCGGGGATCCGGCGATGAACCATCCGTTCTTTGCGCTCCGGTGGAAGCTCCTCAACCGGGAACACGACAGCGACTCCTCGTTTTACAACTACCCCGAGGAGGTAACCGTGCCCGAGATGGACGGCGACGGAGAAATGACCGTCGACTTCAACGAGGAGTTCGAAGCGCTTGCGGCGACCAACGACGAAGTGGAGATGCAGGAGATCGTCGAACGACTCGCGTGGGTCGTCAATCAGGATGTCCCGTTGGCGATTATTCAGGAAAAGTACGAGCAGACGTTCATCGACAGAGAGATGTGGGATATTCCGGACGAATCGGAGCACTTCCAGAGCTACTGGCCGCTCTGGTGGCTCCCGAAAGTGGACGATATGAGTGCTGCACAATGAAAACGGATCGTACGACCGCGTTCACGCTATGAATTGGGTGCTCAAACGGACTGGACAGTCGGTGTTTACCGTCTGGGCCGTCGCGACGGTCTCGTTCGGCCTGATTCGACTGATGCCCGGCGGAGCGGAGGATATCATCGTCGCGCGAATCCACGAAAGCCAGGGCTCGGACGTTCCGGCGGAAGTGATCAGAGAACAGGTACAGCACCGGATCAACATCGATCCGAACGCGCCGATTCACGAGGCCTACCTGCAGTACATGGGCGGGCTCGTTCGTGGGGATTTCGGCCATTCGGTGTATCTAAACAGGGACGTCGCCACGATTCTGGCGGAGGCGCTCCCGTGGACGATATTCCTCATGGCGATCAGCACGCTACTCACCTTCGGGCTGGCGCTCTCGCTCGGGGCGATGATGGCCTACAAAGAAGGAACCAGGTTCGACATCTCTCAGACCGGGGTCGCGATACTGACGACGTCGATCCCGTACTACGTCGCCGCCGTGTTGTTCATCGCGTACCTCGGAAACAGGACGTCGATCTTCCCCGCACGGGGTCGGTACCCTGCGGTCGTCGAACCCGGGTTTACCATCCAGTTCATCGTCGGCTCCTTTCACCACGCGATTCTCCCTGCGGCATCCTTCGTACTGACAGTGTACGGCCTGACCGCCCTCGCGATGCGCGGCAACAGCATCCAGGTACTCGGGGAGGACTACGTGCGCGTCGCTCGCCTCCGTGGCCTCTCCGACAGGCGAATCGCCCTGCGGTACGTCGGTCGCAACGCCGTGCTTCCGATGTACACGAGTCTCCTCATTTCGATCGGGTTCATGTTCGGCGGTTCGATCATTCTCGAGGAACTCTTCCAGTATCCCGGTATCGGCTACTACATGTATCAGGCCATCGAGTACCAGGATATGCCCCTGATGATGGGGACGTTCCTGGTTATCACGGTGGCCGTCGTCATCGCCTTGTTCGTCGGCGATGCGACCTACAGCAAACTGGATCCGCGGATCAAATCGGGTGATGACAGTGAGTCCTACTGAGAGGGATCGAGAGCCCCAGACGGACGGTGGCGAGATGTTCGCCACCGCCGAGCTCACCCAGATCAGTCGACGACAACGGTACGGTGAGTGGTTTCAGGAGGCGGTTCGAGAACCGTTCTCGATCGCTTGGGAAGACTGGCGGATGAAAGTCGGGCTGACGATCATTCTCGGGTTCATCGCCATGGCTGCTCTCGCCTGGGTTTCGTCCTCGACGTTCTGGGTTCTCGAGAACGTGACGATCCTCGAGGAACCGATCTCGAATCAGGGGCCACAGTCCCTGCAACCGTTCGAGAGCTCGGACCACCTGCTCGGCACGGACAATCAGGGTCGCGACATCCTCGCCGGAGTCGTCCACGCGACGCCGATGATGTTACAGATGATCCTCGCGGGTGCCGTGTTCGCGACCGTGATGGCGACTGCAGTCGGGACGGTCGCCGGCTACAAAGGCGGGACGACCGAACGAATCCTCATGACGATCAGCGACGTGGCCATGACGATTCCCGGACTGCCGCTGGTGATCGTCCTGGTCGTGCTGATCAATCCGCAGAACCCCTGGTTCATCGGAATCATCATCACGATCAACGTCTGGGCCGGAATCGCGCGAACGATTCACTCGCAGGTGTTGACGCTCCGCGAGCACTCCTACGTCGAAGCCTCCCGAACGATGGGGATCAGTACGCCGAGGGTGATACAGAAAGACATCCTGCCGAATCTGATGCCGTACATCACCGTCAACTTCGTCTACTCGGCTCGTCGGGTCATCTACGACAGCGTCGCGCTGTACTTTCTGGGCATCCTCTCGTTCCAGACCGTCGAAAACTGGGGCGTGATGATGAACCTCGCCTACCAAACGGCGGGAGCGCTGTACAACCCGGCGACGACGTACATGCTGATCATCCCGATGATTCCGATCATCGTGCTTTCGTTCGGCCTGATTCTGTTCGCACAGGGGACGGACCGCCTGTTCAATCCGCGCGTTCGGACGCGCCAGAGCGGACGAACCGAACCGACAGAAGACGCCGATGACGACACGCCACGAGTTCCACAATGAGTACGTACGAACGATCACAACACGATCGAGCACTGTACGAGACGGCCGACCCGGTCATCGAGCTCCGGGACGCGGAGGTCGTCTTCGAGATGGATCGCGGAGTCTCCCGCGTTCTCGACAACGTCACCCTCGACATCCAGCGAAACGAGGTGCTCGGGATCGTCGGCGAGAGCGGGAGCGGCAAATCCATGCTCGCGTCCGCGATGTTAGACGCCGTCGTCGACCCCGGCGTTCTGTCGGGTCAGGTAACGTACCACCCGGCGGACGGCCACCCCGTCGACGTGCTCGAGCTCAGCGAACGGGAACTACTCAAACACCGCTGGGAGGACATTTCGATGGTGTTCCAGGGAGCGATGAGTTCGTTCAACCCGACGATGGAGGTCGGCGCGCACTTCGAGGAAACGATCGAGGCTCACGACTACGATATCGGAGCCGGAATGGACCGCGCTCGAGAACTGCTCGAGGATCTGTACCTCGATCCGGATCGCGTCCTCCCATCGTATCCCCACGAACTCAGCGGCGGGATGAAACAGCGGGCGCTCATCGCGCTCTCGCTGGTGTTGGAACCGGACGTCCTCGTCATGGACGAGCCGACCGCCGCGCTCGACTTACTGATGCAACGGTCGATCCTCTCGTTGCTCGAGTCGCTCAAAGAAAAGTACGACCTGACGCTGATCTTCATCACGCACGACCTCCCGCTGGTCGCGGAACTGGCGGATCGACTCGCCGTGATGTACGCGTTCGAACTCGTCGAAATCGGGGCTACGGAGGAAATCCTCCGGCGGGGTTCCCACCCCTACACGCGGTCGCTGTTGAACGCGACGCCGAACCTCGACGCCCCGCTCGAGGAGATGCGCCCGATCGAGGGGGCGGCACCCGACCCGGTCGACGTGCCGTCGGGCTGTTCGTACAACCCCCGGTGTCCGCTCGCGGACGACGAGTGCGTCGCCTCGGACCCTGCGTTTCAGGCCGTTTCCGACGAACACAGTGTTGCCTGCTATCACTGGCAGGACGCTCCGGACGCGATTCCGTTTAACGTGGAGGTGGAGGCGGCGGAAGATTGCCCACAAACCGATAAGGAGGGTGAGCGTCTACCAGACGAGAGAACGGCGGACTCGAGCGAACCCGAACCCCAGCAAGCAGAGAATCGTGCGGAAACGGACGGTGGTGACCAATGAGCGGGAGCGATCAACACCTCGTCTCGCTCGAGGGCGTCGAAGTCCACTTCGAGGAGAGCACTGGCTTACTCGATTTCGGCGATCCGGATGTCGTCCGGGCCGTCGACGGCGTCAGCCTCGATATCGAGCAAAACGACGTGGTGGCACTCGTCGGCGAGTCCGGGTGTGGGAAAACGACCCTCGGCAAAACCGCAATCGGTCTCCAGCGGCCGACCGGTGGGAGCGTCCGTTATCGCGGCCAGGACATCTGGGACGCGAAAGACGGGCGCGGCGACGTCGAGATTTCCTACGCCGATATACGGCGCTCGCTCCAGATCATCCATCAGGATCCGGGGAGTTCGCTCAATCCCAATCGGCGCGTGCTGAAGATCCTCGAGGCACCGTTAAAGCGGTGGCAGTCGGGGATGAGCGCGGGAGATCGACGGCGGGAAGTCCTGTCGATGCTCGAGCGCGTCGGCATGACGCCGGCCAAAGACTACGCCGGACGATATCCACACCAGCTTTCCGGCGGGGAAAAACAGCGCGTTGCACTCGTCAGGGCGCTGTTGATGGATCCGGACCTCATCCTCGCGGACGAGGCGATCAGCGCGCTCGACGTCTCGTTGCGCGTCGAGATGATGGACCTCATGCTCGAGTTGCAGGATCAGTTCGACACCTCTTTTGTCGCCGTCTCCCACGACCTCTCGAACGCGCGGTACTTCGCCGCCCACGGCGAGGGTCGAATTGGCGTTATGTACCTCGGCCAGCTCGTCGAAATCGGACCGGCCGAAGAGATAATATCCAATCCGAAACACCCCTACACGAAGGTCCTTAGATGGGCCACGCCCGACCTCCGTGCGGGAACCGACTCGAGCGAGCCGCCGGTTCGACGGATCGATATTCCGGATCCGAAGAACCCGCCGTCGGGCTGTCGGTTTCATACGCGCTGTCCAGAGGCTCGCGAGTGGTGTCCGCGCGAACAACCGGAGCCGATCGACGTCGACACAGACCACGAGGTCGCCTGCTTCCGCGAAGACGAGGACCACGAGTACTGGTCGAGTCCAGCACTCGAGGACGAACAAGCCGCCGGGTCAGCGCGGTCGGACTGATCGATAGCGATCGGAATTGATCGGCGTCGCTCGAAGCGATTCCGGCGAAGGTCGGCGGTTGTTCGTCCGTCGAATTTATGTGCCGTGCAATCAATTACCAGTCGTATGACTCAGCAGGTTAGCCCCGCGTCGAGAGACATCAGTATTCAGGAATTGATTGACGAGTTGTCCCTTCCGCAAAAAGTCGGACAGCTCGTCGGAACGTACGTCGGATCGATGGACCGAGATATCAGCCTCGAGGACGCACGGGAGATGGTTATCGACTCCCACGTCGGAACGGTCGCCGCGTTCGGAATCGGCGTTTCGAACCATCACGACCCAGTCCGCGTGGCCAAGATGGCGAACGAACTCCAGCGGACCGCACTTGAGGAGACTGAACACGGCATTCCGCTCTTGCTCCCCGTCGACGCCGTTCACGGCCACGCGTACGTAAACGGTGCGACGATATTCCCCCACGGACTCGGCGTCGCTGCGACGCGAAACACCGACCACGCATTCGGCGCAGGGGCGATTACGGCGACCGAGATGCGAGCCACCGGCGCGAACGTCAACTACGGACCCACCTGCGACGTTGCCAGGGACCCGCGCTGGGGCCGAACGTTCGAAACGTACGGAGAGAGCCCGCTCCTGTGTGGCGCGTTCGCCGGGGCGACCGTTCGGGGCCTCGAGTCCGCCGAAAACGGGCCTCGAGTTGCCGCGACGGTAAAACACTTCCCAGCCTACGGCGACCCGGAAGCCGGCGAGGATGCCGCCGTCGTTGATCGGTCGCCAACCACCGTCCACCAGCAGTTGCTCCCTCCGTTTCGGGAAGCGATCGACGCCGGCGGCTCGCTCGTAATGCCGTGTTACAACTCGATTGACGGCGAACCGGCCCACGGCTCGCGGCGGTACCTGACCGAACTTCTCCGGGAACGACTCGGCTTCGACGGAGCCGTGGTCTCCGACTGGGGCGGCGTGGACATGCTCCATGAGGATCACCGCGTTACCGCGTCACAACGCGATTCGGCGAGAACGGCTCTCGAGGCCGGCCTGGATCAGATTTCAATCGGACGACGGGCGTATGCCGACCACCTCGTGTCTCTCGTCGACGACGGCGAACTTTCGGAGGGACGGATCAACGAGGCGGTTCGACGGATCCTCGAACTGAAACAGAATCTCGATCTGTTCGAAAACCCCTACGTCGACATTGACCGAGAGACGTCGGTTCTGGGGGCGGACAACCATCGAGAACGGGCGTATCAGGCCGCACTCGAGTCACAAACGCTGTTGAAAAACGAGGAGGATCTCCTCCCGTTGTCGCCGGACCTCGACTCGATTCTGGTCGCGGGGCCGAACGCGGATTCGCTTCGAAACCAGTACGGCGGCTGGAGCGTCCAACAGCCCGAACCCGATTCCGGCGTGACCGTTCGAGAGGGAATCGAACGGGCCGTCGGACCCGACGCGACGGTTCGATACGAACAGGGCGCGACGACGACCAAAGTAGTCGACCTCGAGGCCGCGTCCAGTAGTGCGGAAGGGTCGGACGTGGCCGTGCTCGCTCTCGGGGAGAACTGGTACTTCCACGAATTCGGTCCGCAGGAACTCGTCGGAACCACCGGCGAGAATCCGACCCGTTCGCAACTCGAGTTACCGTCCGCACAACGGGAGTTGCTCGAAGCGGTTTGGAAAACCGGGACGCCGACCGTTCTGGTGTTGATTACTGGGCGTCCGCTTTCGATCCCCTGGGCGGACGAACACGTTCCCGCGATCGTCCAATCCTACTATCCGGGAAGCGAAGGCGGGCGCGCCGTTTCCGACGTGCTATTCGGGAAACGCAACCCGTCCGGTCGGTTGCCGATCAGCGTGCCTCGCTCGACGGGTCACCTACCGACGCGGTTCAACCACCTCGCGCATCCGACCCCGATCGGGAGCGACGAACACCCCGAAACCTACGACCCGCTTTACGAGTTCGGTCACGGAGAAAGTTACACGGAGTTCGCCTGTGAGAATCTCGAGGTCGGGAACGATGAAATCGGCTCCGCGGAGTCGGTAACCGCCCGAATCACCGTCGAGAACGTCGGCGACCGGGCGGGAACACGAGCGCTCGATTTTTTCCTTCGGGACCGCGTGAGTTCACGGGTGAGGCCCGTCAGGGAACACGTCGGCTTTACGACGGTCGATCTCGAGCCCGGCGCGGCGGCGACGGCTGGAATCACCGTTCCAAACGAGTCGCTCGCCGTAACCGACTCGAGGGGTCGAATGACCGTCGAATCGGGCACGTTCGAGGTTTCGTGTGCCGGAGAAACGACGTCGTTCGACGTTCGATGAGTCGGCGTTCGCCGGGTTGGAGTTCCCGACGTGACTCAGCGGCGACCGGGAACCGCTGACGAATTTCAGAACGAACGTTCGAAATAGCGCTCGTAAACTGCCGGTCTGGAGCGATCGAGGTCGTCGTATCACGCACGCAATATTTTTGGTCGGGGGCGAACGGGTACTGTGCATGGAAACGGATACCCTCAAAACGGCGCTCGAGGAAGCTGGACTCACCGGCCAGCAAGCCGATGCGTATCTAACCTTGCTCGAGTTGGGACCGTCGCCCGTCGTCAGGATCGCCGAGCATTCCTCGGTCTCCTCGTCGCGAATTTACGACGTCGTTCGGGCGCTCGAGGAACAGGGGTTCGTCGAAACTATCGAACGTGATCGGCTTCACACTCGGCCGCGGGAACCGATGGACGTTCTCGATCGATTGCGGAACAAAAGCGAGATTCTCGCCGACGCCGCTGACGAAATCGAAGATCGGTGGGAACAACCGGATCCGATGGAGTCACGCGTGAGCGTCCTCAAACGAAAGGAGACGATTCTTCGACGCACCGCAGAAGCGATTTCCAGGGCGGAGATTGCCATCGAACTGGCGGTCACGCCGTCGCAACTTCGAGAACTTCGGTCGACGATCGAGACAGCGATCGAAGAACGCGACGTTCTGGTCCAGATCAGCGTGTACGACGCCGGAGATGCGGACGTTCCGGTTCCCGATGACGTTCTCGAAGTACGTCGCTGTCCGATCCCGGGCCCGTTTCTCGCGATAATCGACCGGCTGTACGTCTTCTTCTCGCCGAACGTTCACGCCGATGAGCCCTACGGCGTGACGATTGGCGACGAAATCCTCTCTTTTATCCTCCACTGGTACTTCCTTACGTGTCTCTGGGCGCAGAACGAATCGATACACGTCTCAAGCAACCATCCCCCAACGTACGTCAGCGTCGAGGGATTCGTCCACGACGTTTCGCCCCTGTTCTTCGACAGCGCCGAGATAACGGTCCAGATTATCGGCCACGATACGACCACTGGCGAGTTGCTCGAGGTGACGGGATCGCTCGCCCATATCACCAGCAATGGACAGTTCGCTCCGAATCACCGCCCTACTTACACGGAACTCGCCGGCCAGGTAACGCTGTTTCTCGACACCGAAGACGGGCTCTACACGATCGGCGGGTGGGGTGCGCTCGTTGAAGACGTCGAGGCGGAGGTCCTCCGGATCGAAGGGATCGAATTTCCGCCGCTATAAGGTGTCGGGTTCGCGCTGCGGCGAGTTCCATACGCACCAGAACACGCTCGTTCGCCGCAGGCACAAGCGCGTTCGCTTACTCGAGGCCGATCCGCGACCGAAACTCCGGAACGCCTGTGGCATCGACCTCGGTCGAAGGGACGCGAAACAGGGCCCCTGCCCCGTCACCTTCGGACTCGCGCGTTCCGCCGTCGAGTGCGGTCGTCAGGTAGCAGTCTTCGTACTCCGGGCCGCCGAACGTGACCGAGGAAACCTTCCGTGCCGGAACGTCGATTTCCGTCACCGCAGTTCCGTCGGGGTCGTACCGAACGACGCGGTCGCCGTTCCAGCGAGCCGACCAGACATCACCCGATTTGTCGACGGTCATTCCGTCGGGAACGCCGTCGTTCGCAGGCGTTTCGACGAACATTCGTTGGTCAGAAAGTTCACCGGTGTCCCGATCGTACGCGAACGCGTAAATCCGGCGGGCCTCCGATTCCGTAAAGAAGAACGTCTCGAGATCTCTCGAGAAACCCATCCCGTTTGGGATGTCGACATCCTCGATAACGATCCGAGTCGAGCCGTCGGGGTCGATGCGATACAGATCGCCAAGGGCCTCAGAACCGGGCATCGTTCCGCAAAAGACCCGGCCTTCGGGGTCGGCGATGACGTCGTTGAACCGCGTCTCCGCATCGATCCGGAGAACGATTTCGTGATCGCCCGATTGTGGATCCCAGCGGCGGACCTGCCCGTGCTCGAACAGGAGTAGGGAGCCGTCCGCCTCGATCGTGAACCCGCCGAGGGGCGAGCTATCGTTGGTCTCGTAGACGACGGAATTCTCTCCCGTTTCGGGTTCGTATCGATATAGTAATCCTGCGGGGATATCCACCCAGTAAAGACAGCGTTCCTCTGGGTGCCACAGCGGCCCTTCGCCGGTCTCCGCATACGTATCCGCGATTCGCTCGAGCGTAGTCACGAACGTGTAACTCGCGTCGTCCCCCTTGAATCTACCTCTGTGCGCCGGATTGGTCGGTACGACTTTCGCCCGTCGTCTACGACGATCTGGCCTCGAGGATCTCGACGAGTCGGCTTCTCCCGAGTTCCTCGATCAGCACCGCCAGTTCGAGGACTCGGTCTTCGCCGAGTTCGTCGACGAGCGAAACGATTTCGTCCGGCGTGAACGTCCGTGCGAGACTCGACATGGTCTCGACGACCTCGACCGTTCGCTCTGCGGTCTCCGCCGTCGGATCGACGGTGAGCGGTCGATTGACGAACTCCCCGTCCTTGTAGTAGCAAAAACGGAGTTCGGTATCGTCGCTCGATTCGGGGGTAACGATCTGGACAACGCCGTGGCCGTCCTCCCAGTCATCGATCCGTTGCTCGAGCAGGGTTTGATAGCGCATACACAAGCTAATTCGCTTATGTACATAAGCGTTAATGATTGTGTATAGCCTGATATAACAACTATTCAAAGGCAATATTCAGAAAGTGGACTCCCGCGTTCGTCTAGAATCTCGTAAAATGTAGATCCGCTCGCGCCCGTTCTCAGATAATAATCATATCCAGCAAGGGTTCACGGAAGACTAACAGAACGATGTTGTTGCTCGCGAAGAACGCGTACGCAGAGACGATGATGGTGACGAATCCGACATCGAACGGACTCGAGAGAACGTAGCCGACCGCGATGATGACTACTGCGTAAGTAACGGCTGCGAGAACGACGCCGGGCAATCCGATGAATTCGTAGAACATGACGGTAATCGGGTTGAGTTCGTGAGCGTACGGAACGAGGAAGAGATGGACGGATGCAACCAAATCCGCGAACCACGTGATGAAAAAGGCGAGCCGTAACCGGGAACCTCCGGGTCGATTCGAGCGCAATGAAGGGACAGTCTCTACGGACATGATATCAACCGAGTTACGGAAGGAGGTAATAAAGGGCTTGACCCTGACCCTGCCGCCCGACCAGTTAAAAAAGAGAGTCATCACCAAACGTGGTAATAGCTTACTAACATCACGGTCTCGAGCCGTTTGACTCCGCGTTTCACTTTCACCCTGACGCGGGAACGCTTTTGAGGCCCCCACTCGAAATACCCAATGATGGAACTCGACAACCATGCCGAGGATCTTGCCTCCGATCTCGGTATTGACAAAGAGGAGGTCAAAGCGGACTTACAGAATCTCGTGGAGTACAGCGTGCCGATCGACGAAGCCAAACAGAGCCTTCGCCGGAAATACGGCGACGATACGGGCGGCGGGTCCGCGCCATCGTCGAAGGATATCGAGGAAATCACGACCGACGACGGCAACGTCACGATCACCGCCGTCGTCCTGACCGCGGGCGAACGATCGATCCGCTACCAGGGCGACGATCACGTCATCGTCGAAGGTCGCCTCGCCGACGAGACGGGCGCCATCGACTACACCGCCTGGGAGGATTTCGGACTCTCCGCAGGCGATACGGTCACCGCCGGCAACGCCGGCGTGCGAGAGTGGGACGGCGAACCCGAACTCAACCTCGGTGAGAGCACGTCGCTTTCGTTCCTCGAGGAATCGCTCGAGGTCCCCTACGAAATCGGCGGCGACGCCCAGATAGCCGACCTGCAGACGGGCGATCGAGCCGTTTCCGTGGACGTCCAGATCGTCGAATCCGAACGTCGAACGATCGACGGCCGTGACGGGGAGACGGAGATCCAGAGCGGAGTACTCGGCGACGAATCCGGCCGACTTCCGTTTACCTGCTGGGCCCCCGACCCCGAAATCGAACCGGGAGCCTCCGTTCGAATCGAGAACGCCTACGTTCGGGAGTTCCGCGGCGTTCCGGAGGTGAACGTCTCCGAATTTTCGGTCGTCTCGAGTCTCGAGACGGAGATTGAAGTCGGGAGCGACGCGACGACGATGGGAATCGGCGAGGCGGTCGCGACGGGCGGCGTCTACGACGTCGAACTCGTCGGCAACGTTATCGCCGTTCGCGACGGCTCCGGACTGATTCAGCGCTGTCCAGAGTGCAATCGTGTCGTCCAGAAGGGCCAGTGTCGAACACACGGCTCCGTCGACGGCGAGGACGATCTGCGCGTGAAGGCGATTCTCGACGACGGAACGGGAACGGTCACCGTCGTCCTCGACGACGAGCTGACCGAACAGGTCTACGGCGGCGATCTCGAGGATGCCCTCGAGCAGGCTCGCGAAGCCATGGACCAGGAAGTCGTGGCCGACACGATACGCGAGAAAATCGTCGGCCGCGAGTATTCCGTTCGGGGTCACCTCTCGGTCGACGAGTACGGTGCTAACCTCGACGCGGAAACGTTCGAGGAGAGCGCTGCGGATCCGACAGTGCGTGCGAGTAGCTTCCTCGAGGAGGTGCGAGCATGAGCGCCGAATCGCCGACGCCGAACCGGGAAATCGCCTACCGTCTGTTCGCCGCCGAATTCGACGATTCGACGCTTTCACACGCCGAGAGCGACGAGGAGCGCGCCCCGAACTACGTGATTTCGCCGACCGGCGCGCGGCTCAACCGCTTGTTCGTCGTCGGCACACTCACGGAAATCACGTCGGTTAACGACGAGATGCTCCGAGCCCGCGTCGTCGACCCGACGGGTGCGTTCGTCGTCTACGCCGGCCAGTATCAGCCCGACGAACTCGCCGCCTTGGAACAGCTCGAGCCCCCCGAGTTCGTCGCGATAACGGGGAAAGCACGGACCTTCCAGCCCGACGACTCGGATCAGGTCTACACCTCGATCCGACCAGAGAGCATCGCGGCCGTCGACGCGGAGACGCGCGACCGCTGGGTCGTCAGTGCGGCCGAACAGACGATCGACCGGATCGGCACGTACGCGAGAGCCGCCGAAGTCGATGCCTATGACACTACCCTCCGCGATGCCCTCGTCGAGGCGGGCGTCGACAAGCCCCTCGCACAGGGAATCTCGCTCGCACAAGACCACTACGGAACGACACCGACCTATCTCGAGAGCTTGCGCGAACGCGCCCTGGAAACGGCGGAAGTCATCGCCGGTGACCGAGACGCAGTCGAAGAGTTCGGCGTTCGCTCGAACGAGACGAACCCGGAAAGCCGGTCGTTCGAGGAAATCGCGGCCGATTGCGCCGTTGAACTCGATATCTCAGCAATGCAGGCGGCGGTACCGGATACGGCTACTGAGGAAATTGAGGAACCACTCGAGAGTGAGACGGCAGTAGCATCGACCGCCGCGTCCACTTCGTCCGGCGATGTCGGGTCCAACGAACTACTGGGATCCGCGGACGGTTCCGAGCCGGAGGAAACCGACGTGTCCGCGGAGCTATCCTCGTCCGCTGACGACGAATCAGTCGAGGAAACCGACACGGTTCGTGCGGACGACGACTCGGATGGCGACGTCGAAACTGATGCCGATACACAACCGGCCGCAGAGGTAGATTCGGATTCAACCGGGTCGGCTGCGACCGAGCCAGACGGAGATCAGGATGCCGACGTCGCCGGCACCGATTCGGACGATGTCGTCGCCACTGAGCAGTCAGAAACGAGCTTCGCGGCGGGCGACAACCCCTCCCTCGAGACAGACGATGAACCGACTCTCGAATCGGACGACGAGTCGGACCTCGAGGACGATGACGAAATGGCGTCTGAAGAAACGACTGCTGTCAATTCGGGAATCGAGACATCCGAAGCGATCGAGTCGGACACCGGCTCCGAGGACGAGGACCTCGGCAACTTCGATAGCGAGGGGTTCGACGACGGGATGTACGAGATGGACGACGAAGAACGCGAAGAGCTCGAGGCTGAGTACGGTGCGGAGTTCTCGACCGGAGCCGAAGTCGACGACCCGGGATCGGCGGATATCGACGTTCCCGACGAAGAAGAGCCTGCAGAATCCGCGGCGGAGGAAGCCGCTCAGTCGTCCACTGAGGAGACGGATACCGAGCAAGCCTCCGAATCCGAGGACGAACCGGACGAGGATGTCGACGTCCAGGCGCAGGTTATCAAGACGATGAATCAACTCGACGACGGCGACGGTGCAGACCGGTCGACGGTCGTCTCGGAAGTCGTCGACGAAACGGGTGCGGCCCCCGACGAGGTCGAAGACGCTATTCAGGACGCGTTGATGGGCGGACAGTGTTACGAACCCGACGACGAGACGCTGAAGGCGATCTAAGCCCACCGGAGAACACGAACAGACCGAATGGCCTCACCTTCTCGATCCGAGAACGACAGCGGCGCAGTCCTCGAACCGATCCCAGGCCACCCCGCGGCGATCGCGACGCTCGAGGGAGAACGAGCGCTGGTAATATCTGATTACCACGCGGGATACGAAGCCGGCCTGCGCTACGAACGGGGTGTCGACGTTCCGAGTCAGGCATCCGACCGCCGGGAGCGATTGCTCGGGTTACTCGATCAAACCGCGGTCGACCGCCTCGTGGTCTGTGGCGATCTGATGCACGCCATCGGCGATCCCGGTGGAGCCGAACGCGGCGAACTCGAGGTGCTGTTGGAGTCGTTCCCCGAATCCGTTTCGACGACGCTCGTGAAAGGAAACCACGACGGGGCGATCGAAACGTGGCTCGGCCCCGATGGGGACGATCAGCACGAATCTACCGGGACCGATATCGACCCGAACGAGCGGGTCGAACGGGCACTCGAGATCGTCCCGGGAAATGGGATTCGACTTGGTCCGCTCGGCGTCTGTCACGGGCACACGTGGCCGGCACCCGAGGTGCTCGAGGCCGACGTGGTCTGTTTCGGCCACGAACACCCCTGTATACGGCTCGAGGACGAGGTCGGCGGAAGTCGCGTGGAGCCGATCTGGCTCCGTGGACGACTCGACCCGGAGCCGTTCACGGGGCGAGACGAGTACGACGGGCTATCGTGGCTGAACGGCGGGAATCCGCCACGGATGGTCGGCCTTCCCGCGTTCAACGACCTCGTCGGCGGGACGTGGGTGAACGTCCCCGGTCAATCGTTTCTCGCACCGTTTTTACCCGACGGGATCACCGACGGAGAGGCGTATCTGCTCGACGGAACGCGCCTGGGCCCGTTTCGCGAGGTCTGATAGGGTCGTTCGTACCTATTTCAGCCAGCCTGAGTAGATTGTGAACTCGCTCAGATACCCGTTGTCTGTTGGACAAAAGAGTAAGACATCTCACGGTCTAAGCGAATACATGGCAACAGAATCGTGCAGTTGCGGCGATTCGGAACCTGAGGTCGAATACTACCAACCCCTTGCTGATGCGATGTCTGTCTTGAGCAAGAAATACGCGCTGGAAACGATCAGCATCATCGAGAAACACGAACCGATGCGATTCAAAACACTCGAAGAACACCTGAGGGATGCGAGCAGTAAAACACTGTCCGATCGACTTGACCAACTCGTAGACAAAGGCCTCATAACACGCACACAGTACGAAGAGATCCCTCCTCGGGTCGAGTACGAACTCACCGAGGATGGCCGCGAACTCCGTCAACATCTCGAACCGCTTCTGGACTGGGCAAAAACACAGAAGTGACCATTGTACACCCACCAGAGCCTACCACTGTTATTCCGCTGGATTAACGAGTGGGTTCGAGACGTGACTGGTGACGTACTCGTGTCGCTTCCCTTGTAGACGCATTGCAGTCAGTGCTTTGTGTGTCGCGGGATCTTTGAATAACGCATTTTCGTCTCGATTGACCCGCTTCTCGGGAATATTCGATTCTGTGCGAAGCATCTCGAAGGTCTCTAAACACCGCGTTCGAACGTAGTCCCAACAGGCGGTTTCGTCCAGCGGTGTGTGTTCAACAAGCGTGATGATCAGCTCCGTGAAATGATTCTGGAAGAGTGCATAGTACAGCTTGTTGTAGAGATCCCGTTCCCCGTCGGCATCGACATCAGAGTCAGGATAGGCATCAAAGGTGAAACCGTGGCGGGTAAGTCGATCGTTTAATACGCGAATGCCTCCGAGATCTCGCACTACTGTAGCGACCGGCTCTCCATTACTGAAGACCACGTACGAGTTTTGTGGATGGGTTTCGAGCGCGATACCGTATTTACTCAGGAGATGCAGTTGTTCAGGAACGACCGTATCGACGTAGGCTTCGAAAAACGCCTTCGCGGTCGCCGTAGTGACCGGTTTGTTACGAGTGGCCGCAAACTGATCCAGAACGTCACAGACGATCGGTTGATTGGTGACGGGAGATGGCGTCAGCAAACTCCCGACAGCGATTGGTACCCCTTCCTCTGGTACCAGTGAATGAGCGTACGGATTCTGTCGAGCGAGTCCCGAGAGATTGCGGGCATTATGGTACTCATCGCCGTCTGGATGGGGACCACCAGGTGCGTGATAACACGTTGCCGCAGCTTCAGAAAGGATACCGAGGTGATCGAACGAGTCACACTCCAGAATCGTGTGCAACAATTCCGTTACCTGTGGGCCATTGGAGACGGCCTGTGGCGACACCGTTCTGACGACGTTGGTCAGCTGTACGTCAACAGCGAGTTTGAGGTGTGGCTGTGGGTGGGTTTGTGGGTTGTCCGTCTTCGGAACCACGGTTCGGAGATTGAGCAATGGCGTTGCCGGCACCGTGTATTCCGGAACTGGAACCACTCGATCAACGTCAATCTGTGCAGCATACCGATCGGGAATGACGTGATAATACTGCCAGGGGTGGACTGGGACTACCACGTAGTCCTCACTGGATCGGTTCGTCGGAACCCCTCGCTCAACTGCCGCTTTCAGTCTGGGGAAGCAGTCGTACAGTAATTCAGTAAGCGTCGGTCCAGTGTGAGCCTGGAGTGCGTGCTCCGTCTCAACGGCGACAAATCGAACGTCGATCTCATCGGTGAACTCAGGGGCGTATAGCAGCGACTCTGCTGGATTCATCCCCCGCCTGATTTTTGCACTCGGATGGAACGGATGCCCCTCAGTTGCGAGCCGCTCAAGCGCACTCGCTGGATCGGCACCAGGAAGCGTTTCGAGTATGTCGAGAACGGTTGAGTGATCCGCGGATGCCTCGAACGTGGTGCCAGGATTTGTGGGATCTGCGAGGCGAGCGAACGCGAGATTTGCGGTGCTTT
This sequence comes from Halostagnicola bangensis, assembly GCF_054653435.1. NCBI lineage: Archaea > Methanobacteriati > Methanobacteriota > Halobacteria > Halobacteriales > Natrialbaceae > Halostagnicola > Halostagnicola bangensis. Next base: position 274,476 of record NZ_BAAIGG010000001.1, on the reverse strand, counting down.
CAGCGATCTCCTCGGTAATTCGTTCGGCTTGCTCTTGCGACGTCACTCCTTCCTGTTCGAGTAGCGAAATAATAGTAACCGGATGTGGGTTCTGTATTGCTTCTGTAGAGGAAAGGAGGGTAACTGCTTCTGCGAGTCGAAATCGATCGTAGCCGTGAATCGCTTCGATCGGTGCCGCCACGATCGTTTCAGCAGTTGGGAACGGGAGGAACGCAACGGACTGGCAGCGGTCGGGAAGCGGTTGGATTTGTCGGAAGAGTTCGTCAGCCCCTATCCTTCGCAATGCTTGATGTGCGTCATCCGGAAGTTCTACCCGTTTGACCGGGAGAATGGTATGTGATGGTAACCCATCCGGCTGTCCACGAAGGAGGCCTCGTACGAGCCGAGAGCAAATATTTCGGCGGGCAGCGGGAAGTCGATCGAGGAACTCCTTCGGTTGTGAATTGGGTGTCCGCTGTTTCAGATACACGATTGCTGCACCGAAGACGTCTCGTTCAGCATTCGTCTGGAGTGTCCGAGTACTGGCGTTTCTATGGTGTGACATTAGATATCCATAGGTGCTGAAGCAGTTTATAGAGGGAAGTCGAACTCGGTAAAGAAATTGTACGCAAGCGTAGTTACTGTACTCAGCTACAGAAATCCCCAGACAGCGATCGAACCAATCTCGAAATACGGTGGCTTTTGCGTACTCACCGAGATAATAGTATACCACGATGGAACCAAAGCTCGAAACGGATTCTCTTACGCGAGTTATCGATGGCGAGCAAATCGTTGACTCGGTATCTATGCAGGTCCAGACATCTGATGTCGTCGCTATTATCGGTCCATCGGGGCTGTCAAGTCTTCGTTCCTCCGGTTACTCAACCGATTAGACGAACCGACCGAGGGAACGGTATACCTCGATGGGACTGACTACCGGGAGGTCGATCCACAGGAACTGCGCAGACGAATTGGTTTGATTCTACAGGACCCTGCTCTCAGCGGGGGAACTATTTCTGAAAACGTTGCACTCGGTGCCCGAATACGAGACGAACCAGTAAACAGAGAGCGTGTTACCGCCCTTCTCGAACGAATGGGATTCGGTGGATACGAAAATCGTCCTGTCGATGATCTCTGGAGGTGAACAACAGCGTGTTTCCATCGCCCGGACGGTTTATATCGGTCCTGAAGTACTGCTACTCGACGAACCGACGTCGCATCTCGATTCGGCAACCGAAGAACGAATTGAGGAGTTCCTCGCTGAACTGATTCGTGATGATCTGACCTGTGTTCTCGTTACGCACGACACCGCCCAGACACACCGTCTGGGAGATCGCATCGTCAAGATGGTGGATGGACATATCGTTGCAGAGGGCACGCCATGGGAGGTGATTGGATGAGCGAAACAGTACTTGAGACGTTCGTTGAGCAGGCGAGCGATCCTGTTATGATCACGGGATTCAGCCAGATTCTTACCGCAATCGCCCTCGCAGCCCTCGTAATCGCCCTCACATCCCTCGTATTGGGAGTCGTATACGCTCGTGAACTCGACTTCGAACGCGAGGTCGTTCGGCGGAGAGCGACGCCATTGTCGAGGAGGTAACCGCAGATGTCACGACGCTCGACATCCAGACGGAACGCGACGACGCGGGATTCTCGTTTAGATTGCTGAGTGATCGCGACGAACTCACGGCTGTGAGAGTGAACGACGAGGAGTGGAGACTCGAGTAGAACGCGGTCACAGGCGGTCGGCGTCTCGAGGAGGGTGGATTAACGGGTGGCCTCTCCTTTTTCGAGCGATGCATTTCGACGATTCGGGCCAAATCAGCATGCGGCCGAAATGCTGTTCGCACGGCAGTTGATCCGATCCTTCGTTCGTTTTGAGAGACGCTCTGTCCGCACTACCAATAGCGCATCTCGAGAGGCGCTTCCGTGACTGTGGACGCTGATCGGCATCACCAACGATAGATTTAATAGTAGGTGTAAAGTACGCTTTACTGTAAAGCATGTCCGACACCACACTTCCGACCGTTGGCACGCCCGAACGAACGCGAAAAGTGTACGAACGGGCCGTATATGCGATCTTTGCGATAGCGATCGTTGGACTACTTGCAGGGCTCGTGTTTAACCAAGAGTACGCGGGAACCGTTATCTATCTCGTCGGAGCTTGGCTCGGCACGGGTCTGGCTTACTTGCTTCCCAAGTGGAGCGATGTGCGGTTCTACGACGAACGCGACGAGGAGATCTCTCGCCAGGCGAGCGGGCTGGCGATGTCCGTCGCGTTCGTCGTCGGGATCGGCGTCGTCCCCGCGCTGTACGCGTTGGACGCGGCGGGACACCTGACGATTACGTCGACAATGTGGGGAGCGATCTACGCCGCCTCCGCGATGTACCTGCTCTGGGGAGCCTGTTACACGATCGTCTCCTATCGGCTTTGATCACCGATGAATAACGACCTACCCGAGCGACGTGAGGGACACGATCTGAGTCAGGGGGAACTCGCCGAAGCAGTAGACGTCACTCGACAGACGATCAACGCTATCGAACGCGATCGATACGACCCGTCGTTGGAGTTGGCGTTCAAACTCGCTTCGCACTTCGATTGCGAGATCGAAGCGATATTCGATCCGAGTCAGAACGGCGACGATCCGTCGTAACGACCTGCTTTTGAGTCCGTCAACACCGACTGAGCGGAGCGGTCGGTTCCCAAAGCGTGGCGCTTATCCGCCGTTCTCCCCTATCTGTGTTCGATGATCAACGGGGATGTCGCGGCGTTTACCAATCTCGGCGAGACGGTTCGTGGCGCGCTCTCCGAACGCGGTTTTTCGACGCCGACGGCACCACAGCGACTCGCGATTCCGCCGCTTTCGGACGGTGACGATACGCTCGTTATCGCTCCGACCGGGAGTGGCAAGACCGAGACTGCGATGCTCCCCGTCTTCGACGACCTCGTTTCGGGCGGTCCACCAGACGGATTCGGCGCGCTGTACGTCACTCCGCTTCGTGCGCTGAACCGAGATATGCGCGACCGCCTCGAGTGGTGGGGCGAGTACCTCGGCCTCGAGGTCGACGTTCGCCACGGCGATACGACCCAGTATCAGCGGGGAAAGCAAGCGGAAGACCCGCCGGACATCCTCGTGACGACTCCCGAGACCCTTCAGGCGATGCTGACGGGTGAGCGGCTTCGCGATGCGCTTACGGACATCTCTCACGTCGTGATCGACGAGGTTCACGAACTCGCCGCCTCCAAGCGAGGTGCACAGCTCGCGATAGGCATGGAACGGCTCAGGGATCTTTCGGGCGAATTTCAGCGGATCGGACTCTCCGCGACGGTCGGTGACCCGGAAGAGGTCGGCCAGTTCCTGACCGGGGGACGTTCCTGTACGATCCGAGAAATCGACGTCGGGAGCAACGTCGACGTTACCGTCCGAGAACCCGAGGTGACGGACGAAGACGAACGACTGTCCGGGAAACTGATGACCAGCGCCGAGACGGCGAGTCACGTTCGGCTCGTGAGAGACATCGTCGACACCCACGAGTCGACGCTCATCTTCGTCAACACCCGTCAGACGGCCGAAGCGCTCGGCTCGAGATTTGCCGAGCTGAACCTCCCCATCGGCGTCCACCACGGCTCGCTTTCCAAGGAAGCCAGGATCGACGTCGAGGACCGCTTCAAGCGCGGCGAACTCGACGCACTGTTGTGTACCTCCTCGATGGAACTGGGAATCGACGTCGGGCGGGTCGACCACGTCGTCCAGTACCAGAGCCCGAGACAGGTCGCTCGGCTCCTCCAGCGGGTCGGGCGGGCGGGCCACCGGAGGGATGAAGTCTCGAGCGGAACCGTCGTCACGACCAGACCCGACGACACCTTCGAAGCGCTCGCGATCGCTCGGCGGGCCCGCGACGGCGAGGTCGAGCCCGCGGCGATTCACGAGGGAAGCCTCGACGTCGTCGCGAACCAGATTCCCGGCTTCGTTCAGAGCCGAGGCTCGACGTTCGTTGACGACGTGTATTCGACTATCTCCGCGGCGTACCCGTTCCGAGATCTCACCGAGGAAACGTTCCGAGAAGTCCTCTCGGAGCTCCACCGAAATCGAATCGTCTGGTTCGACGAGAGCGAGGACCGGATCGAGACGACGGGCGGAACCTGGCAATACGTCTACGCGAACCTCTCGATGATCCCTGACGAGGCGACATACGAAGTCCACGATATCGCCTCTGGAAAGCAGATCGGGACACTCGACGAGCGGTTCGTTGTCAACTTCGCCGCCCCGGGAGAGATCTTCGTCCAGCGCGGCGAGATGTGGCGGATCGCCGAAATCGACGACGACGAAGACGAGGTCAAGGTGAGTCCGATCGAGGATCCGGCGGGTGAGATTCCCTCCTGGGTCGGCCAGGAAATTCCCGTTCCCTACGACGTCGCACAGGAAGTCGGCGAGCTACGTGGCGTCGCGGCACCGCAACTCGAGTCCGGCGCTGACGCCGATGCCGTCGCCGACGAGCTTCGCCATCGGTATCCTGCCGACCACCGCACGCTGTCGGAGGCCGTTTCCCAGCTCGAGGATCACGTCGACAGTGGGGCGATCATACCGACGCGGGATCGAATCCTGCTCGAGCGACAGGGGCGAACGGTCGTTCTGAACGCGCCCTTCGGGCACACGACGAACGAAACGCTCGGGCGGATGCTCTCCTCGCTGCTCGGCCAGCAGAGCGGCTCGAGCGTCGGCCTCGAAACCGACCCGTATCGGATCGAACTCGAGCTTCCGGGCTCGGTTGCGACGAGCGACGTGATGGCGGTGCTCGAGGAAACCGATCCGGACCACGTCGAGTCGATACTCGAGTTGGGGCTCAAGCGCTCGGACGCGCTCGCGTTTCGACTCTCGCAGGTCTCCGCGAAGTTCGGCGCGCTCAAGCGGTGGCAGGGTTCGGGTCGGATGTCGAACGACCGCCTGCTGTCCGCGCTCGAGGAGACGCCGATGTACGAGGAGGCGATCCGGGAGGTGTTTCACGAGGATCTTGACGTGAACCGGGCGAGCCGGGTACTCGAGGAAATACAGTCGGGATCGCTCGAGGTCGTGACGGCCCGCGGTCGAACGCCCGTCGGCCTCGGCGGTCGCTCCTCGGGAAAAGAGTTGCTTGCGCCCGAAAACGCCGACGCGAGCGTCATCAAGACGGTTCGAGAACGCATTCAGAACGACCGCATCATCCTGTTGTGTACCCACTGTACGGACTGGAAGGTCAAAACGAAGGTCGGACGGGTGCGAGAGCAACCCGAGTGTCCCGAGTGTGGCTCGACGCGCATCGCGGCGCTGAACCCGTGGGCCGAGGAGGTCGTCGACGCCGTCCGAGCACAGGAAAAAGACGAGGAACAGCGCTCGATGACCGAACGAGCGTATCGGAGCGCGAGCCTCGTCCAGAGTCACGGTAACAAGGCCGTGATCGCGATGGCGGCTCGAGGCGTCGGCCCGCACAACGCCGCCCAGATTATCAACAAGCTCCGAGAAAACGAGGACGAGTTCTACCGAGACATTCTCTCGAAGGAGCGCCAATACGCGCGGACACAAGCGTTCTGGGACTGATTCGTTCTCTCTAACGCAACCACTGCTCGAGGGAGTGTGCGATAGCGTCGTCCAGAAGAGAACTTTCGCTCGAGAGTTCGAATTATCGAGAGTGAATCACTCGAGTGCGAGCAATGCGTACTCCGCTTCGCTTTCGACTTCGGCGACAACGTACAGCACGCCATCGTCGATGACGGGACCGGAGCCGACGCGGCCGGCAAACTCCCGATCGAAGCGGAGTGCGGGCCCGTTCGACGGATCGTCGCGGGGTGCCGGGTCGAACGCACGCAAGCGGTCGCCGCCGACGAAGACGGTCTCGCGACCGTAAGCCGGTGCGGTGTGGCGCCATTCGCCGATTTTGGTGTTCCAGTGGTTCTCGCCAGTACCAGCATCGTAGGCCGACATGTCCAGGCCGTTGGCGACGAACACGAGCCCGTCCGCAACGGCGATTCCCCGATCGATGAGACCGGTTTCTGCGGACCAGAGAGTTTCCGAAGACGACATGATTCAGCATCTAGTGCGTAGGTCGCTCCGTCGTGACAGGAGACATAAATCGCGTTCGTATCGACCGTGGGCGGACACGTCGGCAGAGCGGGCAGATCCCACTGCCACGAACCCGCCCCGGAATCTCCGAGCAGAGACACGTTGCCGGCCTCGGTTGTGACGACGGTATGATATCCCATGAAGTGTGGTGAGTGGTCGATCACCCGTCCGACGAGTTCCCGTTCCCACTCGAGACCGCCGTCGTCGGGGTCGAGTGCGACGATCCGTTCCCCGATTCCACAGATCAGTTCCTCATCACCGTACATCGACGGTGCCGTTGCACTCCTCGAGCGTTCGAACTCGCGCTCCCACAACTGGTCGCCCGTGTCGGCTTCGAGTGCATAAACCGTATTCCAGACCGAAACGTAGGCGACACCGTCACGGACTAACGGCACCGCGTTGGCGTCCTCGAACGTCCACAGCTCCGACCCGTCCGTCGCATCGAGGACTCGAAGCGTCCGCTGTGACTCGAGGTGGAACACGCGTCCGTTCGCGACAACAGGAGCCTGATGCGATGTCTGGGTGGTCTCGACTCGCCACCGTTCGGAGACGCCGTCGACGGGTGCCTTCCCGTCACTAACTTCGCGAGTATTGGCCCCATTGCAACCAAAACTCGACCAGCTTCCATTTGCACCGTAGACGTGACCGTCCGGATCCGGAAGCTCCTCGACTCCAGCCGCGGGCGGTTCATCGGGTGGTGGAGAGCCGAGCAATCTCGAGCAGCCGCCGAGCGTAGCGCTCCCAGCGACAGCGCCAGCGCCAGCTAAAAACGTTCGTCGATCGGAGGGCATAGTTTCGAATAGTCATCCAAACAACAAGTGATTTTCGTTCACAGTAGTCGGCAGGATGCGTGTTGATGAACAAGAATATATGATCGTGCTTACAACACTGTAGTCACGTCGATGAAACTTTCAACAGCTGTCTCGGCGGTCGGAAGGTCGCTTCGCAAGCCGGGAGATCTGCTTCCGTTTTACATTCTCGGCGGCGCGATTCCGGCAATCGCTCGCGTGTTCCCCTTCCTCGGAATCCTGGCTGTCTGGATTCTTCTCTGGGCGACAGGAACTATCGCGACCATTCGAACCGAAATCGAGAACATCGAGGGCACCGCACCGAATCCGGAACAGAATCCAGAGGCGTTCACGGAGTGGATGAACGAGGTGTGGATAGCGATCGAGTCAGGATTCACCCCACTCGTCGGGGTAGTGTCGGGTTTGACACTCCTCGCGACGGTTCTTCTCATGATCGTGTTCTCGATTGGTCTCTACGCAGTCGCGTCCGCAGGCCAACTTGCGACGTGTTATGCCCGACTCCGTACGGAACGGGGCATGGTCGCAGGAATCGCGGGCACTCGTCGGTTCTGGCCCTCGATGCTGGTACTGTACGTTCTCGAAGTCGTCCTGTGGATACTGGTGACTCTCTTTCTCGCGGTGGGAGTCGGACTCGTTGCGATGATGTCGATCGTTGTTCTGGATTCTGCACTCCTAGCGATTCCCGTCGCGTTCATCGGTGCGCTCGTGTGGTTCGGCGCTATTATTGTGATTCGAGCCGTGTTCACGTTCGCTCCGGTCGCCGTCGTCGTCGACGATACCACCGCCTTCGGGTCGCTCTCGAACGCCGCCGGATTCATTCGATCGGCACCCGTCGAGGCGATCTTTTACTTTATCATCGCACTCATCGCATCGATCGGCTTCGCCTCGGTGATTTCGGTTCTATCGGTCGTCGGTTCCGGAAGCGTCGTCACGCTCGTTACGCTCTTGCTCGTCACTCCGGCACTCGACTTATTGAAGACGGCGCTATACGGCGGTTATCGCGGTCAAATCGCACCTCCTGCTCCAATCGAATCGTCATTCCGATCGCAGTTCACGGGTGGGATTCGTCGCGGTCTCGCCAGCCTGGGTGGGTTCGTTCGCGCGACACCCGGAACGCACGCGTTTATTCTGATACTCGGCGTCGGAACCTTCGTCGCTGGCTGGATGGCCGCCGCCCCGTTCGAAGGAATACTCGATGCGGCAATCTCCGAACGAATCGAAGGGATCATGCCGCCAACGGCGGCCCTCGAGTTCTTCGGGAACAACTGGATGGTCGCGCTGACGACCGCCTTCTCCGGGCTCGCGTTCGCAATTCCGGCCATCTTCGGAATCGCGTTCAACGGCGTCTTCCTCGGCGCAACGGCCCGCCTCGAGGTCGAACCCCTCGAGTTACTCGCGTTCGTCATCCCCCACGGAATCTTCGAGATTCCGGCGATCATCTTCGCGGGTGCGCTGGGCGTTCACCTCGGAGTCACGTTCTGGAAAGCGTCAGTCGGTTCGATAACCCGCGAGGCGTTTGCCGACGAACTCGAGCGAGCGTTCTGGGTTCTCATCGGTATCGGCGTTCTTCTCGCAATCGCCGGCTTCGTCGAGGGATTCATTAGCCCGTTCTACTATCGGCCGTTCTTCTAGCGGTACTCACAATCGATTTTCGACTCGCCGTTTGAGGCCGGGTCCTCAAGGGTACTCAATCACTCGAGTGCACAAAAGATATGCAGACCACTCACGATCCTGTCGGTCGGAATCAATTCACACATTGTACACGGTCTATACAGTTCACACATTTTACACCGTCTATATAGTCCGTACATTGTACACACTGCTCCCTGGGATACCGCCGAAAACAGGAACGGTTCGAAGACGACAGTCACCCCCAGTTTAAAAGGCACAAGGTCGTGAGATGACGCTCTCACTGCCCGAAGTGATCAACCTGCTCGCTCTCGAGCGCGTTCCAACGGTCGTCGACGGAAAATTTTGGTGGTCAGTTGATGTGTCTCCCGGCGATCTCCCTTAGGCGACGGTCCCGCCCTTAGCGGCGGCAGCGGTGCCAGCCTGGGAGAGGAGGAGACAGATCGTAAACAGTACGCCTAGTAATCGCGGGTTATCGGTTACGAACTTAGGGATCGATTTTGTCTCGGACATCACCACCACCATGGTAACAAGATGTTATGGACTTTTTAGGAATGTCATTGAATATGGAATTGATAGTAAATATATACTTTATCTCGGAAAAGAAGTGACGAAAAAGCGGCGCAACACTCCGAGGGTGCCACATCGTCCGGATCACCATCGCCCCTACAGGAGCGCGGTAAACATATACTACCCTCGTGTAGTCACGTAATTATCGTTCTCAAACGACATTGAGAGATGAGGGCCGTACGATCACGGTTCCGGGCCGAAGTTAGTCTTCAGAGTTGGTTTTAGGACGATATTACTTCACCCATCCAAATTTTTCGGAGTAAGAATGGTTTATACAAGGTGCACAAGCAAGCCCAACAGCTACCCTGAAAAAGCGAATAGGAACGGTATGGTCAGACTGTCGACGGTCGTTATCATTCTCGCTATCGTCCTCGCAATCGGCCTCATCCCGATTCCCGTTATCCCCGGCGTCGGCCTGTTCATTGGTATCTCGGGAATCATACTCGGCATCATCCTCCGGGTGCTCGGGCACTGACGGACGAAATCGACCGTCCGATCCGAAACGACCCCGTACGCAAACTACTACCGTACGCGAGTTACTGAACGGGCGCGAGCCAGAGACCGAGCGAAAGTAGAATTGCAACAAGACGCACAGAGATGGTTTCGCCAACTCTAAACAGGGACGATCCGCTCGAGGCGGGTTCCTTCGTCGTAGAGCGTTCGCCCCGTTTTCTTGCTCATCGGACTACGTACGGCCACCGAACGCCGCTCCACAAGCTATTTGTGCATCAGTGTCATTTATCAGCCTGAGACCGATGGAAACCTCTTCTCTCCACTGAGCCGAATGCCGTCGGTGAATCGCCCTGGAGGCAAGCCCCAGGGAATTCTCCTAGTCCGCTTGTAAACTGGTGTATTGAGACCAGTACGACGGACACGAGCGGCTCGTTTTTCGGCAACTAGCGCTGGTGTGGGCCAGTTGAGTCAGGGCACAGTATCGATTCCGATAGCCAGACGATCACGAAGCAACCATTCAAATGTCACGAACACCCAGCGACAGTCGACGCACAGTCATCGCAAAACGCTCCGCGACCGGCCCGATCGAAACCGACGAGATTCGAGCGCTCGTTTCCGGGGCCGGGCACGAAATCGTCGCAGAACTAACGCAGGTCGGCCAGGCGGACCCAGGAACGTATTTCGGACGGGGGAAAGTCGAGGAACTCGCCGAATCAGTCCTCGATCACGGCGCACAGCGCGTAGTCGTCGACGGCGAGCTCTCACCGAGTCAACACCACACCCTCGAGTCGATGCTACCAGACGAAACGGCTGTGACCGACCGCTACCGGCTCGTTCTCGAGATATTCGAGAACGGTGCCGGCACACGACGAGCACAGTTACAGGTCGAACTGGCACAGCTCCGACACGATCTTCCGCGGTTGATCGAATCCGCGGACGAGGGCGCGCTAAACAAGGTGACCGAAAAGGGATCACCCGTCTACGACGTTCGCGATCGTATCGACCACCTCGAGCAGAAACTCGCGGAGCTTCCGGATCCGGCCGACCAATTTCGCGAACGTCGCCGCGACGAGGGGTTCGACCTGGTGACGATCGCCGGATATACGAACGCCGGGAAATCGACGCTACTCCACCGACTCGCCGACGACCTCTCTATCGATCAGTCCGACTTGGAGGCGAATGAGTCAGCGTCACACTCGAACAAAGACGCCACGGCGGCCATCGAGGATAGACTCTTCAAGACCCTCGAGACGACAACCAGACGCGCAACTATCGCCGACCGGCCGGTTCTCGTGACGGATACGGTCGGGTTCGTTGACGACCTTCCCCACGACCTCGTCGAATCGTTCAGTTCGACACTGTCGGAGGCGACGGCGGCCGACGCGGTCGTACTCGTCGTCGACGCGAGCGATCCACCGGACCAGTTCCGTGAGCGACTCGATGTTTCCCTCGAGGTGCTCGCCGCACAAGGAGTCGACCGCGATCACATTATCCTCGTCCTGAACAAGATCGATTTGCTCTCAAGCGAAGCCCAAACACGGCGAGAAACGATCGCCGCAGAGCGCGTTCCAGCGGGAGTCGCGGGACCGATTTCGGTCAGCATCCGTAACGGAACAACCCTTGAACCGTTGCGGACAGCACTTCGAGCGCAGTTGCCGTCGGAACGGGCGAGTATCGAAATGCCGAACTGCGACGAGGCGATGTCCATCCTCTCGAACGCCTACGATCGAACGTCGGTAGAGCGCGCCGACTTCGATGGAGATCAGCTACTTCTCGAGTGTCGGGGTCGCCCGTCCGTTCTTCGTCAGTTGCGAAATCGGGCGTCGTCGCTCGAGGATTCGGAACAGTAATTCACAGATCGCGTCTCAAATTTTCCCCAGTTGCCCGGTTACCGGAACGTAGCGACGGTATCGACGACGAGTCGGTGAACGCCGAGTGCGAGTTCACGGAGGACCGGAGCGCCGTCGTAGAGCCACAACAGCGCGGCGAACAACCCGATCCCGAACTGAGCAAGGATGTACAGCGACGGATCTCCAGAGAACAGTTCGTGATAGTACGTTCCCAGGAGCGAGAAGAAATGCTCCGAAAAGGAGACGCTGTGGTCGTGGCCCCGGGTCGAACCGAACGGCCAGAGCACAATGCCGAACTCGAGGTAGCCGTCTCTGACAACCCCGTCGATGATGTCTGCTGGAAGGTGCACGAGGTAGCCGAATCCGAATGCGATTCCGGCGTGTGTCCGACCGTAGGATCTTGCGAGGAGTCCCACGGCGAGAGAGAGCGGGATCGCAAAGAAAATCGAGTGGCCCAGCGCGTACCCCGACTCGAAAATCCCGTACTGCCAGGCGAGTGGTTTGTCGATCAGATCAGGTAATACCGACGCGAAGACGACGGCGAATGCCTCGAGACCACCCGGCGGGGCTCGATAGTAGACGTGACAGAACAGGGAGTAGACGACGTATCCCATGATCGCGTGCTCCCACGGCCACATATTACGTTCTCACCGTCACAGTTGCCGGGAGACGTGTTACGGACCGCTTCCGTCCCAACGTAACGATTCCCGACGCTAAAGAGGGACCCATTACTCGAGACGTGGGGCCAACCGGCTAAAAGATTTCCGAGAGCGAGATTGTGTGTAGCTCACGAAATTGTCGATCTCCTGGCCCGAATACGTCCGCGGATAGTACCAGGTAATCAATGATTGCGTGCCGAAACGGCCAAACGGCTCGACCTCGTCGGATCGTCTATGAAGTTCGCGCCAGGGGCCTGGAAGTACGCGATCGTGCCGCTGATCGTCGCGCCGTTTGCATTTCTGGTCAGCGTCGGCGCGAGCGCGATTTCGCTCGTCCTCGGACTCGCGACGCTCGCGTTCTTCCGTGATCCGGACAGAGCGGCGCCGGTATCGGGGACGATCGCGCCCGCCGACGGCAACGTCTCCGTGCTGCGATCTGAAGGCGACAGAACCCGGTTAGGGACGTTCATGAACGTCTGGCACGTCCACGTCGTTCGCTCTCCTTTCGACGCCACGGTGACCGACGTCGAACACATCGACGGTGCAAACAAACCGGCGTTCTCGAAGGACTCGGACCGGAACGAGCGGGTTCACGTGACCCTCGAGTTGGAGGATCCCGACGCCGTTGTCCCCGGCTGGGAGTCGGCTTCGGAAGCGGATCCAAACGAAGGGCCAGACGAGGCGAGAGAAAACACTCCGGAAACGGTACCGGATACGACAGCAACGACAACCACAGCACCGACAGCCACTGTCACCTTCGTCGCCGGCGCGTTCGCCCGACGAATTCATCCCTACATTGAACCGGGAGAGACGCTCGAGCGGGGCCAGCGACTCGGCCACATCGCCTTCGGCAGTCGCGTCGACGTCCTGTTCCCGCCCGGCGTCACAATGGGGGATATCACAGTCGACCCCGGCGATTCAATGAGGGCGGGCGAAACCGTCGTCCTTGGATCGCCGAACGTAACGGTCGATGACGGTTTCGCAGAACCTGCAGGCAGCGACTAGACGAATCGAGAGGTCGGAATCGAATCTGTGTTTTTATGGCTCGTGTCGCCGGTCGTCCGCTTAGCTCTCGGTGTCGATCGCAGCTCGAGCCGCCTCGAGGTGGGACTGTTCGATAACCACATCGCCCGCTCTCTCGTTTGCCTCCTCGGGGCCGTACTCCATCGCAATCTCTCGAATGGCCTTCATCGAGGCGTCGCGGACGAGCGCCTCGAGATCTGCGCCAGTGTACCCCTCCAGTCCGTCCGCGAAGGCGTCGATATCCACGTCATCTGCAAAGGGCTTGCCGCGGGTGTGGACCTCGAGAATCTTCCGTCTCGCTTCGGTATCGGGTTCGGGGACGAGAACGTGTGTATCGAGCCGACCGGGCCGAAGAAGCGCCGGGTCAATGAAGTCTCGGCGATTGGTCGCGGCGAGCACGACGAGGTTCGGATTCTCGCTCATCCCGTCGAGTTCCGTCAGCAGCTGCGAGACGACGCGTTCGGTGACTTCGTGGCTCTCGCCTCGAGTTCCCGCGATGGCGTCGATTTCGTCGAAGAAGACGATCGAGGGTGCGGCCTGTCGAGCGCGCTCGAACACCTTGCGAATCGCTTTCTCTGACTCGCCGACGTAACGGTCGATGATTTCAGGGCCGTCGACCCGAACGAAGTTCACGTCGGTTTCGCCGGCGAGCGCCCGCGCGAGCAGGGTTTTTCCCGTCCCGGGTGGACCGTGGAGCAAGACGCCGGAGGGTGGCTCCGTGTTCGTCTCCTCGAACAGCCTGTCGTAGGTCAGGGGCCACTCGACGGATTCGCGGAGGGTTCGTTTGGCGTCCTCGAGGCCGCCGACGTCCGAGAAGTCCGTGGTCGGCGATTCGGCGACGTACTCGCGCATCGCGGATGGTTCGACGGAGGCCAGCGCGGCGTCGAAGTGCGATTTCGTCACCTTCGGGTCCTGATTCCAGGCCGTTCGACCGTCGGCGTCGGTCGGCCTGCTTCGGATGGCGGCCATCGCGGCCTCGCTGGCCACGGCGTCGAGATCGGCACCCACGAAGCCGTGCGTTCGACTCGCGATCTTGTCGATTCGAACGTCGTCCGAGAGCGGCATTCCGCGGGTGTGGACCTGCAAAATCTCCTTGCGACCTTCCGCGTCGGGAACGCCGATCTGAATCTCGCGATCGAATCGGCCCCCGCGTCTGAGCGCGGGATCGATCGAATCCACGCGGTTGGTCGCGCCGATGACGATCACTTCGCCGCGAGCGTCGAGCCCGTCCATCAGCGTCAGCAGCTGGCCGACGATCCTGTTCTCGGCGTCCCCGTCGTCGTCTCGAGTGCCAGCGATCGAGTCGATTTCGTCGAAAAAGATGATCGTCGGCGAGTTCTCTCGAGCTTTCTCGAACGTCTCCCGAAGCTGCTCCTCGGATTCGCCCTTGTACTTCGACATGATCTCCGGGCCGGAGACGGTCTCGAAGTTCGCGTTGACCTCGTTCGCAACGGCTCTGGCGATCAGCGTCTTCCCCGTTCCGGGCGGGCCGTAGAGCAACACGCCGGACGGCGGTTCGACACCCAATCGCTGGAAGAGATCGGGTTCCGACAGCGGGAGTTCGATCATCTCACGAACTAACTCGAGTTCCTCGTCGAGACCGCCGATATCCTCGTAGGTAACTCCGGAGGGCGATTCCGGCTCGGGTTCGGCGGCGGGTTCTGACGGAGAAGCGACGGACCCGGACTCGTCGTCCGCGGATGGATGCGCCCGGGTGACCTGGATGGAGGTCGAACTCGTGATTCGAACGTCGCCGTCGGGATCGGTATCGAGCACGGTAAACGGTTCGGGCGCGACACCCTCGACTCTGATCTGTTCGCCGGCCCGAATCGGTCGATTGCGAAGTTTCTTCGTCGCGACTCGCTCGGCCAACCGCGATTCGGCGTCGGCGAGCTCCGCCGGGGCCCCGAGCGTAACCCGCTTGGCCTGGCTGATTGCCGACGTGTCCTTCGTTCGAACGACGACGGTGTCGCCCACGTGGACGCCCGCGTTGGCTCGAGTGTCGCCGTCAATCTGGATAACTGACTCGGGAATTGACGGATCGGCCGGCCACATCTTGGCGATCGTCGTCTCCTCGCCGTCGATGACGACCGTATCTCCGCTTAGCACGCCGAGTTTTCGCCGGGCAAGCTCCGGGATTCGAGCCACACCCCGCCCCGCGTCGCGTTTCTCGGCGGCCCGAACGGTTAGCGAAACCTGAACGGAATCCGACTCACTCATAGGTCACCGTTTCGGCCGTACCGTCTTGAGAATTGCCCCATCGAACTGGGACGGGATGGACGAGAGCGAGGACAAACGGCAGCGAACGGCGGATCGTTTCGGAGAAACGCCTTTGAGTTCAGGTACCCCTAGACCGGCTATGGTCGTCGAGACAGAGCGCGACAACGCGACGTGGTACGAGTGTGAAACCTGCGGATTACTCTTCAACGACGAGACTGAAGCGACCGATCACGAAAAACAGTGCGACGATACGGATCCCTCCTACATCCAGTAACGGCTGTCTCGCCGCTCGCTAATTCGACTCGAGGCGATCGCGATGCTCCGTGGCCAGTTCCGTCGCCTGCTCGCGGGTCTGGGTCGCCGTCCACCGAACGCGGTCCCCGTCGTCGTAGGCCAGCGCCGTTTTGAGTTCGTCCCGAAGGATGCCGGAGCCGATACTCCGCACCGTTCCGTCCTCGTCACCGAGTTCGTAGACGCCGGGGCGATCCGGAACGCGCCCGATCGTTTTTCGATTCAACTCGTGCCACTGTTTCTGGAGCGGCATCACTCGGCCCCCTCGACGAGTTCGTAGGCGTGCTCGCTCATCTCGTCTTCGGCGAAGACGAACACGCGCCCATCGACGAGCGAGGGCTCTGCGTCGACGCGAATCGAGTACGCCTCCGTCGAGACATGGACGCCGGGGAACAGTTCCTCGTCGTCGTCCCCCTTGAGCATCACACGGCCGACGCCCGTGGTCTCGAGGATTTCATCGTGGGTGTTCCGGTCGTTGACGTAGGTCATCACGCCCTCGATGCCGTCCGGATCGGTGACGAGCACGTGGACCTCCTTTCCTGGCGGCGTTTTGATCGAGCCCTCGACGGCCTCCGGCGGGCCGTGATAGAACGCTTCGCGGCCGTCGAGATAGTGGACGACGATACCGCCATCGACGAGATCGACCTCGAGCGTACTTGGGGCGACGTTACTTCGCATGCTCATACCCGAACCGACGTGACGGACTCGCAAAAACGAACCGCTCTCCACGTCACCGACCGCTCCGGCCAAAACGGCGTAGACCGCCAGCCGTAAATAGTCGCTCTGAATGGTGATAGATATGGACGGCCGTGCTGTTGCACCCGCCGCGGGAACGGTGCTGAACGCGCTCGCAACCGGAACCGGTTCAGCCTTCGCTATCGACCTCGAGACGACGGCAACGGTCGATCTGACGAACGACGGCGAAACCGAGGCCACGATCGCCGATCAGCCCGATTCCGATACGGGGCTCATCGAACACTGCGTCGAAATGACCGTCAATCGATACGCCGAGGACGCGGGGCTCAGTCCGGAGGCGGTCGGGGCGCGCGTTCACACCGAGAGCGAGATTCCGATGGCCGCCGGGCTGAAAAGCTCAAGTGCGGCGGCCAACGCGACGGTGCTTGCGACCCTCGACGCGCTCGAGATCGCAGACGCCGTCGAACGCGTTGACGCATGTCGGCTCGGCGTGCAGGCGGCCCGAGAAGCTGGCGTCACCGCAACTGGTGCGTTCGACGACGCGAGCGCGAGCATGCTCGGCGGCGTGACGATAACCGACAACGCCACCGACGAAGTGTTGTCCCGCGAAGCGGCCGACTGGCACGCGCTGGTGTACACGCCGCCCGAACAGGCGTTCAGCGCGGACGCGGATATTTCAGACTGCAAGCGCGTCGCACCGATGGCGAATCTGGTCGCCGAACTCGCGCACGAGGGCCGCTACGGCGAGGCAATGACCGTCAACGGATTCGCGTTCTGTGGTGCACTCGGGTTTTCCACCGACCCGATGCTCGACGTGCTTCCGGCGGTCGAAGGCGTCTCGCTGTCAGGAACCGGCTCGAGCTTCGTCGCGATCGGCGACCGCGAGCAACTCGAGGCCGTTCGAGACAGCTGGGAGAATCGAGACGGATCGACGCGTTTGCTACGGACACGAAACGACGGAACACAAACCACATGACTCGAGAAACACCACCAAACGGGGAGAACCGGAAGCCGGAGGAAATGGACCTCGAAGAACTTCGCGAAGAGATCCAGACGATCGACCAGGAACTGGTCGAACTGATCGCACAGCGAACGTACGTCGCGGACACCATCGCCGCGGTCAAGGAAGACCGGGACCTTCCGACGACCGACGAGAAACAAGAGGAACAGGTCATGGAACGAGCGGGAGAGAACGCAGAGCAGTTCGATCTCGACCGAAATCTCGTCAAGGCGACGTTCCGAATGTTGATCGAACTGAACAAGGTTCACCAGCGTGAGAATCGGTAGCAATCAACACAAGAAGCGTACTAGTAAGACCGTACTTCGAGGCCATCGACACGTCTGAAGTGCTTGGTGTTTCTCGTGATAATCGATTCATCGTTTAGGAGAGCGGTCGCAGCGATAATACAGTCCTCACGCTCGATTCGCTCACCGCTATTGAGTAACTCACCGGAGAGTTTCCCGGCTCTTCGCATCACGGCGTGGTCGGCGCTCACGACATGCTTCGTTTCCAGTATATCGAGTATGCGCTCTCGTTTCGTTTCTGGCGTCTGTGAACGAGCAACACCCTCATAGAGTTCGAGAACCGTCACGGAGGACACTTTTTGCGGCTGTGCTTCTTTCTCGATAATGTCGAGAAGTCGTTTCGCGTTTTCGTCTCCGCGCAACAGGTCATTGATGAACGGCGTGTCCTGAATCATTCCGGCTTCTCGTTACCAACAGCTTCGTCTAACTCCGCTGTGAGACGGTTGCTCCGTTTTCGCGACCGATTTCGTCCCTCCTCGATAGCGGCTTCAAGGTCCGTGGCTTCGTCCTCAGAGAGGATACCCACGACTTCGTTCCATGACCGTTCTCCTGCGAGACGTTTGACGGTTTCACTGAAGCTTTCTCCTTCTTCCTTCCGGGCTTTCAGCCGCTCGTAGGCTTCCTCGTCAAGTGAAATCGTTTTCGTCGCCATTATAGTACACAGAACGGTGTAACGTGAGTTACAGACTCCTCGTGGGGTTCGGTCGCTCGAACTCGCTTCGGTAATTCCAATCATCTAAGTCGGCAATTACCGTCGGTAGCGTCTTCGGTTTCAAACGTTGCCTTCGTACCGAACGGGAGTCCACCCAGTCTCCTCGGGTTCCAGATCCGGGTCAGGTGGTAGGAGGACTTCATCGACAAGGCTCGTACGAACGCATTCTTTCCACGCCGCTACCGCGGTCGCGTGATACTCCTCGATAGTTTCCTCGTCGACGTTCTCATCGTGGTCGTTGCGAGCTATCGATCGTGACTCCTCCCTCGAGGGGGCCGGAATGCGAGTTCGTTTCGGGTCGTATTCTCCGTGGACGTTGACGAAGGCTTCGGGGCCAAGATCAATCGGCGTCGGCCCATCGTCCGAGTCGGCGGAGGAAGGTTCGTCCAAAACACGCGGCGTAGCCCGTCTATTACCCTCGAAAGGGTGGGAAACGCGGAGGACGTGACGGCGTCGTTCGGTTTCATCGCGGCCGTTTCGCTCGAACGCTGCGATGATGTCCTCGAAATCGACGACGACGGTTTCGATCCGCTTTGCCGTCGTTCGGGGTTCGGTCTGGGTCATCTCGATAGTGTATGTGTGCTATGGCAGTTTATATTCACGGTCGAGTCCCCACGCCTCGAGTGGAGTTCGAAAAAGCCAGTCAAGGTGAGATTCACCTCGTCGTATGTGACGGGGTATATACCGGTGGGGCCACGAGTGGCCATCGATGCCCGTCACGGACGAACTGCTCCTCGTGTTTATCGCGGGGCTCGTTACCGGCCTCGCCACGGGGCTGGGTGCCCTCCCTTTCTTTCTGGTCCGCGAGGTCACGGATCGATGGCTGGTCGTGCTCTGGGGGGTTGCAACCGGCGTTTTGTTCTCCGCGTCGACGGTCGGCCTCCTGGCCGAGGGGGTGGCGGACGGGAGCTTCGGTCACGTCCTCGTCGGCTGTCTTGCGGGGGTTGGGTTCGTCTTCGTTGCAGACCGAATAATTGCCAACTGGAATGTCCCCGCTCAACAGGACCCGACAGCCGATTATCGGATGGTCGTGTTGGCCGTCGGCGTACTGACCCTCCACAGCATTCCCGAGGGGATCGCCGTCGGAGTCGCGTTCGCCGATATCGGCCACGAGACGGAGGTCGTTCTCGGAGACGTTGCAGTGTCGACGTTGGCCGTCTACATGACCCTCGCGGTTTCGATCATCAACATCCCTGAGGGGCTGGCGATTGCGATTCCGCTTATCGCATACGGAATGAACCGGTGGAAGGTGGTCGGCTGGGCGGTGGTCTCAGGGCTACCACAGCCTCTCGGTGCCGTACTCGCGTACCAGTTGGCCACCAGTATCGAGGCGCTCCTCCCGATGAGCTTCGGGTTTGCGGCCGGAGCACTGCTGTATCTCGTCTTCTCGGAGTACCTTCCCGCAGGGATAGCCAACGGAACCGACCTCCCTCGCAAGGGTCGGCCCGAACTCGTCTGTGGCGTCGCCGTCGGCCTCGTTGCAATGCTCGCTCTCCTCGTGATGATCGAATAACGTCAGTCTCGAAGTCAGCGGCGGAGATCGACCCGGTCGCGAGGAAGTACGGTTCGTGCCTACTACCGCTGGCACCGACCCATTACCGATCCACATACTAGGTCAGGTTCGATGGTCGTCGTCCCCTCACGTCTCGAGACCCGGTTTCGGCGGACTGTTCGTTTATGTCGAGATTCGACGTACATCGACGCAGTTTGCTTTGCGGTCTCAAGATCGATAGAGTTCGACTGTGGCCTCTTTAACGCACGCTCGGCGAGCACCTAGACGGCACAAAACGGATCGATCACGTCGAAGGTCGCACCGAGATCAGCTTCATCGGTTTGGCCCGTCAGTAACATCGCAGGCGACGATCACGGGATCTATTCGGTGCTGATCAGCGTATTATGGCAAATTTATTATGGTGCACATATCTATTTTAGTATATAATCCGCCGCTTGTTCGGTTGAAGACGGATTCCAAAGTTGTGTGGTGTAGTAGTGATAGGTTTGAGCAATTTAGATAGCGGTACTGGGTGACCGTCCATCGCAAATTGTGAAAGCGGCCGACTTGAATTTCGAAGCGCGAACAGTGTCCAGTTTCGCCCGTTGCAGTCCTATTGAACCCTCTATTTTGACGAACTCTCCGGATAGATACCGTACACTCCGGTGAGAAACACGAGACGGCATACTGCCCTACCGATAGAAACGGATTTACAGGTTCGAAGTCAGATTCCCGTTAGCTGGAGACTCTATCATCGAGAATCAACGTTGGCGAGATATGTTGTAATAAGAACACGATTTCTTCGAACCACTCTCGAATCTCGATGGCGGCGCATAACAGCTTTGTTACCTCCGGATTAGAGAGATCCTGATGTATCACACAGGAGGAGTGCTCTCGTAAGCGTCAGCTAGTCCGTATATTTATCCCTATTTAAATAACAAATGAATCATAAATACTACCAAAATATTGAGCTATGGAACGTTCGGTCACATTCTGACGATATTCGAACGGTTCACTCACGTCCTCTTCCCCAGCGAAACCGTGGTTCGATAGAAGTCGATTTATCACCCATTGAACAACGTTTTGGGAAACACTGTTAGTCGGAGTGTGAATTCATTTTCTCCTAACGTACCGGAAGAGCCGATGGACGCAGTATATTTAAGACAATCGCTATTCAAAGACTGTACAATGATTGAGACAGTCATGCTCGCGATCGGACCTGACGACGGCGATCGAATCGATGAACTTGCTGCGCAAGCAATTGATTTGGCTCAACCTGCAGACGCAACGGTTATTCTGGGACATGTCCTCTCCCAGAACACGCTCGAAGAGGAGCGACAACAGTACAACGAGGCGATTGATCAGGTCGGCCAGGATGTCAGGAAAGAGGATATAACTCCAGAACGGCTGGCAAAAGATACGGATCCAGTCAGGAAAGCAATCGATCAGTTAGAAGCAACGGCAGTCGAATTCGAGATTCGCGCTGGGACCGGTGACAAAGCGGAAGAACTCAGTCGAATAGCCGAGGCCAATAACGTCGATAACCTGATTATCGGCGGTCAAAAACGTTCGCCAGCAGGGAAAGCGATGTTTGGGAGTACTACACAACGACTGCTACTCAACGCGCCATGTCCGGTAACGTACGTCCGCGACCGAGACGAATAACGACCCGAATCACGACCTCGATTTCGCGGAGGACGGCTGCATCGACTTGTGACTGGCGAGAATATTGGACGCAAATCGTGTGATACGTGAACTTACCCGTATAGTCGATGGTAAAAGCAAGTACGTTGTGGATGGATCGGTGGAACGGATTTTTACCATCCACCCCGCCTGAAGGCGGGCGTATTCGCCTTGGCGTCTCTATAACTTCGCAGGGTGCTCTTCAGCGCCCTCGATACCACAAACCCCGCCGGGCGAGTACGGGTGATTCAGTTTAGACATCCACTCTGCGCCGATTTTGATCGACTCAAGTGGGTTGGGTGCCTGATCGTACTCGTAGACCAGGTAATCGACATCCGCAGCGTTTCGAGCAGCGGTCGCGACGGCTCGCATATTGACGTGGCCCTCGTCAACTTCCACGAAGTCACCGCTCGCAGTCATGTTCTTCATGTGTATCGACTGAACGTTATCGCTGTATTCGATTACGTAGTCGATCGGATCTTCGCCGCCGACGAGAACCCAGCCAGCGTCGAGCTGGAGGTGAACGTTGTCGTTGATGTTCTCGGCAAAAATATCGTACGCGGTGGTATCTCCGATTTGCTGAAACTCGTGATCGTGGTTGTGATAACCGAACTCGAGCCCTTCGTCGGCGACGCGGTCCGCCATCTCGTTGCACCGTTCGGCGAATTCGATAACGGAGTCTTCGTCGCTCCATGTCCCGTCGGCTACCATCGGTTCAACGAGTGCGGGACTACCGAACTGCGAGTAGGTCTCTATCGTCCCGTCGAAGTCCTCTTCGAGCTCCTCGAGGCCGACGTGAGCGCTCCCCATGTGGACGTCCGTCTCGTCGAGCGCATCGGCGATTTCGTCCGCATCGTCGATCATGAACGGTTCGATGGCATCGTATCCAGCGTCAGCGCATTCTCGGATCAGCTCTGCGGTCGAAAGGTCCGCTTCGGTAAACGACCAGAATTGAGCCGATGTTTCGATTGCTTCCGATGACTGACCTGCGGGGGTAGATCCATACGCACTGGTTCGGGCTTGCGTCGATTGAGCTGCCTGTGCTGTCCCGATGGCAGCACTGCCGACACCGATCGCACCGATGCCCTGCAGGACGCGTCGGCGGTTCGCATTGTAACCCGATTCAGTAGATGTCCGTTCGTTCTCCCGGTCTGTCTGTGTTGAGTCGCTCATAATGATGTAGTTTGAAAGGCAGTTGCGTTTTGTGGTCTGCTATCTCCTACCACAGTACAAATTGTGGTAGCCTGTCTGTGAGTGTCAGTTAGTACGCCTTAATGATTTTGGTATAGGGAGTGTCAGAAGGACCGGTTTTTCGACACGACGCCGGCGGTTGTAGTAAAACGGTGACAAATCGATCACGGGTCAACCAACGCTGGAACGACGATCGGATCGCGTGGATTTCCTCGTGTGCACAAACGATACTTTGAATCGAGAACGACGCGATCGATGCCGTGCCGACGCGCAAAGACGATGTCTCCAAACCGGATAGGAAAAGTCAACGTGTCTATGAATGAGGCGACGCACGACCCTATCCGAGAAACGACTCGTCCGCCCTTCGACGGTTACCAGTTCAAATCAGTATCGCTCTCTCGGCGAGAGAGCTGCTCTTTGTCTTTGCTGAAATCGAGATTCCGATCGAGGATCGTTTCCTCGGGATGACGCCACTCTTCGTCACAATCCTCACACCGCCATACTTCGTAGGGGCGTCCCTCTTCTGGCTCCTTTCGACTCGAGTCCACAGGGGCGCGACAATGCGGACAGTATTCCGGCATAGTACCATACACTCGCGGAGCCCGCATATATCTATCTCCCATAGTCGTTCTGCCCCACGTTCTATCCGGCCGAGTTCGGAAACTGATCGGGAAGTGTCGGTGTCCCACCCGATCAGAACACACCTTTAATGTACGTTCAATACTACTGGTTGGATATGTCGATTCCGATAATTGACCCGCACATGCACATGGTTTCGCGGTCGATCAACGATTACGAACGCGCCCGACTGGCCGGCATCGAGTGTTGCATCGAACCGGCGTTCTGGAGCGGAACGGACAAACAACACGCCGAATCGTTTTTCGATTACTTCGAGCGGCTCATCGGCTTCGAAACCAACCGCGCCGAACGCGCCGCCGGTATCGACCACTACGCCACCATCGGCCTCGAGCCGAAGGAAGCGAACTACCCGGAGATGGCCCAGCGGGTCCTCGACGAACTTCCGGAGTACCTCGAGCGCGAGGATGTCGTCGGCCTGGGCGAGATCGGCTTCGACCAGGGGACCGACGAGGAAGAATACGCCTTCAGAGAGCAACTCCAGATGGCCGAAGAACGCGAACTCCCGGTTATCGTTCATACGCCACACACGAACAAACCCGAAGGAACCGAACGACTCGTCGAGATCATCCGAGACGAAGGCGTCACGCAGGAACGAATCATCCTCGATCACAACACCGAAAACACCATCGACATCTCGGCTCAAACCGACTGTTGGATCGGCTTTACCCTCTACCCCGGGAAGATCACCGACGAAACCGCGATCGATATCATAGAGGAGTACGGCACCGACAAGATGTTGCTCAACAGCGCAGCCGACTGGGATCCGTCCGATCCCCTCGCCGTGCCCAAAGCCAGAGACAAGATGCTCGATCGAGGCTGGGATCGTGAGGCGGTCAAGAAGGTCGTCTTCGACAACCCCTACGAGTTTTTCGACCAGTCGCCGAACTTCACCTACGAGGCCTAATCCATGGACTTTGGCTTCTCACTCAACGCCTTCCGCCAGTACGAGTTAGACGAATCGATCGAAATCCTCGCCGAAATCGGCTACGACGGAATCGAAATCCTGCTCGACGAACCCCACCTGTTCCCGGCGAACGCCGACGACAGCGACATCGAGCACGTCCGGAACGTCCTCGCGGACAACGACGTCGCCGTCAGTAACTGCAACGCGTTCATGCTCAGCGCACTCGAGCGCTCCGAAAAGAGCAAAGCCGCCGAGTACGACCGCGAGATACAGGGATTCCAGCACCCCTCCTTTATCGAGCCCGATCCGGCTGATCGCCGCGAACGCATCGAACACACGAAAAACGCCCTCGAAACGGCCGACGCCCTGGGGGCCGACCACATCTCGATCACGCCGGGCGGACCGGTCCCGAACGGAACCTCGAGAGAAGACGCCCTGGATATGTTCGTCGAGGGGATTCGAGACGTGACAGACACCGCAGAAGACGTCGGCGTCGATGTGCTGGTCGAGCCCGAACCCGATCTGTTGATCGAATCGTCCGACCAGTTCCTCGAGTTCGTCGAGCGGATCGACTCGCCGCGAGTGGGCTGTAACTTCGATGCGGGACACTTCTACTGCGTCGGCGAAGATCCCGTCGACCTGATCGATAAACTGGCACCGTATTCGAGCCACTACCACCTCGAAGACATCCCCGCCGACGGCACCCACGAACACACCCAACTCGGAGACGGCGGGATGGATATCGACGGCTTCCTGCAAGCCATCGAGGACAGCGAGTACGACGGATTCGTCACGATCGAACTCTACCCCTACGAAGAAACCGCACAGGAAACCGCCAGCGAGGCGATGGACTACCTCCACGAACACGGGTGGACCTGATCGAATGACTGATTCAACGGATTCGTAGGAGAATGAACGAAACCAGTGGAAACAGCAGAACAGTCACTTCCTACGCGACGTTAGTGAGAGTTCCGAACCTCTTTACGGCACCGCCGGACATAATCCTCGGCGCTGCGATAGCCGCCGGCGCGGGATACTCGATTTCGATCGATGGCGTCGTCGGTCTGGCGCTCGCTTCGATCCTGTTGTACGCGGCTGGAACGACGCTCAACGACTACTTCGACGCCGACGAAGACGCTCGAGAGCGTCCGGAACGTCCGATACCGTCCGGCGACGTATCGAAGCGTCAGGCGCTCGTATTTGGAGTTGTACTACTCGGAAGCGGCGTCTTGCTCGCTCTGGTAGCCGCCGGTTTCACTTCCGGGCTCGTCGCTGCCGTGCTCGCTCTCACAATCCTCCTGTACGACGGCGTATTCAAGGGGACGTCCGTCGGGTTCCTGCTCATGGGCGGAAGCCGGGGATTGAACGTCCTCCTCGGTTCGACACTCGCCGTCTCTCCTACTGCGCTTCCGCCGTGGGCCGTCGTCATCGTCGGGACTATCACCCTCTATATCGCGGCCGTCACTTTTCTCGCCGAAAGCGAGACAGGAGACACCGATTCGCGATCGATACCGGTCGCGATAGGAGGAATGGGAGCCGCCGTACTCGGTGTTCTCGCCGTCGCAGTCGTTCGGAGCCCGTCACCGGTGGAGGTCGCGCTCTCGATCGGACTTCTCGGTGGATTCACCGCATGGACCGGACGAGCGCTGTTTAGAGCGTACACGGACCCCTCGCCGGCGACGATTGGACCGGCAATCGGCACGTGCGTAGTAGCGCTGATCGTGCTGAACGCGGCGTTTGCCGCTATCGTCGGAATCCGATGGTCGTTCGCTGCACTCGTGTTCCTCCTCCCTGCGATGGGTCTCTCGCGGGTGTTCGACGTAACCTGATAGCCGCGACCGCTCGACATCACCCGCTAGTCGCGGTCGTTCGATGCCTCTTGCTAGTCACAAGCGTTCGACGTTGTCAGATGCGACGGTAGAAGAGCGGGGTGATATACGAACCCAATTTGGGGAGTCGGTGTTACCGCTCGAAGTCATCGGTGCGGTGTTCGAACAGTCGTTCGCCCGTTTCCTCGCAGGTTACGGCGATGACCTTCTGTGACCGACAGCACGATTCGAACACTTCCTCGCTCATCTCCGTACTGCCGCCCGTAGTCGGGCACGTCTCGAGGAACATCCGGAGCCCATTTAGGAGCCGTCCTTTCTCCCGGGAATCATACGTATTCCAGTCGGAGACCCGCGAACGAAACAACCGGTTCGCCGCGATATCTGCGACGAGTGCGGGACGGGAAGCCCACCTCCCGACTTGGGCCGATTCGGAGCGGAGGCGGTGAGTCTCACCGTGTACAACGAGTTCGAAAGTTTCGGGATTACCCTCGAATCCGAACGCGCTGGCGATTTGTGCCGCGGAAAGTTCCGAGTCAGCAATCGCTTTGCTTTCCTCGAGCCAGTCGGCTTCGAACGCCTCGGGAAGGCAGAGATCGTCGCTCTCCGAACAGGGTTCGAGTACGTCGTGTTCGAGAAAGAACCGCTCGAGGTCGATCGCCTCCGTCGTCGGTTTACTGGCTGTCGGTTCGCCATCACGGGCACCGGCGTTGGTGGTATCGGTGGTGCCGCGGTCAGCGTCGATATCGGTGGTACTGCCGTCGGCGTCGATATCGGTGATCGCAGTGGTGTCGCCGTCGGACGGTGATTCGGTCGCCGGATCGAGTCCACTCGAGACGACAGGCTCGGACCCCTTACCGAACCACTCGAGGACAGTCTGTGGAAGATATCGTTTCGTTAGTGTCGGCGTTCCGGGAACGAGGTATCCCCGTAAATAAATCGCAGCGATGGATACGACGGCGGTGAACAGTCCTGCAATTTTCGATTTGCGAGCGACCAGTACACTGAGTACGGCCCCAATAGCGAGATTCAGTACCGTACACGGTTCGCATCGATTCTCGCCGGTGTATTCCGGTTGACGGAGGGCCTCGAGTATCGATTTCGCCATTCTGTATTCGGGAAGGGAGTGCCACGGTATCTCTCTTTTGTTTACCGTCTAGCTGTCCACGGAACCCGCGAGTGACACGGGACGGTCCGAAGGACCAACGGGGCCACCGAACTATCGGTTACGCTGAACTCGGTGACTCGGTTCGGGAGGGCGGTGTCGGGAGGGCGGGTCGGAAGGGCGGGTCGGAAGGCCGACTCGGAAAACGCGATAGCAGTGTTCCAGTGACGGATACGAATCACGAAGCGGTCATGGGAAGTTATTTCATCGTTTGAACGAATGCGTCCATATGACTCGACTCGCCTTCTCGACGAACGCGTACACCACCGTCGGACTCCCCGAGGCCGTTCGCCGAATTTCGGACCACGGCTACGACGGCGTTGAACTCCTGGCTGACACGCCACACGCGTTCCTCGCCGATTTCGACGAATCCGATCGAAAAGAACTCAAAACCGCGCTCGACGAAACCGGGCTCGAGGTGTCGAACATCAACGCCAATACGGCGACCGGCTACTACGACGACGCTCCCCCCTCTTCGTTTTTCGATCCGACTATTATCACGGCCGACGACGAGGACAGAGCCTGGCGTGTCGAATACACGAAGCGGGCGATCGACCTCGCAGTCGCTGTCGACTCCCCGGCTGTCTGCCTCGCAACCGGCCGTCCGCTGCCCGGAAACCCGCCCGAAGAGGCCAGACGGTACCTTCTCGAGTCGCTCGAAGAAATTACGGCGTACGCCGAATCGGCCGATGTCTCGGTCGGAATCGAATTCGAACCCGAACTGCTCGTCGAGTGTACCGACGAAGTGCTTCGCCTCTGTGAGGAGGTCGAAAGCGATGCACTCGGCGTCAATCTCGACCTCGGTCACGTCGCAGTCTACGGCGAGGAGCCAGCCGAAAGTATTCGACGGTGTGCTGGCCAAATTACTGGCATTCACCTCGAGGATATCGTTGGTGGTCGGCGAGGGAAACACTACCACCGGATCCCCGGCGAAGGGGACCTCGACTTCGAAGCGATGTTTGGGGCGCTCGATGATATCGGATACGATGGGTTCGCAACCATGGAATTGTATACCTATCCCGATTCCCCCGACCAAGCGGCGGCATCGTCTTACGACGCTCTAGAACAGTACGTCTCTTGAGGACAACGGCAACTCTGAACTACTCTATCCTACTCGCCAACTAAGATCGGTAGAATACGCCGACTATGGTTGTTCTCACCGAACGCGCTTTTGGGAACGATCCCGTTTCGGGACGAACTGAGCACGGGCGGTACAAAAATCGCCGATCCTCCGTAGCGCGAGGAGACGCAACTTACCAAAAACAGATTTCGAACGGACCCGTCTTGGTCAGCGGAGCTCCTGTAAAACGAAAGCACATACTTGAGAATTACGTGAATAATTTAAGAACACAGTATTGAACGGTTCGAACGGCACCTGCTTCTACTAGTTGAAAGTTAGACTTCAGTAGACGGAACGCGGCGGTCGGCGACTGAATAGTAGAATTTATAATGTACGAGAATTAACTCACATGTGAGATAGAACAACACATTAGGGCGTTACGATTGTACTATTGTAATATTAGACCCTATTTTCGGTGAAAATGTTGAAAAACTCCAGAAGTATATTTATTGGACTTGTAGTAAATTTGTATGGTGTGGTTTTCCACCAATTTTCCACCATCATAACGGCATTATAACAGTATTAGATGGTTTTGTAATACACAAGTACCGATCTTTACTGGTGGTCGAGTAGAAACTGATCTCCGAAACCATAGGAGGGTTTTTATGTATGTGATTGGAGGTACCAAATATGGCAACCGGTGTTTGGATAGTTGGTGCGAGGGGAAACGTAGCGAGCATGTCGATGGTGGGGGCGCGAGCGATCGCAAGGGGTGAAATAGATACGACAGGCATGGTTACGGAGCGAGATCCGGTCACATCACTCGATCTTCCGGATATCGACCAACTAGTGTTTGGGGGCCACGACGTACGAACCCAGAGTATCGAACAAACTGCACAAGCAGCACACGAAGCAGGGTCCGTCCCGAAACGGGAGACCCTCGAAGCGGTGCGTGAAGACCTCCGCGAGATAGACGAACGGGTTACTATTGGAACTGCACAGCGTTGTGGACGGGTCGTAGAGGAGCTATCCGACGAACAAGCGACGGAGGAAGCAACGATACGCGACGTTATCTCACAAATCCGCTCCGATTACGACGATTTCGTTAGAAAACAGAACGTCGATCGGTTAGTGGTCGTCAACGCCGCCTCGACCGAGCCGATGATCGAATCACCGGAGCAGTACGAAACGCTGGCGGACTTCGAAACTGCGATCGAAAACGACGACCGGAACCTTCCTGCGAGCACGCTTTATGCATACGCCGCACTGGTCGATGGACATCCGTACATAAACTTCACACCCAGTACCGGATCGGCGCTGGGTGGACTTCGGGAATTGGCCGATACGCGGGATGTTCCACACATGGGACGGGATGGGAAGACCGGAGAAACACTGGTCAAGTCGGCGCTTGCACCGATGTTCGCGGGACGAAATCTTCGAGTTCTCTCGTGGGAGGGACACAACATCCTCGGAAACACCGACGGACAGGTTCTCGAGGACGACGCAAACGCCGCTGGAAAGCTCTCGACGAAAGGCGACGTTCTCGAGTCGATCCTTCCGGAAATCGGCCACAACCGGGTTCGGATCGACTACACGCCATCGCTCGGAGATTGGAAGACAGCATGGGACCACATCCATTTCGAAGGGTTCCTCGAGACGGAGATGAAGATGCAGTTCACCTGGGACGGTTCGGATTCGGCGCTCGCCGCACCGCTCGTCCTCGATCTAATCCGTCTCGCCGTTCACGCCGACGAACATGGCGAGGGAGGGCTTCAGCCACACCTTGCATCGTTTTTCAAAGCGCCGATTGGCGTCGACGAACACGATTTCTCCCAACAGCTGAACCGACTATACGACTACGCTGAACGCCACAATCAAGTGGATTAGTCGAACACATCCATGACAGATACCACCCATTCAGATTCCGATCGCACGGAGGGACCGACGAACAGCCACGACGATTCACTCGGAACTCGAGACGGAGAGAACGACGCCGAACGGGTCATCGTTCTCGACATTGTCGGACTGCAACCGCACCATATCGACGACGAGCGGACACCGACGCTTCGTTCGCTCTTTCCGAGCGAAAACGTCGCTGACCTCCGTCCACAGTTCCCCGCCGTTACGATTCCGGCCCAGACGACGCTCGCGAGCGGACAGGGCCCTCGTACGCACGGTGACGTGTCGAATGGAGAGTACGATCGCGAACGGGATGTCGCAGAATTGTGGGAGCGCGACCGCGACGACCGAACTCGGATCTGGGAGGCTGCAAGCGACGATGCCGGGTTGACGACCGGTGTGCTGTGCTTTCAGCACTTGATCGGAACGAGTGCTGATATCGCAGTCACACCGTCGCCGATCGAAGACGAGGACAACAATATCCTCGAGATGAACTGCTGGACGAACCCCGATGACTTCTACGACGAACTGCAAGAAGAGTACAATCACTTCCCACTACACAGTTACTGGGGTCCCGGCGCAAGCGCGGAGAGTACGGAGTGGATCCTCTCGGCCGCCACCGAAGCCATCGAACGAGCGGATCCCGACCTCCTCTGGATATACATTCCCCATCTGGATTACGTCGGACAGAGCGACGGTCCCGGATCCAAGGCGTTCAACGATGAACTGGCAGTCGTCGACGACCTCGTCGACGAGTTCGTGTCCGGACTTACCGGCACGGATCGCTGGGAGCAGACCGTCGTAAACCTCGTGAGCGAGTACGGGTTCCACGACGTGGAGACGCCGATTTTCCCTAACCGGGCGCTTCGTGAGGCCGGCCTCCTCGAGACGGACGCGAACGACGACGTCGATCTGTCACGGTCGGACGCCTTCGCGATGGTCGATCACCAGATCGCACACGTCTACGTAGAAGACGAGGCGATCGACCAAGCGCGTGCTGTCATCGACGACCTATCGGGAGTCGACGTCATACTCGACGAGTCGGGGAAGGTCGAGTACGGCGTTGATCATCCAGATTCCGGCGAATTCGTCTTGATCGCAGAGAAAAACGCCTGGTTCCAGTATTACTGGTGGGACAATCCCGAGGAGGCACCGCCATATGCTGGGGACATGGATATCCACAAAAAACCAGGGTTCGACCCCTGCGAGCTGTTCTTCGGAGACGAGGGCCTGGTGTCGCTGGATCCGACGAAGGTGAGCGGCTCACACGGTCGCGTCGACGAATCGGCGTATGGTTGCTACGGGCTCGGCGGTCCAGCAGCGCCGACACTCGAGTTGGACGAAACCACGGATGCGCTGGACGTGACACCGACGATTACGGATATGCTCGGGATCACCGAGTCGGTTTCCATACCGTTCGAACGGTCGTCGTTACTCGAGTAATCGAAACCGCGCGGGTGCGGCTTTCAACTTCTAAATCAAACCAATTAACGCCGTTACTCGCAATTGGCGTGAGTAACCGATTTAGCTGGGTCGTTTCCTGCCCGTATCGGTACCGAGCGGGCTTTTCGTTCGATCGAAAATGGCCGCTAGGGGAAAGACCGAGACTGATCCGGGCGCTGAGCGACTCCGGAAACTAGATAGAAAATTGAACTGTGATGCGGTGTCTCACCACAAGGTTTTTTTAGGTTGGTTCTACAGTAGAGGTGTATGTCTAATCAGAGGACTGGAGAAGAGAGTGCATCCAACAGCAGTAACAAACGCCGCCTCCTTCAGGGGATTGGAGGACTCGGTGCGATCGGATTAGCTGGTTGTGCGGACGAGACCGATGACGACGAAGAGGAGTCAAACGGGGGAGCCGAGCCCGACCCGGACGCCGCAACGAATTGGGACAACTACTCCGTCACCGAACTGGACGTTCACGACAATATGATGTCCATGGACGTCGCTCCCGACGGGCGCGTCTTCTACATCACCCGTGGCGCCACGTTCGGGCAGGAAGGGGATGGGACAGCTCGAGTCAACTACGTCGATCCGGACTCCGACGAGACGGGGACTGCACTCGAGCTTCCCGTCCGTATTACGGACGAAGACGGTGGGCAGGGGCTCGTCTTCGATCCGGACTTCGAGGAGAACAATTACGTCTACATCTTTTATACGCCGACGGAAGACGCCACGGAAGACATCGGCGAAAGTCCATACGCGGAGTGGTACGATCCCAGCCAGGACGAGGAACACGACGGGATCGACTACTCGTACATGCTGGTGTCCCGGTTCGAGATGGAAGACGACGAAATCGACGCCGACACCGAAGAAGAGATCATCCGCATTCCGTATCAGCGTGACCTCTGTTGTCACCTCGGTGGATACCTCGAGTTCGGGCCAGAAGGGGAGCTTTACATTTCGACCGGCGACGACTCCAACACGTTCGAATCGGACGGATTCGTTCCGATCGACGATCAAGACGCCCGACATCCGGCGTTCGACGCCCAGCGCACCTCCGGAAACACGGCTGACCTTCGCGGGAAGATACTCCGAATCATCCCGGAAGACGATGGTTCGTACTCGATCCCGGACGACAACTTGTTCACCGAGGATCAGGGCTACGGTGACGAAATCGAGGAAGGACTCGTCAAACCGGAAATTTACGTGATGGGACTGCGGAACCCATACACCATTGCTGTCGACGAAGAGACTGGCCTTCTCCACGTCGCTGACTACGGACCGGACGGCGAAGAGTGGGATAGCGATCGTGGACCGATGGGGCTCATCGAATACCGCCAGATCTGCGAAGCGAGCAACGCCGGTTGGCCGTTCTTCCACGCGTATTATCCGTACCGACGATACGATTTCGAGACGGAGGAATCCGGACAGCCGTTCTGGCCCGACAACCTTCGGAACGACTCCAGCAACAACACCGGACTTGAAAAGCTTCCACCGGTTACGCCGGCTGACGTCTGGTTCCCTGAGAGTTCGGACAGTTACGTCGAAGCTCCCGACTGGGTCGATATGCCGAAACCCGGCGAAGTATCGTGGCCCGAGTTCCCGGACGGCGGGTCCGCAAACACGGGACCACGCTACCGACACTCCGACGAGTTCGGAGAGGGTGCACTGGATCCGTACTTCGACGGCAAGCAGTTCATCATGGCACCGTTCAACGACAACTGGATGGGATACCTCACGTACAACGACGACGGAAGCGTCGACGTGAACGAATTCCTTCCGGACGAGGACTTCGAGACCCCAAACGATATGGAGTACGGTCCGGACGGTCGATTGTTCCTTCAGACGTACGGACCAGGATTCAGCGGCGAAGACGGCCGAATATTCATGATCGAATACGAAGCCTAACGAGTCACCTGCAAACGGTGTACTAGAATCGGCGAACGAATAGCACGGATCGCCGCGAAAAAGGGCGACACGTTCTCCATTTCTCTCGGCCGCGTTCCACGTGTTGGCTTCCCGATCAGCCAAAGTCGAATGCGAACGGGACCGACTGCGAGAACCCGAACCGGAACCGGAACGACCGACGGAAAATCGGTCAGGAAGTGTTGACCCACTCGTTCCGTTCGTCGGCCCGTTCGATAGCGTCGAGAAGTTCCTGAACGCGGTACCCCTCTTCGAACGACGGGGTGTGATCGCTACCCTGTGCGACTGCCGAAAGGAACTCGTAGTTCGTGTGAACAAACGTGTGCTCCCAGCCGAGGATGTGCCCTGCGGGCCACCAGTGATCGACGTACGGATCGCTCTCGTCGGTTACGAGAATCGACTGGAAGCCTCGATCGTTCGCTCCCTTGTACTCGAGTTCGTTGAGGTTCTCGAGTGAGAATCGGAGACTCCCGTTCGAACCGTTCACTTCGATACTGAGATCGTTCTTGTGGCCGGTTGCGTACCGGCTCGCTTCGATATTAGCTGTCGCTCCGTTCTCGAGTTCCGCCTGAGCCGTAAACGCGTCATCGACGGTTACGTCTCTGACCTCGGAGCCGTCAGGTGTTGGTCGTTCCGGAACGAACGTCTGTAAGTTGCCGCTGATTCGTTCGATGTCTCCAGCTTGCTCGCCGATGAGAAAGCGGATCAGATCGATCGTGTGCGATCCGAGATCGCCGAGCACGCCGCTGCCTGCCATCTCCTCGTCGAGTCGCCAGCTCCACGGTGCAGACGGATCTGCCAACCAATCCTGAAGGTATACGCCACGAATATGGCGAATATCACCGAGCTCGCCCGACTCGATCAACTCCTTGGCGTATTGGATTGCGGGGATAAATCGGTAATTGAACGTCACTCCGGATGTCCCCGAGGACTGACGTGCCGCATCACGCATCCGAGTTGCGTCTTCGAGGGTATGTGCGAGCGGCTTCTCGCAGAATACCGATGTTCCGGCCTCGAGCGCTTCGATCGAGGGATCGGGATGGATGTGATTCGGCCCGAGGTTGTAAAAGACGTCGACCTCGTCGACGACATCACGCCAATCGGTACTCGCCCGTGCGAATCCGAGGCGATCAACGGCGTCGTCGAGTGCCTCCTGGTCCCGTCCGACCAATACGTCCCGTTCGACTGCCGGTGCATCCGGGAAGAACATCGGCAGTCGATCGAGCGCGTTCGAGTGTGCTTTTCCCATGAACCGATACCCCAGCATTCCGATGGATAATTCCTCAGTCATTGTCGTATTACGTCCAGTAGACTTCGCCCGGTGTCGTTTCGAAGACTGTTCGGTCGAGTAGCTCGATCGCTTTTTCTAATCCTTCTCGAGAGGACGTGAGTGAATCCTCGTGTTCGATCGAAAGCGCACCGTCGTATCCGACCATCCGCAAGGTCGAGACGATATCCTTCCAGAACTCCTCGCCGTGGCCGTACCCGATGGAGCGGAACAACCACGACCGATCGGCTTCGTCAGTGTACGGCGTCGTGTCGAGAATACCTTTTTCGCGGACCTGTGACGCGTACGTCTTGACGTCCTTTGCATGGAAGTGGTGGATCGCATCGGCATCGCCGAGCAGACGAATAGCGTCGGTGATGTCTATTCCCTGCCAAATCAGGTGCGACGGATCGAAGTTCGCGCCGATCCGGTCGTTCGTCGCCTCTCGAAGTCTGAGTAACCCGCGAGGTTCGTGGACGAGCATGTTCGGGTGCATTTCGATTCCCACGTTGACTCCGTGGTCATCCGCAAACGCTGCGAGTTCGGACCAATAGGGGATCGCAACTTCGTTCCACTGGTACTCGTGAGCCTCGTGGTGTTCGTTCGGCCACGGCGCAGTAATCCAGTTCGGCACCTCGTCGTTGGGACCGCCAGCAGGCAAGCCGGAGAACGTGTTTACGGTATCGACGCCCAACTGCGATGCGAGTCGAATCGCTTCGCGGAGTTCGTTGTCGGCATCTTCCGATTTTTCATCGTCCGGATGGATCGGGTTATTGTGTACGGACAACGCCGAGACGTAGAGGTCGTGCTCATCGAGTGCGTTCTGGAGCTCCTCCTGGCTCTCCTCGTTGTCGAGATACTCGGCTCGAGGGAGATGTGCGTCGCCGGGAAACCCGCCACAGCCGAGTTCCACAGCGCCCACACCGTGATCGGATAGGTATGCGAGCGCGTCTGGCAGTGATTCATCGGCAAGCGCTACGGTTAGAACACCTATGTCCATAATTACACTGTTAGGAACAACTACCTAAAATATGACGATATAGTCATTTCCTAGCACGGTAGTCACTGATTTTCGACTTCCAGATGGAGTGTAACGAGACCGGCAGCTGATCGAACTGTCGTTTCGCAGGTTCATCGGCCGCTAACAGAACGGTGTGGGAAGTGGTGAAAGCTATCTCGAACATGAGTAATTTTATAATGTATGAAAACTACCTGGGTAGTGTAATGGTACCAAACATGGATACGCGGAACGGATCCGATGATACGCAACGCCATTCGTCGACGACTGGGGTTAGTCGACGGACGGTTCTCGCATCCGGGGCGGCCGGAATCGGAACTGCAGCGCTGGCCGGATGTATGGATGGCGCCTCTGGGGGAGGAGAAACGAGCATCGCTATCATTTCGAGTCCTGCCGGCTTCGGCGACAACGCGTTCAACGACAATGCGGTAAGCGGTCTCGAGGACGCCGAAGGCGACCTCGATCTCGAATTTACGCAGGTCGAGGAGCGAAGCGAGTCCAATTATCCGTCAGTGCAGGCCAACACCGCCGACGGTGGCTACGATCTCATCATCTGTATCGGTGACAACCACACGGACGCACTCGTAGAGAACGCCGACGAGTATCCGGACCAAAACTGGATGCTGATCAACAACGTTGTTGACGGTGCCGACAACGTTTCCGGATGGATCGAAATGAACAACGAGATGTCGTTCCTCGCTGGCGTCGCAGCCGGAACGCTCACCCAGGAAGACATCCAGCACGAAGATAGTTCCACCGACCCGGACGAAGATATCGTCGGATTCGTCGGTGGCGAAAGTATCGACTTGATCGAAGCGTTCGAAGTCTCGTACATCCAAGGCGTCGAGTGGGTCGACGAAGACATCGAGGTTCTCGACGGGTACGCCGGGAGTTTCGACGACGCCTCAGCAGCGGCGAATCAGGCGGAGTCCCAAATGGACGCCGGAGCCGACATCGTTTGGCACGCCGCTTCGTCCGCCGGGGAGGGCGTTTTCTCGGCCGCACAGGATAACGGTCGCTTCGCGCTGGGCGTCGACACCGATCAGTCCGAGTCGGATGATTATCAAGATGTCATCCTCGGTTCCGCAGTGAAGGCCCTCAACC
The DNA here is from genome assembly GCF_054653435.1 of Halostagnicola bangensis. NCBI lineage: Archaea > Methanobacteriati > Methanobacteriota > Halobacteria > Halobacteriales > Natrialbaceae > Halostagnicola > Halostagnicola bangensis. The sequence continues at coordinate 237,562 of NZ_BAAIGG010000001.1, read as the reverse complement.
AGGCGACCTACGACATGGCGGAAGCAGTCGCCGAAGGCAACTTCGACGACTTCGTCGGCGAACAGAACCTCAGCCTCGAAAACGGTGGAATCGATTTCGTCGTCGGTCAAGCCTTCGACGGTGATCTCCCCGATGCACTCGACGAGAACCTCGAAGAAGCGATTCAAGCGTTCGAAGACGACGAGATCGATCTCGAGTGCGGACCGACCGGCTGTTAACGCCGCCGTCTTTTCAGTTCATATTTATGCGTGAATTTCCAATAACAAACAATGACTACAAGTAACGCACCTCCAGCCGTCCAACTCGAGGGAATCACCAAACGTTTCGGGGATGTCGTCGCCAACGACGAGGTCGATCTCACGCTGGAGCAGGGCTCGATTCACGCGCTGCTCGGTGAGAACGGATCGGGGAAAACAACCCTGATGAGCGTTCTCTACGGATTGTACGATCAAAATGAGGGATCAATCACCGTCAACGGCGAAGAACAAACGTTCAATTCTCCCCGAGACGCGATGAGCGTCGGAGTCGGAATGATCCACCAGCACTTCCAGCTCGTCGAGCCGATGACCGTCCTGCAGAACATCATTCTGGGTCACGAACCGGCAGAAAACGGATTGATCGACGAGTCCGCCGCAAGAGACGAAATCGAGGATATTTGTTCGCGATACGGATTCAGTATCGACGAGGAGTTAGATACCCAGATCCGCGATCTCGATCTCGGTGACCGACAGCGCGTCGAAATCGTCAAAACGCTGTACCGAGGAGCGGAAATTCTCATTTTTGACGAACCGACGGCAGTTCTCACTCCACAGGAGGTCGAGGGGTTAATCGACCTGCTGAGCGATCTCGCGGATGCGGGCCACTCGATGATATTCATCTCGCACAAACTGGATGAAGCGTTGACGGCGGCCGACGACATTACCGTTCTTCGGGATGGAAAGTCGGTCGGCACCGTCAAGGCCGCGGATACTACCGAACAAGATCTAGCACGGATGATGGTCGGTCGAGAGGTGATGTTCGATCGACAGTCACGAGAACCAACCTCAGGCGAACCCGTTCTCGAGGCGAACGAGGTCCACGTTCGGGATGACCGCGATATCGAGAAGGTTGCTGGCGTCGACCTCACCGTTCGATCCGGAGAAATCCTGGGCATCGCGGGCGTCCAGGGGAACGGCCAGACCGAACTGGTCGAAGGATGTACCGGACTTCGATCACTCGAGTCGGGATCCGTCCGGTTTGCTGGCGAAGACGTCACAGAAATGAGCCGTCGGCAACGTATCGAGGAAGGAATCGCGTACATTCCCGAGGATCGACAAACGGAAGGGCTCGTTCAGGATTACAGCCTCGTCCGGAACGCACTGCTCGGGAACCAGACCATCGAACCGTACGTCAGCGACGGCGTTATCGATTGGACGGCCGTCCGCGAGCACGCGGAAGATATCATTGAGGAGTTCAACGTTCGCCCGCCGAACGCCGACGCCGAAGCGGCATCACTGTCCGGCGGCAACCAGCAGAAGTTCATCGTCGGCAGAGAGATCGGCCACGATCCGGACCTGATATTCGCGTCGCATCCGACACGCGGTGTCGACATCGGCTCGATCGAGTTTATCCACAACCGGTTACTCGAACTCCGCGAGGACGGATTGGCGATCGTCGTCGTCTCGTCGAAACTCGAGGAAATTCAGAAACTCTCCGATAGAATCGCAGTCATGTATGAAGGCGAATTTATCGATATCGTCGATCCGGACAACGTAACGGAAGAGCAACTCGGCCTCCTGATGGCCGGCCAGCGTCTCGAAAATGAAGGAGAATTATCGGAACAAGAATCGAAGGGAGGAGCACAGGCATGAGCAGCGCTGACTCGAGCGGAGCCAGAACGGTACTCGACCGCGCCGCAGATCGGATGTTAGACGCGGGCGTACTCGAGCGGGTCGGGATCGCGATTGCCTCGACGACCCTGGCGCTTTTGATCGGTCTGGGTATCGTCGCCCTGGCCGGGTACAATCCAGCGTTGTTCGCCAACCAGTTGATTATCGGCGCGATCGGAAGCGAGGCGGCGATGGCACGAACGTTACGGTTATCGACGCTGTTTATTCTGACTGGCGTCGCTGTGGCAGTCGCATTCCGAGCGGGCGTGTTTAACATCGGCGTTCAGGGTCAGTTCATCGTCGGCGGGATCGCGACCGTCATGCCGATCGTTTGGCTCGCACCGCTCCTCCCAAGTGGGCCGATCGCGGGTGTCGCACTGATAGTAATCGGGACCACCTCGGGCATTATCGCTGGTGGGTTGTACGCGGCACTACCCGGCGCGTTGAAAGCCTACGCCGGGGCAAACGAGATTATTACCACCATTATGCTGAACTTCATCGCGATCGGTATCGTCGGCTGGCTCGTTATGGGCTGGTTCCAAGATCCGAACGCGCCATCGACGAGAACGGAACAACTTCCGGAGTACGTCGGATTCCCGCAGATCGTCTTTAGCAGTTCGAGTTTCTCGATCATCGGTCTCGGTATCACGATTGCTGTGGTCATACTCGTCGCGATCGTCATCGAACGCACCGGCTTTGGGTACGACATGGTGACGAGCGGTCATCAGCAGTCGGCGGCGACGTACTCCGGCGTGGACGCCAAACGAACCATCGTCGCGACCATGACCTTCTCCGGGATGGTCGCCGGTCTCGCCGGAGCGATCTTCGTAATCATGATAACTGGAAATTTCACTAATCCTGACGGAATTAGCAGTTACGGGTTCGACGCCATCGCCGTGAGTCTCCTCGCGGCGAACAACCCGATCGGCGTCATCCCGGCAGGGCTTTTGTTCGGCGGGCTCGATTCCGCCGGATCGCACATCCAAATTCACAGCGACGTCCCGGCTCAAATGATCGACGGTATCGTCGGACTCGTCGTTCTGTTTGTCGCCGCGCCGGAACTGTTCCGTATGGCCGCTGCTCGAACGGGTCTCGGAGGTGACGACCGATGAGCGTCGCTAGTTACACCAGTCAACGACGGGTTCAGCTCGGTACCCTCGGTCTCGTTGTTCTCATCCCCCTCATCGCCGTCGGCATCGAGACGTCGCTCTTTACCTACGGGTTCCTCAACAGATCGTTAGCGGTCGCGTCTCCGATCGCAATCGCGGCTATTGGGGGACTGTACGCCGAGAAAAGCGGCGTGTTCAACATCGGTCTCGAGGGGTTCATGATCTTCGGAGCGTTGACCGCAGCGGTAACGATGTTCGGACTCGGCGGCAGTTCGCCGGGACAGGGCTATATTTGGATCGCTCTCGTCGCTTCGGTACTGGTTACGATAATACTGTCCGCCATCTTCGCCGTGTTACTCATTCGGTACAAAGCAGATCAGATCGTCGCCGGGTTAGCGGTCTGGTTTATCGGCCTCGGATTCGCGCCGGTCATTGCAACCCTCATCTGGGGGCGCAGAAGCAGTGGTGGGCTCTCGAGTATTAACAATGTCGTCGTCCCGGGACTGGCTGAAATTCCCGTCATCGGGCCGATCTTCTTCGATCAGTCGCCACTTATTCTCTTGACCTTCGTTTTCGTCGCCGTTTCCTGGCTCTTCCTCTACCGAACTCGGTACGGGTACTGGATTCAGGCCGCAGGCGAGAATCCGGAAGCGCTGGATACCGCCGGTATCGACGTCAATCGCGTCCGATACGCGGCGACGATTTTCTCCGGCGCGATGGCGGGATTAGCAGGTGCAGTGTTGCTCGCTCACCTCGGTAGCTTCAACGCTTCCGGAGACACGACAGTTGACGGGCGCGGCTGGCTCGGTATCGTCGCGTACCTCTTCGGGAATTACAATCCGATCGGGGCAGCCCTCGCAGCGCTCCTGTTCGGTGGACTGGATATGATAAGCGTTCAACTCCAGACACTCGGAATCAACCTCTCGAGCAGAATCGTCAACTTGGTCCCGTACGTCATCGTGGTCGTCGTGCTCACCGTCTGGGGGAAGACGCAGATGCCTTCCTCCGTCGGAGAACCCTACGAAAGCGAAGACTAGCCAGCAAACGATTTTCGCTATTCTGGAGCAGTGTTCCGGGACAGGACCGCGGCATCGGTATATCGATGCTGAAAAATGCGTTGATCGGCTTTTCGGTTGCTAGGCGACTAGGGGTTTTGCTTATTCGATCTGGATTTCGCCGACCATTGCGCTAGAGTGTGGTTCACAGACGTATTCGCTCATCTCGGACGTCGCTTCGATCTCGAGCGTTTGTTCGTCACCGAGGTCTCGGGTGATTTCCGTTCCGTAGTCTCGGACAGTGTCTCCGTTGTCATCCCGAACCACGATATTGTGCGGGCCCGCATCGTCGTTTTCCCACGTAAGATCGTACTCGTCGTCCTCGAAGAGAATCAACGTCGGATTTTGAACGTCGGCAATCATCTCGGGTTCGACGCCGACCCAACCGGATGCGTCACCGAGCAATTTGATCGATTCAACGTCTTCCCACTCAGCCGGGTCGAGATCTTGTTCTACTTCACCGTTATCGTCGCCGTTGTCCTCGCTTTCGTTGCCGTTCTCATCGTCGTCACCGTTTGTTCCGTCACCGTTTTCCTCATCAGTTTCGTCGTCGTCATCAAGACATCCTGCTAGAAACGCTACAGAAGTGATTCCTCCAGCGAGCTTCAATGCTGTACGGCGAGATGTATGCTTAGCCATCAGTAAATTACCAGCATTCGTGGATAATAAACGTTTTGTTGTGGTTGAGCCCGGTTTAGCGGTGAGAATCCGTCACCGTGAACGTATCCGTCAGCGTCCAATTTGGAAAAGGAAGTAACACGAATCACCATTCAAAACCACTATTAGCGATTAATCATGATATTGGTTAATGATATGAAATAACATACAAAAAGAGTGTGTGATAGCCCAATATAACTACCGTATAGAGTATATATCTGCGAGTACTAGAGTAAAATATCTCCTCATTCGGCATATATGTACCAAATAAAATTGAGTAATGAGAATTTATAGAGGGGTAACACCATATACAAAAACTTACTGCGCCTATAGTTACAATATTTGTGATTCTATCAATAGCGCACTCTCATTCGAATGCTTGTGTATCTTATATTGTATTACAGAGAACGTCTCTTATAACGAAGAGATTGCTTCGAGCAATCTCTTATACTACTTCGATTTCACCGATCATCAATCCCGCGTGAGGTGCACAAACGTACTGAGCCATCTCAGCGGTCGCGACGAATTCGAGCCACTGGTCTTCGTCGGGGTCGTTCGTCATCTCGGTAGACAGATCGTCGACGACGGTGCCGTCTCCGTCCCTGATTTCGACGTTGTGAGAGCCACCGTCGCCTGTCGTCCAGCCGAGTTCGTACGTTTCACCTTCGGCGAGGGTCAGCGTCGGATTCTCCTCGCCATCGATTTCCTCGGGCGCAATACCGATCCATCCAGCCGTCTGGCCGTCGAGTTCGATGGCCGTGCCCGGTTCGATCGCTCCGTCCGGAACCGTGCCCTCGTCCTCGTCGCCGTCCTCGAGTTCGTCCGATTCCTGCGGGCGGACCCACGTGTTACGGAACTCCACATCGCTTCCGTCCTCACGAAGCCGAAGCGGCTGTTCGCCGTGGGGCTGATACGACTCGAGAGCGCCCTCGCCGTTCGGTCCGTCGACTTCGAGGCGAGTCTGGACGGCTACGCCGTTCAACAGCGCCGTCACCTGTGCCGGCTTCTCGAGTTGGCCGTCCTCGAACCGAGGAGACTGCCAGAGAATTTCGAGTTGCTGCCACTCGCCGGGTTCTCGAACCGCGTCGTGATGGGGCGAGGTCTGGTGGGTGTAGGCGCCAGCCCATTCGTCGGGCTCGACGGGGTTTTCCCACGTATCCACGATGTTGATTTCGTAGTCGCCCATCATCAGGACGCCGCTCGAGCCGCGCTGAGTTCCTTCACCGTCGACGTCCTCTGGGCTACGGTATTCGACGTGGAACTGTGCGTCACCGTACTCGTCGTCGCTCTCCCAGTCGCCCTCGCCCGACTCGAGCGTGAACGCGTCGTCGATGAGGATATCGGCGTCTTCGGGCGGCTCGCCCGTCGTTCCGAATCCGCCGGGATCGACCTGTTCGGGCTCCTCCCAACCGCCGCCGGACGTATCGTATTCGGGAATCTCGTCCGGGTGCTCGCGGTCCTCGACCGGCCGTTCGGGGAGGTCGCGATACCAGATGTTCCGGAAGTGAACGTGGTCGTCCTCGGCACCGTGGTCCTGCAGGGCGAAGGGCACCTCCTCGAGGAACTCGCCGTCCTCATCCTGCGGGTGTCCGAACTCGTCGTCGTCGAAGTCATAGAGCGTGTCGTACCAGACGGGCCCCGGGATGTCGAGGTGCATCTGGACGGCCACGCCGTTGAAGAACACCGACGTTTGCGGATATCGAACCACTTCACCGTCCTCGAATCGGGGACCGCGCCAGATAATATCGAACTCTTGCCACTCTCCCGGCGGACGGATCGGCAGATCGAGCGGGGCGCTGCCGCCACCCTCCTCGGCCATGTAGTACGATCCGGCGTACCCGCTCGGATAGGTCGGGTTGTCGTAGCTCTGGAGGATCTGGATCTCATACGTCTCCATCATGAAGACGCCGCTGTTTCCTGGCCCCTGGCCCTCGCCCTCGAGACCCTCGGGAACGCGCCACTCGAGGTGGAGGTGAACGTCGCCCATCGCCTCCTGGGGCCGAAGGTCGCCAGTCCCTAGCTCGACTTCGAAGTAGTCGTCGTGTTCGATCCACTCGGCATCCTCTCCGTCGGGGTAATGTTCCCAGTCCTCAAGCGTGGCGTCGTCACCGTTCCAGAGAACCGTCGCATCCGCCGGCGGATCGCCGCTGAGCCCGCTTGCACCGGGTTCGACGCGTTCCGGTACCTCCGCTTCCGGTGAATCGCCCTGATATTCGATCACGTGAATTCCTGAATACATTCCCATCGTGACGAGTCGACCGTCTGGCAGAAGGTCCATGTCGTACGCGCCTTCGATGGGGTTGTCGGGAAGGAATTCGTCGATCTCGAGGCTTCCGTCTTCGTTGTAGGTGAAGTAACGAATAACGTCCTCGTTGCTCGGGTTCATGAAGAACTGTTTCCCCTCGAAGTACGGATCGAGGGCACCATCTCCGTAGTCGTCGGAGTAGCGGTAGGCGATGCCCGCGTCAGCCGAACCGCCAGCGTCCAACTGCGGCCAGGTGGTTTCACCGGGTCGTGGCATATCCGCCCAAGGGGAAACGTCCTCGTACGTTTCGAAATTCTGGGGATGCCAAGCGAGCGCCGGTGTCACGTTCGGAATGTTCTCGATACCGGTGTTGTTCCGCGACCGGTTGCGGAGGTTGTCAAACCAGAACGGCTGTCCCGGCTCGCCGGCCTCGAAGTCGTACTGCCGGTTCGGGTAGTATCCCTTGAAGAACGGATAGCCAGCGTTGCCCGGCTTATCGAACAGGTGGTAGGTCGCCTGACCCACCGTTCCGAGGTCCGGATCCCATTCGGTCGCGTCATTGCCGTAATCGCCGATGAACAGGAATCCAGTGTGGTCGTCGACGGTAATCGTGAAGGGGTTTCGCAACCCCATCACGTAGAGTTCCGGGAGGAACTCCTCGTCGTCGTACGCCTCGCCGGTTTCTCCTTCCCACCATTCTTTGAGGTTTCCATCCGGAATCTCGTAATCACCGTCATCCGTGGGCGTGATCCGCAACACGCTCCCGCGCAGATCAGCCGTATTTCCGGAGGTCCGCTGAGCATCAGAGACGGCGGCAGGCCGGCCACCGACGTGGCCCTCGCGTTCGTCGGTCATCGACCAGTTGACCTCGTCGTCGGGCGCGCCAACGTTGTTGGAGTCGTCACCCGTCGTGATATAGAGGTCGCCCTCTGGACCGAACTCAAGGTAGCCGCCGATGTGACAGCAGGTCTCGAGCTGGAGCGGAATCTCGATAAGTACTTCCTCGGATTCCGGGTCGAGAACGTCCCCATCCATTTCGAAGCGGGAAACCCGCTGGAGCATCGTCGTAATATCCTCGTGATACGGATTGTCGACAAGGTCGAATTCCTCGCTGGAAGGATGGTAGTAGACGTACACGTAGCCGTTTTGCTCGAAATCCGGGTCGATAGCGACGCTTTGACCGCCGAGTTCTCGAGCGTTCCCGCCCGTTATCTCCTCGGAACCGACGATGACGTCGAGTTCGAGCGCGACTTCGTGCTCGCCGGTATCGGGGTCGACGTAACAGACTTCGGCGACGTCGTCTCCGTGGGCAACGAAATCGGCACCACGGCCAATGTACCAGATTTGGCCGTACGGATCGACTTCCATCGCCATCGCTTCACCGCTCGCTTCCTGACCGAGGTCGTGGACGTCATAGTTAGCCCAATCGGTGGCTGCGTCTGCATCGGCTTCCCAGTCGTGCTCGCGGTGCCAGAGTACCTCGTCGTCGACCGCCTCGACGGTCAGCGTTTCGCTACGTTCGTCGTCTTCAGTAGCGACGGTGACGGTGTACTCACCCGGCTCGAGTTCGCTCGTCTCGATACCTTCGAAGGTGACGGTGTCGTACTCGCCGGATTCGAGGCAAAGGTCCTGTGAGTCGACGATCTCATCGCCGATGAGCAGTGAAACTTCCTGAGATACCTCGACGTTCCCGGTATTGGTGATCGTCGCACCGATGTCGAGGAGGTCACCTTGGTCGACCGTCGTCTCCGAGAGCTCGAGGTTGTCCACCTCGAAGACCGCTTCTTCGGGCGCGCCGACATCGATGTCGCCCTCCATATCTTCCGGGTGTGGTTCACAGAGGTACGTCGACATCGCTTTGGTCGCCGTAAACTCGACGGTCTCCGTCTCGCCCGACTCCGAGATCCCGTCGGATGCGATGAGTTCCTCACCGTCGTCATCTACGATTGCGAAGTTGTGAAAGACACCGTCGGTGTTCGTCCACTCGAGCGTGTACGCTTCGTCTGCGACCACCGAGAGATCCGGATTCGTTTCACCTTCTATCGCCTTCGGCGAAACCCCTACCCACGCGTACTCAAGGTCTCCGTCATCTCCCGGTGGTCCGGCGTGATCCGGCGGTCCAGCGTCGTCCGGTGCGTTGGCATGGTCCGGTGGTCCGGCGTGATCCGGTGGCCCCTGTCCGTTCTTATCCTGTATGGCTACTGCTTCGAGTTCGATTGTGTTAGTGCTCATTATCTTGTGTCGTTACTGACTCGAGTCTCCGATTGCGATTTCCAATTCGTTCACAGCAGCGGCCGGCTGTCCGTCGAAAAGCGAAGTTGTTGGGAGCTCGCTCTGGATAACCGGTTGCATCCTGCTACTAGTTGCCATTCCACGACTGGCTGTGTCTCTCATGGTCCCATTCCAATAGTACCATCGAGACCATATCATAAATAATTAACTACTAATATAATTAATAGATCGAGTTAGTTATATCAGAATACAATGTACTGATTTGACCGGTTCAGTACGAAATATTCCGAAGTAGTTGCATGGGTCAGTGATGCCGCCAATTGGTAGGTGCCAATCGGGACCGCCCAATTGCGGCCCACCCGTACTCGACTACTACATCACCGGGAAGTTCATTCGGGCAGTCGATAGCGATAGTCAGTCAGCGAGCTTCGCCGGGTGGGTGTCGGCATCCGGGATACCGGGAATACCGGCGGGATCCCACGGGTGGTTGATTCTGTTGAGCCACTCGCCGGCGTACTCGAACGAGTCGTAGGGCTGCGGCGAGTTGTCGTACTCGTACACGAGGTGATCGACTTGGGATGCCCTGCGCGCGGCGGTCGCAATTGCGCGCTGGTTTAGATCACCCTCGTGGATCTCCGTGAGAGCATCGTCGGCTTCGGACCAGTTTTTCATGTGCAACGATTTGATCTTGTCGCCGTGTTCGATGATGTAGTTGAGCGGATCAGGACGATCGACGCCCGCGTAGACCCACGCCACGTCGAGCTGGATATAGACGTGATCTTCGATGTTCTCGATGAACACGTCGTAGGCTCGTTCGTCCGCATCGTCGAGATACTCGAACTCGAAGTCGTGGTTGTGGTAGCCGAATTCAAAGTCGTGTTCGGCCATCAGGTCCGCGGCCGCGTTGATGCGCTCTGCGAGTTCGATAACGCTTTCTTCGGTATCCCACTCATTTCGGATCGCAGGCTCGATGAGCGAGGGATTGCGACCGTCGACGGCGAATTGCTCGTAGGTTTCGGCCATCCCCTCCGGATCGTCCTCGATATCGTCAATACCCACGTGTGCGCTACTCATGTAAAGACCCGTCTCGTTTTGGGCCTCGAGCATGGCGTCGGCGTCGTCGATCATGAACGGTTCGTACGAATCGAGCCCGGCGTCGGCGCTCAGGTGGATCAGATCGGCGTTCGAGTACCCCTCGAGTTCGTTGAACGAGAAAAACTGGGAGCTGGTCGGGATTTCTCGCTCCTGATCCAGTTCTTCGAGGTCGGCCTGCACTCGTCGGATGTTTCGGGAATTGGTTCCACCATGAACCGAGCCAGTCATGACGGCGCTTGCGACACCTGTCGCGCCGATACCCTGGAGTACCTGCCTTCGTTTGACGCTGAAATCATCGCCGTCTTGACTATCCTGTTTGCGTGTCTTTCGTGCCATGAAGTAACAAATACCAACGATCGGCTTAATTGTTTTGGTGATATTACCGTCACCTTCACACAAACTGGTCCCGAGCGAATACAACCCCCGCGACGACTTTCCGTGTCGCTTCGGGTAGCTAAACGGTATTGAGAGACTTGGGGCCGTGTGGTGCTATTCGCACGATCGAGTTCGACAAATACCGACCTTCCAAAGATTTTTCAAAAGAGTATCTATTCGCGGAAAATAACTATCGGTGGCGGACGTTCCCAACTGTTGATGAATGCGACAGCGATCCCACTAGTCATCCCAGGCGGAACGGAACTCCTGATCGTATTGGTTGTCGTGATCCTGCTATTCGGTGCGAGAAAACTGCCACAGTTAGCGCGCTCCACAGATGGAGCGATGGGTGAGTTCCGGAAAGGAAAAGTAAAGACCGAAACAGAGTTACCGGAGATGAGAACGGACGGAACCGCCAACGGACGATAGGCGACTGACACCGAGGAGTTGAACACGAGTGTGGACGGATGAGTGCCCGTCCTTTACTGGGTCCAGCGGTCGAATTTTGCGATCCGCGCGGTCAACGTAACGCACCTCGGCGGTGATGGCAGAACGGACCGTTTCGGCGTGCTTGACGAACACTGATAGCCGAAACCGATTCACGAGACCGATCAGGTAGACTCTTCTGAACCGAGCAGCGAATCGATCCCCTTGAGTACGTACTCGACTTCGTCGTCGCGAAGACACATCGGATTGATCGTGAACTCGTTTGCATGCAGGCGATCCGCGCCGACGAATATTCTGGGGTCTTTTTCCCGTAACGATTTCACGAGTTCCGTCGCCGTACAGTCCGTCTGATCCGAATGGACCGTAACAATCGCTTCTGGTGTGACCGACCTGTCCTCAGAGTCGCTCAGACGAGTTTCGAGACCGTCTACGGTGGCCAGTTCGTTCGCGATCCGTTTTGCGATCCGACACCACTCGAGTTCGTTTCGCTCGTGGTTCTCTTCGGCGAAGAGCTCGAGCGCTTTAAGTACTCCTGCGAGCTCTTCTTTGCCGACTTTCGTCGACCGACCGATTCCCTGTCTCGGTACCCCGTCCAGTTTGTCGACATCGATAAGTTCGGGTGGCGGTGACCAGACAGTATCTTCGACGTGCATGTCGAGTTGTTGAAGGGCGACAGACTCGATCAGATCGTGTCGGCCGGCCATAATACCGGTCGTCTGTGGGCCGCGGATCGCTTTTCCGCCGCTGAAGACGACGAGGTCGGCACCCGCTTCGATGAACCGCGAGAGGTTCGTGACCGGCGGAACTTCGGCTGCGGCATCAACGATGACCGGGATGTTGTTCTCGGTGGCAAGTGCTGTCACCTCCTCTAGAGGCGGTTGTGTGTATGATTTCTGGAGGTATCCGATCGCAACCGTTTGAGCGGAGATCGCCGCTTCGATCTCCCACAGCTCGACGTTGGAAGAGCCGGTTCCGAGATGATAGTCGTTCGTCCCGACGTCGACGATGGTCGCACCGGCAGCACGGAACGCGTGATCGTATCCGGTTCGGTGCGTTCGTGGCATCACGATTTCGTCGGCGATGCCTTCCGTATTCGGCAATCGATTCATCACCTCGAGATCATCGCCAGCGATAGCGGCCGCCGCTCCGAGCAAGAGGGCCGCACTGGCTCCGCTCGTCACGTACCCGGATTCAGCGCCCGTTATCCTCGCGATGCGCTCGCTCGCACGAGCCTGAAGGTCCGATAGTCGAACGAACGAACCAGACATCGCTTGCATCGCTTCGAGTGCTTCCTGACGTATCACACTTCCACCGATTCGGGTTTTGGTCCCGGCTGCGTTGATGACTCGGGGAACGCCGAGTTCGTCACAAATGTTCGAAGTAGCCATATCAATCCGTATTTCGTGATACTAGCAACTGAATATAAAGGAACCGATGCACGCTGACAGTTCGTCGAAGGTGGTTGTTTCGACATCGTAAACGCTTATTAGTTCGATAGTTATTACCATCCTATGAACAAGGAGAATCAAATGGAAACGATCGAAGCGACGAAAACGACGTTTCGTATTTTGCAGGTACTGATCGATAACAGGGAACCACTTGGCGTTACTGAACTTGCCAACCGCACAGATATCCACAAAAGCACGGTATACAAACACCTGTATACGCTGCGTAAACTTGGATACGTCGAGAAGAACAACAGTAAGTACAGACCGTCTATTCGTTTCGTCGATTTCAGCCATCATATCACAGAGCATGAGACGATGATCCAACCGATTGAATCGATTATCGACGACCTTGCTGACACAGTTAACGAGACGGCGGGTCTCGTGATCGAACGGAACAGTGTAGCGGTTGATGTCTACGTCACACGGAGTCAACCAGAACGCGATACAGCCCCCCACAATCGTCGTTTTCTCCACTGTAGCGCCGCTGGTAAAGCACTGCTCTCGGAGTGGTCTCCGGATGCGGTCAAACAGTACGTTACCAGCGAGGAGTTACCGGCGATTACCAACCAGACGTTGACCGAGCACCAGACCCTCCTGGACGAAATTTCCCGCGTCCGTGATCACGGGTTCGCATTCGATCGTCAGGAACAGTACCAAGGAGTCAACAGTGTCGCGACTAGCGTCACACATCCCGAGTTTACCGCCGCTGTGTACGTCTCAGGAAAACCCGACGAACTCTCCGGAAAACGGTTCAAAGATATTATTCCCGGCACCCTCCAGAGTACAGCCCGAAAAGTCGAATCCAGCTTCGCGTAGCTTCGTTTTGAAAACGGTTGGCTCCTGCCTCCATGTCCTTGTTTACACTGACGAAACACGGCCGTCTCGCCACATATTTTTACACACATACGGACATAAAGGAGGTCCTAATATTGTGATAAGACAACAAAGACCATGTATATAATACCCATTCATGATAGCATTGGAATCATTGTGTTTCGACAGGCGAAATAGTTTCGAATACGTTCTTCGACCGCGATACCAGAGACGATCGAGTACGAAGTCATGGACAAAGAACAATAGATCAGCAATCGACGAATACGATCGGCGTAGGAGCGTAGTCCTGCTCTACTGGCCACCGCTCAGTGGCAGTCACCAATCGGTTATACTCCCGTCGTCTCGCCGCCAAATTGGATTGTGCCAGTCCAAGTTCTCTCTCGCTTTTTCGCGGACCGCAGATTCGTCGATTTCGATCCCGAGTCCCGGCCCCTCCGGAAGATCCAGATAGCCGTCTTCGAAATCGCAGATGAACGAATCGGCGAGGTAATCGTCCGCGGCGCTTTTCGGCGTTGTGCGGCTGTCGAACGCGTGGTCCTGAATCAGCAAATTCGGGACATACGCATCGACCTGCAACGACGCGGCGAGTGCAATCGGCCCGAGCGGACAGTTCGGTGCGATCGCCACGTCGTGTGCCTCGGCCATCGACGCGATTCGAACCAGTTCCGAAATGCCCCCAGCGTGGGAGACATCCGGCTGGACAACGTCGATCCCCCCTCTCTCGAAAAGCGGCTTGAAGTCCCACCGAGAGTACAGCCGCTCGCCCGTAGCCAGGGGGGTAGTCGTATGTGTCGCGACATCCGGGAGATGCTCGAGGTTCTCGGGTAAGACCGGCTCTTCGATGAACAGCAGATCGCAATCATCGAGAGCCTTCGCGAGGCGTTTGGCCAGCGATTGTGAAACCCGTCCGCGAAAGTCGACTCCGATATCGACGCTCTCCCCAACCACGTCTCGAACGTGTTCAACTCGAGCGACGACCTCTCGCACCACCTCCGGAGGCTCAATGTGTCGAGCCTGCGTAACAGCGTCCATCTTCACTGCCGTGTAGCCGGCATCCACTAATCGCCTCGCTTCCGCCCCGACTTCCTCGATCCGATCGCCGCCAACCCACTGATAGACACGGATTCGGTCTCGACTTGGACCCCCGAGGAGTTCGAAAACGGGGACCTCGAGTTGTTTTCCTTTGAGGTCCCAGAGCGCTTGATCCACACCTGCAATCGCGCTCATCAGTACCGGTCCACCACGATAAAAGTTCCCACGATACATTGCTTGCCAGTGATCTTCGATTCGGCGAGCGTCCTTCCCGAGGAGATAACTGTCCATAATCTCGTCGACGGCTGTCCGAACCGTCTGCGCTCGTCCCTCAACGATTGGTTCTCCCCAACCGACGAGCCCGTCGTCGGTTTCGATCTTCAGAAAAAGCCATCGCGGCGGAACTTCAAACAATTCGTAATCTGTGATCCGCATACCTGTCATCCGTTATGGATCGTAATAAAACTCTTCGTACGAATCCGGGTTCGAGGGTTTGATTGACATTTACTGTCTGTTTCTACTACGTGTACTTTGATTAGGTAACGCCTCGGTCGTACTTACAACAACCACCGCAGTGGGTCGGTCAGTGATACAGCCGAGACTAATATATCCTGACTGAATATCTTGCTTATATCCGGTCCGTATCATAAAGTTTTATTTTGGTTGCGACCTACCTAACGTAGGTAGTGTTAAATAATGCCACACAATTTCAGAAAACGACGGTTCGACATGAATAGACACGACAGTTCGCGAATCACCCTTTCGAATCGTATTATCGGGGGTACCACACCAGAGTACGAAAATTGGACAGGAGATCTGAGAGATTCCGCAACCTCTCGGTCGCTCGGTCGGCTTTCGTCAGCGCAAAACGAGGGCGACAATGAGTAAACTAACGAGACGTCACGTGCTCCAAACCGGCGCAGCTCTCGGAATTTCGGGAGTTATTTCACAGGGTTCGCCAGTAGCGGCGACGACGGCATCACCCTCTCTCGAGAAATTCGTCCAACCGCTCCCGATTCCGGAGCAACGAGAGCCCGACGAGGAACGCGACGGAATAGATCACTACGAAATTCCGATAACGGAGTTTACCCAAAAACTACATCCTGATCTCCCGGAGACGACGCTATGGGGATACGACGGCGTCTTTCCGGGGCCGATCATCAAGAGTCAGCGAGACCAGGAGGTGTCCGTCTGTTTCGATGATAGGAATCTTCCGGAGGAACACCTCTTCGAAGTTGACGACCGAATCGATGGAACGAGTCCCGAAGACTATCCTGCCCAGTACGACGTTTCGGACGTTCCGGAGGTCCGAACGTCGACCCATTTGCACGGACTCAACATCGAACCCGAAAGCGACGGTCAGTCTCTGGCGTGGACGTCCCCCGCAGGAGTTACCGGACCAATGTACGAAAAAGACGTTCAGGAAGTCCCAAACCACCAGGCGAGACTATCAGGGGTGTATCACGACCACGCGCTCGGTATCACCCGTCTCAACGTGTACGCCGGTCTCGCTGGCTTTTACTTCATCGAGAGCGAAGCGGAAACGGAACTCGGTCTGCCGGAGGGCGAGTACGATATCCCGTTGCTCTTGCAGGACCGAGCGTTCAAAGAGGACGGGTCGCTCGAATACCCGGACAGGTTCGTCGCGGATTACGCCGGCGACACAGCGGTTGTCAACGGAGCCGTCTGGCCGGAACTGGAAGTCGAGCCGCGTCGGTATCGCTTCCGGTTGGTCAACGGATCGAACGGGCGCGCCTTCAATCTCAGATTGGAGCACGAGTCCGACGAATCCGTTCCGACGATGTACCAGATCGCCCCCGATCAAGGGTTCCTAGAGTCCGTCGTTTCGATCGGGTCGGACGAAGACCTCGATTCGCTCCTGCTTACGACGTTCGAGCGCGCGGATGTCGTCGTCGACTTTTCCGAATACGCGGGAGAAACGTTCACCGTTACAAACGATGCCGAGTGGCCCTACATGGGCCAGAACGATGGAAGTGATCTCGGCGAATTGCTCCAGATTCGAGTCACCGATCCGAGCGAGGAGCCAGCGGATCCAAGTGCAAATCCGACGGAGATAGATCTCCCCGGATTCGACGGCTTCGACGAAGACGACGTCACGGAGACTCGGCACATGACGATGAACATGGCCCTCGAGGACGGATTGGGTATTAATCTACTCAACGATTCGAGGATGTTCGACGAAGACGCGGTCGTCAAACCGGAGCTCGGATCGACCGAAATATGGGAACTCGAGAACGGAACGAGCCATACGCACCCGATACATCTCCACCTGGTCGGGTTCGAAGTGATCGGACGTGGGCCGGACGGGACCGACGACCCCGATCCGAACGAACGAGGGGAAAAGGACGTCGTCCGGGTCGAACCGGACGAAACCGTTCGAATCATGACTCGCTTCGAGAATTTTACGGGCAGGTACCCCTGGCACTGTCACGTCCTCGAACACGAAGACCACGATATGATGCTTCCGTTCGAGGTCGTCCCTGCGGATGATGAAGATGAAGGGCATCCGGAACCACCCGATCAGCCAGGCGAATGCGGTCCGCCGGACCACGCGGGCGAGCAAGGACCACCGGATCATGCAGGGGAACAAGGTCCGCCGGATCACGCGAGTGGGGGCGGACGTACGTAAGCGGACAGAAAACGACAAATCGATTTCAGACCCAAATCACTAGTTACAGACGGTCTGCGATCTGCGTGCCGATCTGCATCAACTGTTCGCGTTCAGCAGTCGTAAATTCGTATGTGTCGGGTTTGGCAATCCCAATCGTTCCGACAAGTTCGCCGTCCGAACTGATAATCGGCGCAGCGATAGAGCCCTCCATTCCAGTGTCTCGCGCACGGGATTCAGCGACGCCCGAGTCGTCCGTTTGTAAGTTACAGACTTCCACCGGTTCCATGCGCTCCGCCGCAATCCCCGCCATCCCTTTGCCGATCGGGATCGTTTTCGTCCTCGTAAGAACGGACTCCGGGATGCCTTTGTGGGCGATGAGGTTCAGGCTGTCTCCTTCTTTCCGATGGAGCGTTCCAGAAGTACAGTCGAACTCCTCGATAGTTTCGTAAAGTTGCGCCGTCAGTTCCTCGTCTCCGTCCGATACCTGGGTAGCACCGGTTTGTTCATCATTCATCGGTGATGTGTGATAGTCTGAGTTCAACTCACTTGAGTTTTGTGAGAGAGGATTGGGTAACTAAAGCCTAGGGCGACCGAGGTAAAACGCCTTCATCGGTGATCGAGTACGTGTCCACTGGTCGAGTACGCACTCGAAATCCGCTACGACGAATCCGGTGTACGGAGAATTTGATAGATTGGGTTCAATAATACGCACAATTGATATTGTTTATCAATTACAATACAATACGATCAGAGCTGATTCTTGCTATCGGATGATTTGAACGGGGGTTAATCCGGTCGCCACCTTTCTGCGTAGGTGTACCGAGCGACAGGAAATCCAAACCGTTCTGAACTCGTCGGAAACAACCAGTAAATAGTCCTCTACCGGATTATTTGGGTGATTACTTCAACTGTCCGATCGAATCGACATCGAAAAGCCGTTCTACATTCTTACAAATCAGCTGACTGTACTCACTACTCGTGGGTTCCAATCGGGCAAACTTTGAAAGTGTTATTGTTGGAATTATACACTACCATATCGTGAAATTTGGAATTGATCACGTATCAAATAGACTCTCAGCGGTTCCAATCTGAACGGTGATTCAAACGCTGGCGTCGATAGGATAACAGAGAGACGGTTGCCCCTCGAGACGACCACCGTCCCGACGGATTCCGTGAACGAGGCGATTGACTCGACCTTTGACAATGCCAAATTATTTGCATGATGATGACTAACATAGACCAATGAGTTCGAACGACTCGAGACGGAAGATTAAATCCGTGGAACGATCGTCTCACATACTCGAGTACCTGCGCCAACACGGTCCGTCGACAATTTCGGAACTCGAGTCCTCAGTTGACATCTCCGCAGGGACGATCCACACGTACCTCGCTTCCTGGAAAGATCACGGTTTCGTCGAACAGGACGGGACGACGTATCGTCTCGGTTCGATGTTCATTCCCTTCGGTGTGCGGGTACGAAACGAAAATGAGGTCTATCAGTCTTCAAAAACCGTCATCAAAGAACTCGCACACGATGTCGGCGGCTGTGTCCACCTGATGACCATCTACAGGCAACGCTTGCTAATCTTAGAGGAGGTGTACGGAAAAGCGGCCATCGGACTGGATTTTCATACTAAAAAGCGCGGCAAACTCCAGCATCACGTCCACTGCACCGCGGGCGGAAAAGCAATACTTGCCCACCTCCCCGACGACGAAGTCGCCCAACTCCTCGATGACCACGGTCTGCCGCCGCGGACGTCGAATACAATTACCGATCGCGACCAACTACTCGCGGAGTTAGCAGACGTTCGTGAACAGGGGCACGCACGTAACGATCAGGAGCATATGCCGGGAGTCCGGGCAGTCGGGGCCCCAATTCGGAAAGACGACGAAGACGGTGTGCTCGGTACCGTTAGTATATCTGGCCCTGCCGCAAGCTGGACGGATGATATATTCATGAACGAAATACCAACAAAAGTGATCGAAACTGCGAACGCCATCGAAATTGACATTCATTCTAGGGAACGAACGGAGTGATGACTTGCTTATTTGTCCATGATCTCTAAACGAGAGTTTTTGTAATCGTCAAAATTTTGTGGCCATCCGCCCGAAGCCAATTACAGAGATAGGTTTGTAATATCCCAAAGAATCATCGGGGAATCTCGTAGAACAGCATTTCTTGCTATGCAAAATTCGTATATATCAAAACTCGGTGCTACAGCCGCACTTTATTTGATGCATGAGAACATATTACACGTTGTCATTTGGCGCAATGTTTATAATGATTATTGGAGAATGTTGGCTTGCATGGCAACAGAGGAAAGATACTACGTCAGTATCGACACTGGCGGAACCTTCACCGACGGATACGTCTCCTACCCGGGTGGCGCAACGACGGTGAAGGTACCGACGACAGACCACGACCTGACGGTCTGCTTTCGAAACTGCATAGATAAGGCGGCCGAGAAACTCGATCGCTCACCGGAAGCGTTTCTGGTGAATACGGACACAATCCGGTTCTCTACGACGATCGGTACGAATACGATCATCGAACGAACCGGGCCGCAGGTTGGACTCATCGTTACTGAAGGCGAAGAAAGCGAGGTAGTTGGAGAGATGGGGCAGAGCGGCGATTCGCTCCTCGCACGTGATGAACTCGTCGTTGGCGTCAGCGAGAAAACGACGATCGATGGCGAGGTCGTCGACTCCGTCGATACCGACGACGTCCGCAACGCAGCGAAGGCACTGATGAACCGCGGGGCCAAGCTGTTGGTCGTCAGTTTCAACAATTCGTTTGCGAACGTCAGCAACGAAGAGCAGGCCCGACACATTATCGAAACAGAGTATCCGCCACACTATCTCGGCCCGAACCAGGTATTAACGGCTAACGAGGTGACCAGTCGCCCGGGATACCGAACGCGAACGTACACGGCACTCATCAACGCCTATATTCACCGACCGATGGCCAGGTCGCTGTACAAGGCAGAGGACGATATTCGCGACAGCGGGTACTCGCACCCGCTACTCGTCGGACAATCCACTGGCGGAGTCGCAGGAGTTTCCAAGACTGTTGCACTTCACACGTACAATTCGGGTCCGATAGCCGGTGTTCTCGGTGCTGAAGCGTTACGGGAGCTATACGATCTCGACGCAGTGATGAGTACAGACATGGGCGGGACAAGCATCGACCTCGGAACGATAGTCGACGGCGAAGTCGAAAGGGACCTCCGTCCTCGAGTGGCGGATCTCCCGGTCCACGTTCCGATGATCGACGTCACTACGGCCGGTGCCGGAGGCGGTTCGATCGCCTCTGTCGAAAACGGGACGGTATCCGTCGGACCCGAGAGCGCCGGCGCTGAGCCGGGCCCGGCGTGCTATGATCTCGGCGGATTCGACCCGACGACGACCGACGCGGACGTTGCCCTCGGATACATCGATCCCGACTACTTCCTTGGCGGCGAGCAAGACCTCAACGCGTCGAGAGCCGACGAGACGATCAGGCGCGAGGTTGCCGACCCGCTCGAGATCTCCGTCGCAGAGGCGGCACTGCAGATCCGCCAGGACGTCGATCGAAACATCGCCGACAGCATCGAACGACAATTGCGAGAACAAAGCGTTGCCGCCGGCGACGTGACGATCATCGCTTACGGTGGCGCCGGACCCGCACACTGCTGTTCGTTCGCCGAGAAGGCCGGAGTTCGCCGGATCATCACGGCCCCGTCGGCCGCAGAGTTCAGCGCCTTCGGTGGCGCGACCCTCGACGTCGAACACCGCTACACGGAGGCGTTCGGCGAGACTATCACGGCAACCGAAGCAGGCGTCGACGAGGCACGGTTCAACGACGCGGCGGAACGCCTCGAGAGCGAAGCCGTGCAAGATATGGCCGGCGAAGGGTTCGAAGCCGATGAGATCACGCTCGACCACCAACTCCTCGCGCGGGCAGGGAACGAATTACGGGAAGTTTCCATCCCATCGCGGATCGAATCAGATTCGGACCTCGAGTCGATTGGCGAGGCCCTCGACGCCGGTCCGGGAGACGAAATCGAACTCGAGACCCTGGTGCTCACTGCTACCGGTCCCGTTGAGACGGAAGAGTTAGCGTCTCACGAGCTCCAGGGGGACGACCCGAGTTCGGCCCACAAGGGGAGCCGGGAAGCGTACTGGCCGGACGACGGTTGGGTTGAAACCGACATCTATCAGCGTGAGGAGCTTGCCCCGGGGAACGTCGTAGACGGACGAGCGATCGTCGAAGCCGAAGATACGACGTACGTCGTCTCTCGAGAATGGACGTACCGAATCGACGAGTACGAGAACGGTATCATCAAACGATGAGTGGGTCCGCGCCGAACGCGGTGGCGTATCTACGGGGACGGCCCACAGCCGAGCGGCCGTTTATCCCCATCATCGGAACACTGGCGGCTTCGATCGATCAGGTTCCGCCGGACGTGTTCCTCTCGGACCCGACGAGACTCGCTAACGGGTTACAGCGAGCTCAGCGATTGTTCGATCTCGACGCAGTGTGTGTCGTTCCGGATCCGACGCTCGTCGCCGACGGTCTGGGCGCGTCCGCCGAGTGGGACGAGACCGCCTCTCAGTTCGTTCCGACGGATCACTTGTCGACGACGGACGATGTAGCGGACCCGAACGAAATTACCGATTCGGGGCGCGTACCGACTGTACTCGAAGCGTCGGACCGACTGGCAACCAGTATGGACGACGTCGCAGTTTTCGGCGTCCTGCCGGGTCCGCACACGACGTTCGAGACCGTATTCGGCGAACGGGCGCAGGCTGACGACGAACGGATGAAACCGATTCGAACGGCAACCGGAGAGCTCGCCCGGGCGTTCGGCCGAAACGGGGTGGACGGATTTCTCGTCATCGAGTCACCGCCTCGAGACGGCGACGAACGGGGCGATCATGCGGTCAGCTCGGCCATGGAAGTGCTCGAAGTTCTCGACAACATCGGCGAGTTCTTCGGGACAGTCCTCGGTCTCTCCCCTGGCGGATACCCGACGGACGCAGTCGAATCGATCGTCGACGCTACCGCGACCGACGCGGTGTTTCTCGATATCGCCGATCCGGGGGCGACGGCAGACGCGCTTCCGGATGTCCGCGTGGGCGGAGCGATCACTCCCTCGTTACTCGAGGCCGACGACGGAGAAATCGAGCGGACAATGGCGGAGACGGTCACTGATCTTCCGACCGACGCGTTCATCGCGTCGGGCCGGGAGGTGCCCGCCGATACGCATCCGCGAAAATTACAGACGGTGTACCGTGCGACGGAGAAATCGGATAATTGAAACCATGATTGGAGACACGAATTCACGACAGCACAGTTCGCAGAAATCCTCCCGCTCGGAGGTGTTGACACATGAGTAATACGAAACAAATTACCGAGTATCTCGAGATAGACCTCTCGGAACGAAAGTGGCAATGTACGGTGTGTACAGAATCGATCGGACCGGCCGAGAAGAACTACAAACGCGGCTGTCTGGTTCGGGAACGTAATCCCGAGAAAGTTCATCCGCCGATCCTCGAGGACGAAGAGTACGACTTCTCGCCGGACCCCGAATGGGTTCGGATCATCGAATTTTACTGCCCGGGTTGTGGAACGATGGTCGAAAACGAATACCTCCCACCCGGTCACCCGGTCACTCACGACACCGAACTTGACGTCGACAAACTCGTCGAACGATACGGAGGGGAACGATGACAACCCGAATCAACATCGACGCTGGCGGGACGTTTACCGACTGCTTTACACTTCACGAGGGCGAAGCCGTATCGGCGAAGACGCCGACGACCGAACACGACATGTCGGAGTGTTTCTTCCGTGGAATAGAGAAGTGTGCCGATCAGCTCGCTGTCGAACTCGACGATCTCATCGGCAACGTCGATTCGATACGGTACTCGACGACGACCGCGATGAATCGCCTCATCGAACGGAAGGGGCCAAAGCTCGGCCTCCTGACGACCGAAGGAATCCAAGATTACCCGCAGATCGGCAGAGGGCCGCGGTGGGCTGACGGATTGACCGACAGCGAACAACGCAATATTTCAGCCGCTGAAAAACCCGAACACCTCGTTCCCGACTCCCGAACGAACGGCATCAGAGAACGCGTCGACAGCGAAGGGAACGTGTTGCGGCCGCTCGACGAAGCTCACGCCCGAGAGCAGGTTCGAGATCTCGTCGACAGCGGCGCTCGAGCGATCGTCGTCAATCTGTTGTGGTCGTACGAGTATCCAGAACACGAACAGCGCGTCCGGGAACTCGTCCGCGAAGAGTACCCGCCGTCGTATCTCGGAAGCATTCCCGTGTTTCTCTCCTCGGAGGTGATGCCGACCAAACAGGAGTACGAGCGGACCAACACGACGCTACTCGACGCCTACCTGTCGGAGTTGATGCAAGAGCACATCGCCGACATCAAAGAGCGCCTCGAGACGTACGGCTACGAGGGAGACGTACAGATGCTCCACAACACGGGTGGGATGGCCGAATCGTACAAAACGACGGCCGTCGAGACGTTCAACGGCGGGCCGGTTGCGGGGTTGAAGGGCGGCGAGTTCCTCTGTGACCTCCTCGATTACGAGAAGGCCGTCGTCACAGACATGGGCGGAACGAGTTTCGATATCGGGATCCTCACGCAGGGCGGCGTCCAGTCGTACGAGTTCGAGCCGATTATCGATCGGTGGCGCGTCTCCGGAACGATGATCGAATCGAAGTCGATCGGCGCAGGCGGCGGTTCCGTCGCGTCGGTCAACGAAGAACTCGGTCGCCGGATCGAAGTCGGTCCGGAGAGCGCCGGTGCCGATCCGGGGCCGGCCTGTTACAACCGGGGCGGAACAAAGCCGACGGTGACCGATGCGGACGTGGTGCTCGGGTACATCGATCCGAAGAAGTTCTACGCGGGGAACCAGCGATTGGCCGTCGACCGCGCCGAAGAAGCCATTCAGACCCACGTCGGCGATCCGGCGAGCATGGATACCGTCGAAGCGGCCAAGAACATTCGACGAATCGCCGACGGGAACATGGGGAACACGGTCCGCAAAGAGACGATGCTTCGGGGACACGATCCCCGCGAGTTCATTCTCTATAGCTTTGGCGGCGCAGGGCCGTTACACGCCGCTTCCTTCTCGTCGTACCTCGACATCGATACCATCGTCACGACGCAGTACTCGCCCGTATTCTGTGCCATGGGGTCGGCGACGATGGACACGCTCCACATCTACGAGCAGTCCCGTTCGATGTATCTTCGCGACTCCGGCGAGGTACCCGATTACAGCACCGACTACGAAGGGTTCAACGCCGTCGTCGAGGATTTGCAGGCGAAAGGCCGCCAGGACATCAAAAGCGAGGGGTACAACCCGGACGATATCACGTACGAACTCGAGTTGGACATGCGATTCGGCGGACAGATTCACGTCGCTCGCGTGCAGTCGCCGGTCGTCGAGCTATCCGACGAAGCGGACGTCGAAGCGATCTGCGATCACTTCATCGAGGAGTACACGGATCGGTTCTCGTCGTACTCGACGACGCCGAGCCACGGGATAACCGTCGAAAACTTCGCACTGAGAGCTCGAGTGGCCAGTCCCGACATCGAGTTGCCGACCGCCGAGAGGGTCGACGCTGACCCGTCTTCAGCGGAAGCCGGAACGCGTGACGTGTTCTGGGCCGACGCCGACGGCGCAGTGTCGACCCCGGTCTTCGAGTACGACGATCTGCGTCCCGGAATGGACCTTGACGGACCGGCGGTCGTCGACGCGGATTACACCACGACAGCAGTCCCCGACGGATGGACGTACCGACTGGACGACTACCGCAACGGAATACTTGAAACCAACGGAGGAAGCTAATGACAGTAAACAGAGATCAACTGATCGATTGGGTCGACCTCGAAGAACCGGCCGACGACGAACTCGCCTGCATGGAGGAACTAGATCACGGCGATTACGAGATATACTCGGAGCGCCTTCGTCTCATCCTCGACGAAGGTATTGACGTGTTCGTTCGATCGGGCGTCTCGCAGTTTATCGCCGCTCGCGACCTCGCAGTCGGACTCTACACGTCCGACGGCGATCTCATCGACTCGGCCGCCGGGGCGTACCTACACGTAGTGACGGGAATCCCGCCGCTGAAGTACATTATCAACAACTTCGCCGACGATCCGACCGTCGGTATCGAACCCGGCGACGTCTTCTACGCGAACGACGCGCTGTACGGCGGAATCCACAACCCCGACCAGATCGCGTTCATGCCCATCTTCCACGAGGGCGAAATAATGGCGTGGGTTTCCGCGGCCGTCCACACGACGGAGACCGGCGCGATCGAACCCGGCGGAATGCCGATTTCGGCTCGAACGCGCCACGACGAAGGGATGAAGCTCTCCCCGATCAAGATCGGCGAAAACTACCAGCTCAAAAGCGACATGGTAGAGATGCAAAAGAACTTCATCTCGCGAGCACCCCGAATGCACGAGATAGACCTTCGAGCTCGGCTGACGACCTGCGATCGAGTCCGCCGTCGAGTCAAAGAACTCATCATCGACAAGAAGGGAGCGGACTTTTTCAAGGGGTTGATTCGGCGAAATATCGAGGAAGCGCGCGAAGGCGCGAAAAAACGAGTCGAGGAGTGGAACGACGGGACCTTCCGAACGGTCCACTTCGCCGACTCCGTGGGCTACGAAGACGGACTCTGGCGACTCGACGCGACGATGGAAAAGGAGGGGCCCGAGATCTGTATCGACTACACGGGAACCTCTCCCGAGAACGACGGCTCGTTCAACTCTCAGCCGGTCGCATCCATCGCTCACACGGCAAACTATCTGTTCAGCGTTCCCTTCCACGATCTGCCAAAGAGCAACGGAACGTACGACTTGATCGACTTTACCATCCCGAAAGGATCAGTTCTCTACCCGGACCCGGAGGCGGCGACCGTCCAGGCCGTGATGGTCAACCAGGTCGTCATGGATTCGACGACGACGTTGTTCTCGCGGTCGATGTACGACGACGAGACCAGTAACGAACACGTGACGGCTCCGATGTCAAATACCGGAGCCGGATACGCGTTCGGCGCTGTGAGCCAACACGGCGAGCCCGTTGCGGACTTAATGTCCCACGCCCTGAATACCGACGGAATGGGCGGACAAGCCCGACGCGATGGCGAGGACGAGGCAATCTTCCCGTGGTGTCCGTTCGGTCACGCGTCGAATATGGAGTTCGTCGAGAACGAATACCCCTTCACTCACCAGTATTTCCGTCACGGAACCGATTCCTGCGGGCACGGAAAGCATCGCGGCGGTATTGGTATGCAAATCGGTTACATGACTCATTACGTTCCCGCCGTCGAGTGGCTATCGATCTGTCACAACTCCAAATTAGTAACCGGACAGGGGCTGTTCGGCGGCTACGCGCCGCGAACGATCCCGGGTGTGACAATCACCGACTCCGACCTCAAAGAGCGGATGAAAAACGGGGAGTACGTTCCCGACGACGTCATCGAACTCCTTCAAGAGCAGACGCTGGACGCCGATTACAACGTCACCAGCCACGTCCGCGAATCGAAGCCGTACGAGAACGGCGATCTATTCGTCGGCTTCTCTGGCGGTGGATGCGGTTACGGGGACGCCCTCGAGCGAGATCCCGAAGCCGTTATGGAGGACATCGAAGCCGATCGGGTGAGCCACTGGACCGCAAAGAACATCTACGAGATCGAATACGACGAAGAATCGCTCACCGTCGATCACGAAGCGACCGAGAAACGACGCGAGAACTATCGCGAAAAACGCCTTGAGGAAGCGGTCCCGTTCGACGAGTTCGAAGACGAATGGGAGGAAAAACAACCGCCGGAGGAGGTATTGGCACACTACGGCCGGTGGCCGGACGCCGAGAAGGAGGAGCCAGTTATGCGAATGTGAGACCGGAGACCGGTTCCGCCGAGGAACCGGGAGAAGGCGACTGAGAACGAGCACCTCCGGCAGAGGAGTCACGACAGTCAACAGTGATAGAGATGCGAGAGACAAGGCGGAATACCCGTCGAGAGACTACGTGAGGAGATAATGTCAGAGACAATCGACACGATCGAAACGAAACCCTGGGAAACAATCGAACAGCGACACGAAGAGCGACTGAAAGAACAACTTCGGTACCTGAAGAAGCATTCCGACTACTACCGGTCGAAGTTCGACGAGTGGGATATCGATCCGTCGTCGATCAGCTCCCTCGGCGAATTCCGGGAAATCCCGTTCACGACGAAAGACGACGAACGTCAAAATCAGACGAATACGTCGCCGGGCCAACCCCTGGGAACCCATCAGGCCGTTCCGACCGACGACCTCAATCGTACGATCTCATCGTCGGGAACGACGGGGAAACCGACCTACTTCGGGCTTACCGAATCAGATCGAAACCACTGGAACGGGGTTATCAAACGGTGCTTTTACACGGCCGGTATTCGGCCCGAGGAGACAGTCATATTCGGCGTCGGTCAAACGATGGTCCCCGGGGGTGTCCCGTACTTCGAAGCGATGACGGAGTTGGGAGCGAACGTGGTTCCAGCGGGCGGCGGCTCAACCGAACGACTCCTCACCACGACGGCTGATCTCGACGGGGACGTGTTGTTCACGACGACGTCACACCTCCGATATCTCACCGAAAATGCGCCCAAATTACTCGAGCACGGTGTCGACGAGTTGCCGGTAACGAAGCTCGTCGGCGGCGGCGGTCCTGGAATTGCCAACCCGGAGATTCGAGAATCGTTGTACGACAGATGGAGTGCGACGTTGGTTCGTGAGGTCATGGGACTCGGTGACGTGATCGGCTGTATGTGGGCGGAATGTCGGCAAGAAGACGGAATGCACTACTGCGCACAGGGACACGCCCACGTCGAACTCGTCGATCCAGAGACGGATGAGGTACTCCCGTTCGATCAGGGTGCAGAAGGCGAACTCGTGTATACGCCGCTCGGCCGGGAGGCGACGCCGCTGCTTCGATACCGATCCGGAGACTACGCGAGGATTACCGGAACATCGTGTCCGTGCGGTCGCACCAGTCCAAAAATGCAGTGTATCGGCCGGGTCGACGACATGCTCATTTACAAGGGGATGAACGTCTTTCCATCGGCGGTCCGGGACGTTATCTCCGACGTTCCGGGAACGATGGCTCACATACGAGTCCGACTTCCCGAACCGAACACGGTCCACTTCGAGGAGCCTATCCCCGTCGACATCGTGATCGATCCGAAGACATCGCGCGAACCGTCCGATATCGTTGACGAGGCGGCTTCGAAAGTACGAACGCGGCTCAAGGCTCGGATCCGGCCGAACCCAGTTTCACTCGAGGAGATCGAACTTTCCGAGTATAAATCCGAACTGGTGGTGGTCGACGGACAGACCTGATATTTATCGAATCAGATAGGAACGCTTGATAAGTGAAGCGCTACGTTTTCTGGGCGGGTTATATCCGAAACGCGCACCGTCGTCCAAACCGATCAGGTCGGCTTCTGTCGCGAGAAGAAACACCGAGACATTTACGAGGTCCACAATTCAGTATCATCTCGTTATAATCATGTTTTAATATTGCCTTATTAGCAGACAGTTGGTGCTGAACGCGACCGGTCGTCAGCTCATAACTGAATGGACAAATATACCCTACGGACGGCGTTGTTCGGATCCGAACCCGCACACCAGTTGATAAGACAGTTATATAACCTGACGATGAGCCGTAATCGATGTCCATTTATTTCCATATCTGATAGAAAAAGTCCACCAGACAGGCAGTATAGCAGCTAGTATCGCAGATGTTTCTATCTCGTTCCTTTTGAAGTTATACGAGAAACACGATATCGACGACGCCATACAATCTGTTATTTGAACTATTTCTAAACTATATCAACCAATGACATTCTACCATTTCAGAAATGAACAATACAGAAACTCAAACGGCGTCATATATGTGAGATAGTAAATGGTGGAAAGGAGACTATTTTCAATTGTATGCGGGGACGGCAGGTCAGAAACTTTGATTCAGTTGTCGGGCTTGTTTTGATCGAACCTGCTGATCTGAACACGACCGGAGACGATAGGCGAACGGCAAAGCCGTGGGAAGCGTTCGACCGGCTTTCTGGTTCTACATGTCACTATCTGAGGTTGGAACCAGATTTCCGAAACCCGGAAGAGAGGGGCGAGGACGGGTTCGAGTGGCTAAAGAAAGGAACCGAAGCATCGGCACTCCCAGTTCCAGCCCATCGTTCGCCGTTCCAAGGTCTGAATCGAATCGTTCATCTTCCCAGCCTCGGCGGTTTTTCACCGCCTACAATGATACCTCTGAATCGTTGTCGTTTCGTATCGAAAACGTGCGATGGAAGACCGAACCCTGCTCCCCAGCGCACCGGGTGGACCAGCGACCAGCTTTGGTCATCCCGGCGTCGGAACGATGACGGGAAGACCGCAGGCGCTCGGTTGGGTTTCCAACGAGGAGACACAACACGACGGCGAGCGACCCCATCGTCGGCTCCCGATCTACGATGGATACCTTATAGAATGCTCACACATTGTACTTGTTGAGTTCGATAACGTTCGCCGTTCGGCAAAGTTGATCGACGATCTCGTTCGTCTCCCACTCGTCGTCGATGCGTGCGGTAGGTGCCGAAATGCTAATCGCTCCAATCGTCTCCGGGGTGAACCGGATCGGAACAGCAATACAGCGAAGCCCTTCGAGACGTTCTTCGTTGTCGACGGCAAACCCGCGTTCGGACGTTCGGTCTAATTCCTCGAAGAGTTCGTCTCGAGACGTTATCGTTTGTGGTGTCACGGAGGGGAGTCCGTGTTGGTCGATGATTTCGTTGACGCGCTCGGTGGCGTAGTGTGAGAGTATCGCCTTTCCGAACGCCGAGCTGTGCATGTGGTGCCGACAGCCGATGTACGTATCGAGGTCGACGGCCTGTTTACCCTGCGCTCGACTCAGATAGACGCCTTTTCCGTCTTCTTCGACGACGAGGTGGACCAGCTCACCTGACTCGTCGGCTAACTCCGTAATTTTCGGCCTGGCAACCTTGTAAACGTCCATCTCGCTTCGGATTTGACATCCGATGTCGAGAAATTTGAGGCTGAGACAGTACCTGTTCCCCTGCTTGACAACGTACCCGTGCTCCTCGAGCGTACTGAGATGGTTGTGAACGGCGCTTTTTCCCATATCGAGTTCATTGGCCAACGAGGTAACGCGTGTCCCACCGATCCGGTTGAGTGTTTCAATAATGATTAATGATTTCTTGGTCGTTTGGACGGGGTGTTTGGCCGGTTCTCCCATACACAAGGTAGATTATTTGCAGATCAATAAATCTTGTTCTATTATTGAAAACAAATCGGAGTTCGTCGGTCAGTCAAGCGATTTGATTTGGGGTACCGATGCTCGAATTAGAGAAGGGAAATCGAATACGCCTCGTTACTGTTAGCTATTATTCTCATATAGAGAACGATCTAACGGGGTCGATCCTATCGTGCATCATGTCGTCTAAGATGCAGACTGCGCCGCGAATACTGTCGATTTCGAGAAACGCCGAAGGCCAGATATTTTACAAAGGTACAGCTGTAAGTAGTGTGGTCCTTTTAATGGGTTCCAATCTGTTCTGGAATAGGGAACAATGAGCAGACCGTTTCCCCCTCGTCCGATGGACAGGACCAAGAAGAGTCGCTTCAACTTCAAAAATCACGGAATAAAAAATAGAGCGAAAAGATACTTTTAATAGATATCACGTCACTTACTTAGATGGTAATTCGATAATGTCCGAGTTAACACTTCGACGAACGCAGCTGGCGACGCCAGCGAGCGACGTGAAAATGATGGAGAGCGCGGCTTCAAGTAATGCCGACGAGGTATTCCTCGACCTCGAGGATTCGGTAGCACCCAACGAGAAGGCCGAGACCCGGGATCCGCTCATCAACGCCGCGAACGAACATGATTGGGGTACCACGGTCCTGTCGTATCGAATCAACGGTATCGATACGCAGTGGTGGTACGACGACGTCATCGAGGTCGTGAGTGGGGCTGGAGAAAACATCGACGACATCATCGTCCCGAAGGTCAAAAGCGCGAGCGACATCCACACCGTCGAGAATCTGCTGGTCCAGGTCGAACGGAACAACGGCCTCGAGGTCGGCGAAATCGGACTCGAGCCACAGATCGAAGACGGCGAGGGGATACACAACGTTCACGAAATCGCCCACGCTTCAGACCGGCTCTCGAGCGTGATCTTCGGTCCGGGCGATTACTCGGCGGCGATGGGAACACCGGGGCTCGACATCGGACAGTTTCCCGAGTATCCGGGCCACTACTGGCACCACGCCCTCTCGCACATCAACGCCGCGGCGAAAAGCGCCGGACTCCCGTGTCTTGACGGCCCGTACGCGGACATCGAAGACGATGAAGGCTTCCGTCAATCCGCCGAACGTGCGAACATGCTCGGTTGTGACGGCAAGTGGGCGATCCACCCGAGTCAGATCGAAATCGGAAACGAGGTCTTCGCCCCCGATCCGGACGTGGCTGAACGCGCACAGCGCATCGTCGATGCCTACGCCGAGGCGATGGACGAAGGGAGAGGTGCCGTAAAGGTCGACGGACAGATGGTCGACGAGGCTACCAACAAAATGGCCAAAGAGATCGTCGAAACCGCCACCGCCGCGAATATCCTCTGACGGTCACGGTCCAATCCTCTACCGGCCACAATCGCCGCGACAATCGAATCTCACCGATCACCGTCGAAAACTGACTTCGATTTTACCCGCTCCGCGACGGTCAGTTACTCGAGCGGTTCCACGAGTTCGACCGTTCGGCCGTCGGGATCGGAAACGAACGCCGTTCGAGCGCCGGCTGCTGGCTGATCACCGGGTTCCTCCACGACACCGTAGTGATCAATAGACTCGAAGACTTCATCGACGTCGTCGACGCCGATAGCGAGGTGGTCCCACTCCGTTCCCCGTTCGAACGAATCCTCCCCGTCGGTGTCCGAGAGTTGCAGTTCGATACCGTTCGCGTCCGCGATGTACCTGTTCTGCGTTTCGCCATCAGGCGTTTCGAACTCCCAGCTCTCCTCGAAGCCGAACTGTTCGTAGAACTCGATGGTTTCGTCCGCGTCAGCGACGTTGACGTTGATATGGATAAGCTCCATACCGTTTGACCTGATGACTACCCTATTAAATTCTCTGGTTATCCGACTGGAGTGTTCGCTCGCGACATAACAGTGTTACCGGTGTACACGGCTATCAACAAGCGCTTCGAACCCGACAGATTCGTGCCAAATAGTGTCATGCATGGATTTATGATAATCGGTAACACAATGAAAACTGATGGCCGTCAAGAAGCCACACGGTGACCTCGGCAACTACGAGGAGTTTCGTGACGAACTCGGACACGAGTACAGTGATGTGAGCGACTACGCCGCGCTCGCCGACGACCTTCGTTCGGTTGTCAGCGGCGAGGTGCGATTCGACGAGTACGCGCAAGTACTCTATTCGACCGACGGGAGCGTCTATCAGGCCCGCCCAGCGGGTGCCGTTTTCCCCCGCGACAGTGACGACGTCCGAAACGCGGTCCGCGTCGCGGCCGACCATGACGTGCCGGTCATCGCTCGGGGTGCCGGCTCGTCGCTCGGTGGACAGGCGGTCGGCCCTGGCTGTGTCGTCCTCGATACGACGGTCTATATGGACGAAATTCTAGAGATCGACGAGGACCGCCGACGAGCGCGCGTTCAACCGGGTGTCGTTCAGGATCACTTCGACGACGCGGCGGAAGAGTACGGATTGAAATTCGCCCCGGATCCAGCCTCGTCGAACCGCGCGACGATCGGGGGCGGGATCGGGAACAACTCGACCGGCGCACACTCGGTTCGGTACGGAATCACCGACGCCTACACCGAGGAGTTAAAAGTCGTCCTCGCGGATGGATCGCTTATTCACACGCGCGAAGTCGTCCTCGATTCCGAGGAGTGGGACGAGATCGTCTCGAGGGACGACCGCGAAGCAGAAATATACCGGACCGTCCGTTCGCTGGTGGAGGACAACGCCGACGAAATAGAGTCGAGGTACCCGGATCTCAAGCGAACCGTCTCCGGTTACAACCTCAACAAGGTGCTCTACGAGAACGCCGACGGGGATCGAGTGCTCAACCTCTCGAAACTACTCGTCGGCGCGGAGTCCACCCTCGGAATCGTGGTCGAGGCGAAGATCAGCCTCGTGACGCTCCCCGAGGAAACCTCGCTCGTCCTCTACTGTTTCGAGGACCTCCTCGACGCGCTCGAGGCGGTACCCGAAGCGCTCGAGTTCGATCCCAGTGCGGTCGAGTTGATGGACAGCGAAGTGTTCAGACTGGCCCGAGAATCCGAGCAGTTCTCTCGGTACGAGGAACCGATCCCGAACGACGCGAAAGCAGCGCTGATGCTGGAATTCGACTCCGAACTCTTCG
This sequence comes from Halostagnicola bangensis, assembly GCF_054653435.1. NCBI lineage: Archaea > Methanobacteriati > Methanobacteriota > Halobacteria > Halobacteriales > Natrialbaceae > Halostagnicola > Halostagnicola bangensis. The sequence continues at coordinate 204,081 of NZ_BAAIGG010000001.1, read as the reverse complement.
ACGACCTCGAGGAGGCGATCGAACGGACGAACGCCCATTTCGTCGACGACGGGGACGCCTTCGAAGCGATCGAAGCCTACACCGAGAAAGACCAGACAAAGCTCTGGAAGCTTCGGAAAGCGGCTATCCCGCTGTTGATGAGTCTCGAGGGAGACCCAAAGCCGTACCCGTTCATCGAGGACGCGACGGTTCCGCCCGAGGAACTCGCCGAGTACGTGGGGAAGTTCATGGACGTCCTGGCGGATCACGACACCTCCGCCGCGTACTTCGCTCACGCGGGAAGCGGGACGTTACACATCCGTCCGATCCTCAACCTGAAAGACGACGACGGCATCCAGACCATGCAGTCGATCACCGAAGACGTGACCGACCTCGTTCTGGACCACGGCGGGTCGTTCTCCGGGGAACACGGCGACGGACTCGCCCGCACCGCGTTCAACCCCAAGATGTACGGCGAGGAGCTCTGGGACGCGTTTCAAGCGCTCAAATCGGTTTTCGATCCGGAGTGGCGGATGAATCCCGGGAAGGTCGTCTACACAGACGAAGACCCGACGGACATGCGGGAGAACCTCCGGTACGGCGAGGGATACACCGCTATCGAACCCCAGACAAAACTCGACTTCTCCGAGGAGGGCGGGTTCGCGCAACTGGTCGAACTCTGTAACGGCTGTGGAACCTGTCGACAAACCGACGACGTGATGTGCCCGACCTACCGGGGGATGAAAGACGAAATCGCGACGACGCGCGGTCGCGCTAACATGCTTCGAGCGGCCATCTCAGGCGAGATTCCCGAAGAGGAGATGTACTCAAAGCGCTTTCAGGAGGAGGTCCTCGACCTCTGTGTCGGTTGTAAGGGCTGTAAGAGCGACTGCCCGACCGGCGTCGATCTGGCGAAGCTCAAGGCCGAAACGAAACACCAGTACCACGAACGGCAGGGAGTCAGTCTGCGCGAGCGGCTGTTTGCGAACATCGACACGCTCTCGAGAGTCGGCAGCGCGCTCGCGCCCCTGTCCAACGTCGGCCAACGCCTGCCGGGAGCTCGCCTCGTGATGGAGAAAGTGGCCGGAATCTCCGCGGAACGGAAACTCCCCCCGTTCGAGCGAGAATCACTGCAGGATTGGTTCGAGGCTCGCGGCTCTCGAGTCGATCCGGACGAGGCCGATCGGAAGGTGATACTGTTTCCCGACACGTACACGAACTACAACTACCCCGTTCCGGGAAAAGCCGCCGTCCGCGTGTTGGAATCCGCGAATGTTCACGTCGAAATCCCGGACGACCTCGGGCCGAGCGGTCGAGCGGCGTATTCGGTCGGGCTGCTAGACGCCGCCGAGGAGCGGGCGCGATCGAACATCGAGCGGTTCGGCGAGTACATCGACGACGGCTACGAGATCGTCACCCTCGAACCGTCCGACGCCGTGGCGTTCCAGGACGAGTATCTCGATTTAGTGACCACCCAGAAAGCGGAGACGGTCGCTTCGCACTCGTACGGCATCGCCGAGTACATGGACACATACCGCCTCACTGAGGCGTTACCGCTCGAGGAGACGGACGAAACGCTCGCCTACCACGGACACTGTCACCAGAAAGCGACCGGCCGGGATCACCACGCCGTCGGCGTTCTGCGTCGATCCGGTTACGCTGTCGATCCGATCGACTCGACCTGCTGTGGAATGGCCGGCTCGTTCGGCTACGAGGCCGAACACTACGATCTCTCGAAGGCGATCGGCGAACGACTCTTCGAGAAACTCGACTCGAGCGACGGGACCCCCGTGGCACCCGGCGGATCGTGTCGAAGCCAGATCGGCGACCGAGAAGCAGCCGAGACCCCGCCGCATCCGATCGAGAAAGTCAACGAGCTACTTCCGTCGTCTTAGCCCGTGTTATCGGGCTCTATCCGCCGACAGCACCGCCCCGGAACAATCCACCAGTCGTTTCCGAAAGAGGAGTTGAAACTCGGCCATTCGCTCGAGACGGGGCGTGTCGACTAGAAGACGTCGAACACCTCCGGGAACACGTCGGGCATGACGTAGACGAAGAGCATCACCCAGAAGCCGACGAACACGGCGTAATACGCCAGCGGGATCAGGTTCAGTCGCATGATGCGCCCTTCCTCGCCGACGAGGCCGACGGTCGCGAGGGCCGCGATTATGTTGTGGATCGCGACGAGGTTACCGATCGCGCCGCCGACCGCCTGCGCACCGACGATGATCTGCGTCGGCAATCCGAGTTCCGACGCGGCTTCGAACTGGAACGCGCCGAACGTGATGTTCGACGCCGTGTTCGATCCCGTCATCGCCGCGGCGAGCGCGCCGATCAGCGGCGCAATAGCCGGATAGACCGGTCCGAACACGTTCGCGGTTGCGACGGCGAGCACTTCGATCATGCTCCCGACATCCGGAGCGTTCGGTGCCTCACCGGAGAGGAGCATGACCTGGACCATCGCGATGACGAACACGAGCGCGATCAGCGGAGAAACGATCTTCTCCCCGGCCTCGCGCCACGCGTTTTTCACTTCGGTCCCGTTCATCCTGAACAGCGGGATCGCGATGATCGCGCTCGCGAGCAACCACATCCCCGGTGCGAATCCCCATTCGATACCGGCTTCATGGGGCGTTCCCAGGATGTCCGTCCACTCGAGGACGAACAGCGAACTGGTGAGAAACTCCGAAATCGGTTCGATCACACGGGTAACGACGAGCAACAGGACGAGAAAGACGTACGGTGACCAGGCCTTGAACAACGACATCGATCGACCGCCGCTGGATGCCTGTGCAGCTTCCGCAGCCTCGCTGCCGTTTGACCCCGGCTCGATCGTTCCGACCCAGTGATCCGGCCACTCTGCTCGAGGCGGGAAGTCCCATTCGTCCTCGGGGAGGAAGTATCCCGCTCTAAGCGTCGGAACGACGATAGCCGCGCCGACCATCGCGCCGATCAACGAGGGGAACTCCGCCGTGAGGAACCACGCCGACAGCCAATAGGGGACCGTGAAGGCGACGCCGGCGAACAAACACAGCGGCCAAACCGACAGGGCTGGCTTGATCGATCGCTCTCCTTTCGGGCTAAAGAAGTAGACGACCATCGCCACCGCGAAAAGCGGCATGACGAACCCGACCAGCGCGTGGTAGGTTGCGGCCCACGCGGCGACTTCGACCGAGTATTCGGAAACGGACATCCCCTCCGATTGAATCGCCTCCCGGGTGAAAGAGACGCTCGCGAGCGGATCTTGAATTCCGACGATGATGGGCGTCCCGACTGCACCGTAGGTTACGGCGATGATGTGGCCGATTAGCGCCGCGAGCACGGCTGCGAGCGCGGGGAATCCGAGAGCGAGCAACAGCGGAGCGACGACTGCTGCCGGCGTCCCGAAGCCCGCAGCCCCTTCGATGAACGTCGCGAGTAGAAAGCCGAGGAGAACGATCTGAACGCGCCTGTCGTCCGAAATTGCGGTAAACCCCCTGTTGATCCGATCGAACGCACCGACCTGCATCAACGTATAAAGCAGGACGAGCGCGCCGAAGACGATCCAGAGGATTTCGAGGGCGGTCATCACCCCCACTATCGACGCCGCGGCGAGATACTCCGGCGGATTGTTCCACATGACGTACCCGATGATAAGCGCCGCTAGCCAGGCGATCGGCATTGCTCGCGTCGCCGGCCACAAAAATCCGACAATGAGCACGGCAACGATCATGAGCGGTAACGATGCAGCGATTACATCTACCACCATCTGACCGTCACCCGTCCACTGTCTCGTATCGACTCGGTTGTGACTCTACTAGTATGCGACCCTGGTAAACTCGTCCCTCTAATGGCAATTGTAATCATCCCACACACCCATACATAACAAAAGATAATAAAATTATGGTGGGGCGAACGCATCCCGCACAAACACGATACTCGAAACGACGTTTCAAACGGACAACGAGGAGAGGCGAATGTTACTCAGTTCGAACGAAACGTGACCGGGTTCGAATTTCCGGTCCGATCACCATTCCGTCTCGGTCATCGCCTCGTCTCAATCTCCATCGATCACCACTTCGCCCCGATCATCGCCTCGTCTCAATCTCCATCGATCACCACTTCGCCCCGATCATCGCCTCGTCTCAATCTCCATCGATCACCGCTTTTCTGATTCCTCCCGAAGATATCCCCCGTTCCCGTGTCTTTGGGGCCTCTATCATCGCCGCCAGACTCGTTTCCGGCCAGAGCGTTACCGAACCCCCTTGTACGATGATGCCGATTCGACCGCAGCGAACGCCTCTCGAGTAGCGGGCACCATTCTATCGGTTTCCTCGAGTTTGGGGGTCGATTCGTCACCGAATTCGTAAAATCGGATCATACGTAGGACATAGACAAACAAGGTACAGTGAAAAACGCGTTCACATCCACCGAGTGCCAGATATATTACAGTGGCAATCAAATCCGCACTCAATGAAAACGGTTGAACTCTCGACTGAACTCGATGCTCCTCTCGAAACCGTCGAACGAGAACTCTCTCCGACGTCGATCGTCGAATATGCCAACACCTACGCGATCCAATCGGTCGACGAATCGAATTCGAAGACGGTACTGACTGTCACCGGAGACACCCTTCAATTAGTGCTCGAATTTACCGAACTTGACGACGGCTATCGTTACACGCAGGTCGGAGAGACCGGACCGTTCGAGGAAATGCGTACGGAAATCACGGTCGAGGGCGATGACCGGACTCGAGTCACGGTCAGGTCCGAGTTCACGTTTGGTGGCACGTTCTCGTTCATAAAGAACTGGCTCGGGACCAGCATTCGTCGGAGCGAACTCGAACGCCTCCTTACGAATATGACCGACGACCTCGAGCGGTCGGACGCCGAGTCGCGATAGATTAATCGACCAAGACAAGGGACTGCAAAGGACAGCATTCATCAAAAATAAGTTCTCATTTCTTTGCTGAGTTGATCAGGACTGTCACCGATCACCGTCACCAACTCACCTCACGGGTCAAAGAGGTGGTCACGGAAGTGATCTGTTAGAGAAACGATTACGGGTTTTAGGTACCGTTCCCATCGGACGCGTCCAGTCGTACTACCGAGAGTTCATTATTCGGGATGTACTCCGAGAAAGCTCCGTTTTAGGGAACAACCCGGCAATTGTTGGGATGGTTGGTGCAGAGTCCGAGTGTCCCATCCCTCGTCGCTTTCCGAGTTCGTCGCGGAGCTCATCCTGCTCACCGGGCTTCGGCGACGGTTGAGAGATGTTCGACAGTCCGCTCTTGTTTCACCGAGCAACCGCCGATAGATCGGGGGCGAATTTCGATGTCGTACGCATCGATACCTCCGGACGAGCGTCGGAACCGACGCCGGCGTCGAACCGACATTCGTCGACAGGCCATCGACGGTTCGTTCACTAGTTCGCCAATATCACCGACGGTATGCGTACTAAATATGGGAATATTGTTTTAATAGATTGTGAAGCGATATTCGTGGTCGGAACGCTTCGTACCGGCTAAACTCGTATTCGATACGGCACCAGAGCGGCTCAAAAGAGCTCGCCACGAATGAGATTTTGGGAGTATCTGGCGATGCTAGATGAAACGTAGCGCAGTTCCAAACGATTGTGAAAGCCCGGATACGACCGAGCTATTCTCGAGTACCGAAAACGTTGGAATCGTATAATACGTACGTAGTAACGGGTGAATCGTCCGCCTGCTCTCGCATCCGGTGGAGACGACGAACGACCGGTTCCGCACGGTCTTCGACTGGACGCCACGGTATCCCATGTTTCGCGACGGATTGGAGCGAGTGGTTGAGACGTGGGTCAAAGCTGATAGGTTCGAGATCGCGCCGACGGGTATGAGTGGGTGGGCAAATAACCCACATCCATGTCCATCTACCGGTCGGCGGCGGGACGGCGGGCTCTCGAGCGGTGCTACGATACGGCCGTCGATCGCCTCGAGGTGGACGTAGACGAGCGAATCGTCGAAACGCGCTACGGGCCGACGCACGTCCTGCTCGCGGGACCGGAAGGCGCGCAGCCGATCTTCGTGTTCCACGGCGGGAACGCGACGAATCCGATGACACTCGCCTGGTACACCGCCCTCGCGGACGAGTATCGCCTGGTCGCGCCCGACACCGTCGGACACCCCGGAAAGAGCGCGGAGACGCGCCTCGATCCGAGCGGTGCCGAGTACGGGAAATGGGTCGTCGACGTGATGGACGCTTTCGACGTCGAGTCCGCACCGATGATCGGCACGTCCTACGGCGCGGGGATCATCGTCCGGACGGCGGCGTTCTCTCCGGATCGCATCGACAGCGCGGCGCTGGTGGTCCCGGCCGGTTTCGGGACCGGACCCGTCAGATCGTTACTCCGGATCGGAGTCCAGAGCGTCCTGTACCGGTACCTCCCGCGGGAGTGGGTGCTCGACCGAGTCGTCGCCGCGCTCGTCACCGACGCCGATTCGGACGACCTCTCGCGGGCGACTATCGCGGCCTCGCTCCGATACGTCGAACTGGAACGCAAGCTGCCCAACAGTACTGCGGCGGAGCTCGAGGACTTCACCGCGCCCGTCGCGCTCTATCTGGGCGAGGAGGACCCCTTCTTTCCGCCCGAAGCGATCGCGCCTCGAGCGCGCGAGCGCATTCGCTCGCTGTCACGCCTCGAGACGCTTCCGGATGAGAGACACATTTTCTCCACGGACGGTCGAGCGGACGTCACCGCACGAATTCGCGAGTTCCTCGAGGGGTGCAAGCGTCCATGAACGCGTCCGCCGGTCGGATTTGAATCGTCGCTCGGAACAGATCCGAACGAAAGGGCGATCCCTGCAAGCGGATCGTCTCGAGTGGGATCGGTTTGGTGAACAGTCGCTTCCTGGGACTTCTGACGCGAAGCGGTTCCTTGACATCCTCCCCGCCCTGAAGGGCGAGGATGTCAATGAACATTCGCCGACCCATCACGACCGCGCCGACGTTTTCGGTTAACTCCTCGATTATTTCGTCGTCTCCGTTCGTCTTCCCGCCGTCGAGACCGTGTCGCTCACGCCAGCTCTCCAGGTCGTATATCTACTCGTGAAGGCGGCCACCGTCGTCGCCGAGCGGATTGTCGGGACTGTCGTGGGGTCCGGCGACGTATCCGTCCAGCAACATCGATATGCTCGCACTCACGGCTATCACTCCGCATCACCCGCCGATCGACCGACGTACGTCTCGAGCTTATCGAAGCTCTGGCTCCAGCCCAGTTCCATCCCGTCGAGCGCATCGGCTACTTCGGGTGTCGCCGTCCGGACTTCCGCCTCCAGCGTGAGTTCGGTCCTGCCGTCACGGTCGGCGAACGTCACGGTCTGGCGAACCTCGAGCTGGAAATCGCCGTCGTCGTCCTCGAAGGCACGACTGGTGGCGACGAGTCGTTCTGGTTCTTTCACCTCGTGGAAGATTCCCTCGTCCGGATAGATCGTGCCGTCTGGGGCTTCCATGTCGATGCTGAAGGAGCCACCCGGTCGTACGTCCGTCTCGCAACGAGGGACCGTAAATCCCTTCGGACCCCACCACTGTGCCACCTGTTCGGGATCGGTCCACGCCTCCCAGACTCGTTCGCGCGGCGCGTCGAACGTTCGCTCGATGGTCAGGTCGTACTCGCTCGGTTCGAAGTCGTCGGATTCGTCTGCCGCCTCGTCGACCGGTTCGGTTTCTGTCATTGGCTTTCTGTCTCCAGATGGTCTGCGAGCGCGTCGAACCGATCCTCCCAGAACACGCGGTACCGAGTCAGCCAGCCGAAGGCGTTGGAAAGCGGCGCGGCGTCCAGGTGACATCGGCGCACGCGGCCGTCCTTCTCGACGTCGATGAGGTCCGCATCCTCCAGTACCTGCAAGTGCTTCGATACCGCCGCCAGGGACATCTCGTGGGGTTCCGCTAGCTCACCGACGCTCTCGGGACCGCCGGCCAGTTGCTCGATGAGCGCTCGTCGTGTGGGGTGGGCCAGCGCCCCGAAGATTGCGTCGAGATCGGGGTCGGGGTCGAGATCAGAATCGTTCCGCGTTCGTTCAACCATCCGGTTGAATAGATGTCGCGCTCTTATTTAACAGTTTAGTTAAATAAGAACGAACTTCCTTCTCCCGGCCCATTGGGGCGCTATGGACAAGCGTGGCGACTTCGACTGTCGGTCGACATCGGTGAAGCGTCTCAGTTGCTACCGCGAACGCACTCGTGTCAACGATCGCATGACGGAGCACTCGCCTCGACGAACGCCGGCTCGCTCGAGCGTCGCCCTCGAACGATCAGTCCGCGAGCCGACCCGGATCGAAATCGAGGGGCCCCACAAGCGATGGTGCCAGCTCCCTCGTCTCATACTGACCGGGACAGTAGCGCCTATATACACCCTTCCGAAAAGAGAAGATCGTGCAAACACTCTCATTGTCGGGACCGTGGGATCTTCGGCTCGACCCCGAACGCGAGGGCGGTATCGAAGCCCTGTCCGACGACGAAATCGACGGGACGGTGTTTCTCCCTGGGACGACGGACGAATACGGCTACGGAACGGAAATCGAAGATCGGCCACGAGATCATCTCCAGCGTACTCATCAGTACGAGGGGCCGGCGTGGTACCGACGAACCGTCTCCGTTCCCGATTCCTGGGCGAACCAGCGCGTGAGGCTACTACTCGAGCGGACCCGACCGACCGAGCTCTGGGTCGACGGGGAGCAAATCGGGTCACGAACGTGTTTGAGCACCCCTCACGTCTACGATCTCACCGGGGCAGTTGAACCGGGAGAGCACGAAATCGTCCTTCGAGTGGATAACACGGACGAGTCGATGGACCGTCCGGGGATACGTCGGTCACACGCGAGCACCGAACACACGCAGACGAACTGGAACGGCGTCGTCGGGGACCTCCGATTGGAAGCGACGCCGCGGGTCCGAATCGAGGACATCCGAACCGATCCAGATCCGAGCGACAACTCGGTCGACCTTGAGGTCGCCCTAACCAACGCCACGACGAGCGTTCTTGACGGGACGCTCACGGCCGCCGCTCGGAGCGTGAATACCGATGAGGTTCACGTTTCAGAGACGGGCGCGTGCGCCGTCTCGATCGCCCCCGATGACGGAACGAACCCGGATCGAACGACCGTCGAGTTTACCTACGATCTCGGACCCGATGCGCTCACGTGGGACGAGTTCTCCCCTGCCGTCTACGAGTTGACCGTCTCTCTCGAGGAAACAGACGGAGAGAACACCTTCGTCGACGAGTTCGAGACGACGTTCGGCCTCCGCGAGTTCGAAGCCGACGGCACGCAGTTTTCGATCAACGGAACGACCGTCTTTCTCCGCGGGCGGACCGACTGTTGTGTCTTTCCCGACACCGCGTACCCACCGACGACGACCGCCGAATGGGTCGAGCACATGGAGACCGCAAAAGACTACGGCATCAACCACTACCGCTTTCACAGTTGGTGTCCGCCAAAGGCGGCCTTCGAAGCGGCCGACCGAGTCGGGATCTACCTGCAACCGGAGTGTTCACAGTGGAACTTCGGCACCTCGTTCGTCGACGACGAGGGGTACGAGTACTTCAAGCGGGAAGCAGAGCGCATTCTCGACGCCTACGGTAACCACCCCTCGTTCGTCTGTTTCACCCTCGGAAACGAAAACAAGGGCAACGAAGAACGGATGGACGAACTCGTCCGCCACTGTCGAGCGATCGACGGCCGACGACTGTACGCCTACGGGGCCAACAACTTTCTCACCTCGCCACACCCCGGAGCGGCCGACGACTTCTTTATCACCGCCAACGTTCCCGAGGATCCCGAAGCAAGCCACTGGGATGTCGACCGAACACCCATCCGCGGAACCGGGCACATCAACGACTCCCCGCCGTCGACGACTGTCGACTACGAGAAGAAACTCGAGCCCTACGACCTCCCCGTCGTCGGTCACGAAATCGGCCAGTACCAGATCCATCCAAACTACGACGAGACGCGCAAGTATCGCGGGGTACTCCAGGCCCGTAGCCTCGAGCGGTTCGAACGCTCGCTCGCCGATCGCTACATGGAAGGCTCGGACAAGAACTTCCAGAACGCTTCCGGAGAACTCTCGATTACCTGCTACCGCGAAGATATCGAGGCCGCGTTCCGGACGGCCGGTTTCGGCGGGTTCCAACTTCTCGGCCTCGACGACTTTCCGGGTCAGGGGACCGCCATGGTCGGAATTCTCGACTCGTTCATGGAGTCGAAAGGACTGATCGAGCCCCACGAATGGCGGCGCTTTTGTGACGCACGCGTTCCGCTCCTCTCGTTCGACCGGTACACCTTCACGACCGGCGACGACTTCACCGCCGAAGCGGCGCTCGCCAACTACGGGCCCGGGACGATAGCGGATGCGACCACGGCCTGGTCGATAACCGGTTCTGACGGGTCGGAACTCGCGACTGGGGACTCGAGCCACGCTGAGGTCCCACAGGGTGATCTGGCAACCCTCGGAACGATCGACGCCCCGTTAGACGACGTCTCCGCACCCGCTCGACTCGAGGTAACCCTCGAGGTTGCCGGCAGGGATGTCGAGGACGGCTCTGCCGTCGATCTGCGAACGTCCTATCCAATCTGGGTCTACCCCGAAGAGTTCGAGTCTGCCAGCGAGGCGGACGAGTTTGGCGTTTCCCGTCGGTTCGACGAGGAGACGCGGGAGCGACTGACGGACGGCGAGACGATCCTCTTGCTTCCGGAACCGAGCGCGCTTCGATACGCTCTCGAAGGGTCGTTCCAGCCGGACTTCTGGAACTACGAGGTTTTCAAGCGAAACGGGAAGCCGGGTACCCTCGGAATGACGACGGATGCGGATCACCCGCTGTTCGACGCCTTCCCCACCGAGGAGTACACCAACTGGCAATGGTGGTCCCTGCTGCGGCGTTCGCGCCCGATCGTTCTCGACGACGCACCCGCCGAGTTCGAACCGCTCGTCCAGATAATCGATACGATCTACCGAAACCACAAGCTCGGCGTCTACTTCGAAACCGCGGTGGGCGACGGAAAGCTCGCCGTCTGTACGCTGGACCTCTCCAGGGACGATCCTGCGGTCCGACAGTTCCGCCACAGCCTCGAATCCTACCTCACCTCCGACGCGTTCGATCCCGAAAGCGCGCTCTCGACCGGCGTCCTTGACAGCGTGCTCAACTCCGGACAGGACGAAGAACGCACCTACGGCGACGACGCCGGTGCGTGGGTCGAACACGAGTGAGTCCCATCGGTGGGTCGAGAGTCGAGGAACTGCCGCGATCGAAATGATCGACCGTGGACGCGGTGCTACGCGGCCTGCAACCCGAGAAACGAAAAGGGCTCGGCGTCGGAGAGTTGATCGGACGCGTCGCTCGAGAAAACCTCGGACTGGTCCGGCCCCAACTGGAGAGTCCGGACGTCGGAACCGGCTGAGAAGTCGACGTTGTCGAGTTCGACCCAGAACACGTTGGGGGCAAGCGCCGACTCGAAGTAGTAGACGCCGTCCTTGTGGTCCGCAACCGTCCGCCAGCGCGTCGACGAAATGTGTGGCTCGTCCGGCGTGGTAATGCCGTGGGGCACCGAGACGTTCCGGATCACGCTGAACACGTTAGCGGTCGCGTCGCGGCGGTCCTCGACTTTGGGGATCGCATCCGTGTAGAAGCGCGCCCGAACGAATCGGTCGGCCGGGCGGTTCGTTCCCGGAAGCATGATCGTGCCGCCGATCTGCTCCCAGTACTCGGCCAGCGCACGCTGCTTGTCGTACGTCGGCGAGTTCGTCATGACCTGGTAATCGCGGTCGTGATGGATAACCAACTCGCCGTCGACGTACTCCATGATCGCGCTGTCTCCCGTTGCATCCGAGAGGGAAAGGTGAAGCGCCGCCAGCCGATCCTCTCCCGGGACGTTCTGGGAGACGACCACGAAGTTTTCGTCGCGAACTGCCTCGACGGCCTCGGATACCGTGGCAAAATTGTCGAGCATGTACTGCGCCCACAGCGAGATCGAGACGGCGGGTTCGTCGCCGTCCCAGTCCGGATACTCCGACTCGGGGAGCCACAGCAGGTTGGCCACCAGACCGGATTCGTTCATGCCGTCGGTAGTCGCGATGTCGTAGGCGGTGGCGACGACGCTTCCGTACTCGGCCGTCCACTCAATCGAAGCCGGACCGACCTGACCGTTGCGATCGATACCGCGAGGGAGCGCCCAGATATTGGTCCCGATATCTACCTTCCAGTCCATGGAACGGGCCGTGAGCGTCCGGCCTTCCGGGCCGAGATACACGAGTCGGGTACACATTTACGATCGACCTCCTGAGAAACAAGTCGACACTGTAGTCCTAAGCGTCATACCAGTGTTTGCACGCTGTCAATTTAGATAAAGTCCTAGCGCACCTGTCGTGGGACACGACAGTCAGTCGGACACGAGAGTCGACAACGCACAACCACAACGTTCATTCTCGAGACAGGCCGGCTCTGCACAGTGGATCGTACCGGTCTGCCGTCGCGCGGCGACCGCTCGGTCGGTTCGCGACTCGTTCCATCCAACAGAAATTCGTCCTTACCGACACCAGCGGCGCTCGAAACGGCCAGAAGCGGCTGAACAACTTTATTCGAACACCATAGTGACCTGCCGAACTATCACTGCTTGAGTGGCAAGGGCCAAATTGATTTTGCTCGGCACACATACTCATGACAACCCAGGATCTAGGCGTTTGTAGAACGGCTGGAAAATGTATGACCGGTAATTTGTCAGTAACGGACAGACAATCGAAATAAGACTGGAGGTACCTCACCTCGGACCACGATATGCTCCTCTTCAGAGGAAGACGACAGAACGCAGATCAGCGACAACTCGTCAGGACAATCACACAGGCGATCATCCCGCGAACTGGCAAGACAATACTTCTTGTACGTTCAACTGGTGTCGTTGGTAAGTCGCGGGTCGGACGACTCACACAGTTTTGGAAATGTCCGTGACGCTGACGTTCTGGGGCCTCGTCGGGCTTGCAACGGTGGCTTGTCTGTTTATGGCGTGGTCACTCGGGGCGAACAGCAACTCACCCCCGTTCGCACCAGCGATCGGTGCCAATGCTATCTCGACGATGCAGGCCGCCTTCCTAATTGGGATCCTCGCCGCAGCAGGTGCGGTCACCCAAGGGGGGAGTATTTCTGAAACAGTCGGCGAAAACCTGATTCTCGAGACGACGATCACGCCACTCGCTGCAACAACAGGGTTGCTGGTCGCCGCATCGTTCATGGCATTCGGCGTCTACACAGGCTACCCGGTTCCAGCGGCGTTTGCGACGACTGGCGCGATGGTCGGCGTTGGCCTTTCTCTCGGTGGAGACCCGGCATTCGACACCTATCAGCAACTTGGGATTTTCTGGCTACTTGTCCCGCCGACATCGGGTGGGATGGCCTTTCTTACAGCGACGCTCCTTCGCAGAGATGATATCCCTGAAACCGTCAGCGTCCCCCTGTTAGCAGCCATCGTCGCGGGAATCCTTGCCCACATTCGACTCGGAGTGATCCCCAATCCCGAGCGTCCGCAGGGGTCAGTCGCAGAACTTGTCTCACACATGCTGGGAAGCCCAACCCTTCTCGGAATCGACTTGTCAGTTATTGCCATCACTATCGGATTCGCCGGAATCGCCTTTCAATACATTCGGCGAAAAGTACACGTGTCGGCCGAGCAAGGAATCCGGACGTTCCTCCTCGGTCTCGGTGGAATTGTTGCGTTTAGTAGTGGCGGCAGCCAGGTCGGACTCGCAACCGGACCGCTGGAGGAACTGTACGGCATCGAACTCGGGCTACCCGGAACCGCGTTGTTGGCCATTGGCGCGACAGGTATCCTTATCGGGGCATGGATGGGCGCTCCGCGGCTGTTACAGGCGACCTCTCGAGAGTACGCCCAGTTAGGCGTGCGCCGCTCGATCGCGGCGCTCGTTCCCGGGTTTGTCATCGCCCAAACGGCAATCACACTCGGCATTCCAATTTCGTTCAACAACATCATCATTTCGGGTGTGATCGGTGGCGGCTTAGCTGCGGGCACTGCAGGCGTCTCCCGGCGGAAAATCGCCGTAACAATCACCTTCTGGGTGCTCACGCTGACGAGCTCTATTGTGATCGGCTTTGGACTCTACCAGCTATTCTCGACTCTTTTGGGTATTGAGTAAGGCGGCGACCCGTTCGTGGGAATTACCTGACGACCGTCACCGGCACAGGTGATTTACCGACCACAGCGGTAGCCACGGTCCCGAGCAGACGGCGAAGAGCGCTGCTTTTGGGGCCTCCGTGACCGCCTATCACCACGTGATCCACATCAGAAGCATCGATATACTCGAGAATCATTTCCGCTGGCTCCCCTGTCTCGACCGCCGATTCGACCGTGCGGTTCATGGCCGAAGCCTGATGGCGGGACCGTTCGATCAACTGGTCAGCTCGGTCATATGCTTCATCGAGCCGCGCCTCATCCGCCTCCAGAATGTTGCCTTCACTCATGGTTGCGTCAAGTGGCGTCACGATATTCAAGACAGTGATACGACAGTCAAAGACTTCGAGTGCATGAGAGAGAGCATCGTCGGCTAATGGCGAGCCATCTAACGGAACGAGCACATGCGATGGGGCCATATCCTCTGGTTCGGGACCAAGCATCTTGTAGCTCACGTTGGTCTCCTTTGTTTTCGATCAGTCCTTCGGTTTGAAGGAATTACAGAACGCTAAATATGAGTCCTAAATACAGCACGATTCTTTGAACCTACACTGACAGAAATCTCGAGTCAGTGATAACGTTCTTTCGTGTGTCGAAGATCAGTTCGTCCAGTGTACTGAACGCGGGTTTTGCAGTCAGTTCTGAACAAGAAACCCGCACTGCCCTTGCTGACAAGGGAAGGTGAGCGATAGCAATGAGGGGACGGTAACCGAGGCGAACTCGAGGCTGGTGGAGGAGAACCCAGTGTCGATGTCGACAGTATCAGTTCACGAGTGACCCAGCGTGCTCCGGACTCGAAGAGCGCATTTCACCGGCAGTTTCGAGACCCGGCTTCGGGGGAAGGGTTCGTTTGTGGACGGAATCGGCGTACATCGAGGCGATCTGCTCGGCGGTCTCGAAGTCGATAGCGAGCCCGTCGGCGACTTCTTCGACACACGCGTTGTGATCGGCCTCGGCCAGTCGGCGCAAAAACGGATCGATTACATCGTAGGTCGCGCCGAGATCATCCTCGTCGGTTTGACCCGCCAGTAACCCTGCGGTGGGATCTTTCGTAATGATCCGTCGTGGAAGTCCGATGTGTTGTGAGAGCAACCGGACGTCCGACTTGTACAGATCCCCCAGCGGGTAGAGGTCCGCGCCACCGTCGCCGTATTTCGTAAAGTAGCCGAGCAGGAGTTCTGATCGATTCGCCGTCCCACAGACGAGGCGAGATTGCGTGTTCGCGACGTAGTAGGCACAGATCATTCTCGAGCGGGCAACCACGTTTCCGAGCGCCGAAACATCGTTTTCGTCGGGGGCCATCGATGCCATCGCCTCCTCGAACGCGGCGACTATGGACTGTAGCTGCATTTCGCGGAACTCGATACCGAGTCCCTCAGCGATGGTCCGAGCCTCCGCCGCGTTTCGGCTATCCGTTTTCGAAGCCGGTAGTCCCAAGCCGAGAACGCGATCGTTTCCGAGGGCTTCGACTGCCAGCGCCGTGGTGAGCGTCGAGTCGATGCCGCCGCTCATCGGGACGACGACTCCCTCCGCGCCAGCGTTCGTCACTGTGCGTTCGATGAACTCGCAAATATCCAGCTTTGTCGCTTCCCATCTGGCGGCATCGTCGAGGAATCCGTCTCGAGCGGTTGGACAAATCGTCTGCGTGGTGGTGTGTTTCGTACTCATTGGGGGCAACTCATTCGACACAGTAGTGAACGTTCGTATACTATTTATCTACTTTGGTTGTTATCTCTTCGAGTGTTTGAGTTTATAGATGATCAAATAACCTACTATAGGTTGAAATTGTTCCAATAGACCATTTCAATCTACGCCAGAGACGTTCAAATCGGGTTAGTGGTTTTCTGACGGCAAAGACAGACTCTTCCCCTCGGTAGCGAGGGGTGTACTGAAGACAGTTGGTGTCTCGAGGGAGTGGGTTCGATGTCGTCGGTAAGTTCATTGAGGAATGCCTTGACCGGCTTTCGGAACTCCTGTTGGGGAATCGTAAGGAGCGGATTAGAGCCGGTGAGGTGGTCCTGATCCATTGTGATTTCTGCGGGTTTCCCCCCGCTAATAGTGAGGACACCAAGTTGCTCGAGAAGATTGACAGATAGAGAGACTGATGAGACATCCGCCCCAGTGATCGTGGCCAACTCCTTCTGCGTGAATTCTTCGAACGGGGTGTTAACGAGATGATGAAGGATATCCTGTATCGTCTGATATCGGAAGACTCGATCATCGGGAAAGGGGTAATCGAGGAGGACACGCGTTTGTTATTGCATGATAGACATGTTATTGCAGGATGTGCAAAATTATTGTGCTACATTCTGGTCGGTGACGGACCCGGAAACTGGCACAAAATCCATCCCTCGAAGCTCGTTCCTACTATACGGTCAGGATATCAAGTTCTACACCGACACACACACGAATCTCGAGCACGCAAACAATCCGTTCACGCCCGGCGATCGCGTCATCAAACCGGATGACGACAATCCAATTTATGGGAAGAAAGAGAGTCGAGAGAGATAGAAGACCATCAAAGCGACCGCGAATACCAACCCGATAATTCGAAGTCCCCCAGCGATCTGTTCACGCTCTTTCGGGAGAAGTTCTGGAATCCCTATCAGTATCCACAGTACGCCGAAGTGTAGTGCCGAAGATGGTCCACCAGGGTTAACAATACTGTAGTAACCGTATAGTCCGAGGAAGAAGAGACCTATAGCGATCCATACTGCCCCCGTACGGCGACCATCAGGTTCTCTGAACAGTCGCTTAATCACAACCATAACTGTTGGTCTAGTGGCATCAAATAAACGTCTTCGTATCGATTGGTTCACATCTACACGGGGATTGAGCTGCATTTCGTCAGGGAGGGCGATCACGAGGCGGCTCACCTTGTGACGATTTCTCGCGCCTGCGACGACGAGCGGGCCCGAGCTCGCGCCAGATGACTCGAGGGCGAAACAACACCGACGGCGGTTGCTCGAGCATGAAGACGGTCCACATGCGATTCGATAACCAAACGTCGGTGTGGGCACGGCGGGTCAGACGGTTCAAATACCAGTCGAAGATGGCCGTTCGTCGAGGAAGCGATCCCTCGGTTTGTGGAAACTCGAGATCGGCTCCGATCGTCAGGTCCCACGCGATATCGACGACATCCGAAGCGGCCTCGAAAAAGCGGTGTGCCATCCCGTCGCGTCCGCCCCTCGCAAGGACGTGATGGAGTGCCAATGCCTCCAACGCGGCGACCGACATTCCCTGTCCGTTGACCGGATTGAAGCTGGCGATTGCATCGCCGATAACGATCAGCCCCTCGGGAAACCGCTCGAGAGCTTCGTACCGGTACCGGCGGTTCGACCGGAAGGGATAGAAGGCGATGTTCTCGTCCGTCATCGGGTGCTCGTCCAAGAGGTCCGTTACCGTCGTGGTCGGCAGGCTCGTCGAGAACTCCCTGAAGCCCTCGGGGTCCGTCAGCGGATAGTCGCCGTGTACCCCGTGTAGGTTGAGTAGCCATCGATCACCTTCGACCGGAAAGACGAACGCGCCGCGAGTACGAGGTGCCTCGGCTTCCATAGAGATCCCGAGGTGGTCGTCCGCAGGGCGCTCGATGAACGTCGAGGCGTACCCGATGTCGATGGTAACCTCCTCGAGGGGCGGCGGATCGTATCCGCGCTTCTTGAGCCACGCGGGCGTTCGACTCGTCCGGCCAATGGCATCGACGACGAGATCGGCCGCGAGAATCTCCCGCTCGGAGTGTTTATTTCGAATCACCACCCCTTCGACTGCCGTTGCGTCTTCGTTAGCGACGTAGTCGACGAACCGACAGGGTGATCGCAGGGAAACGTTGTCGAACGAGTCGACGTGTCGGCGGACCAGGTGTTCGTAGAGGGCGCGCGTGGAGAGGTGCAACGATTGGCGGTCCGTAGTCACGAGGGTGTCACCCTGGACGAAGACTTGGAACTCCTCCCCATTTGCAATCACGCCACCGGCATCCAATAACTCGTCACAAAATCCCGGAAACAAGTCCTCTATAGTCGCCCGGCCGCCTTCTAAAAGCACGTGTACGTGTTTTCCCTGTGGAACTCCGGGTCGCGTTTCGATCTCGGCCGTGAGCTGATCGCGTTCGATCACCGTAACCTCGTCGAACGCATCCGCGAGGACGCGCGTTGTGAACAACCCAGCCATGCTCGCGCCAATTACGACCGCGTGGCCCTTCCGAGAGGCGATCCGATCACCGTCGTACCGCGGGACCGTTGCCAAGGTCATTGGAATCAGCCGTCATGTCGTCTACTTCCCGAAGGGCGTTAATTGTTACCAATTAACAATGAATGGGACTCGTACTGCACAAACGCTTTTGGAGTCGACATTCCACACCCAATACCACTATTACGTGATGAAATAACCGACCGGTAATTGAGGCGAATTACTACCCGCATTGACCGGAGCACCCGGGTTCCCGTGATACATCACTCGTCACAGTCTGCTGACGGCTCGAGCGATCAGCGCTCCTACTGACTGCTCGAGGGACGGCAAGTCAGGTAAAGGAAGGAACGTGATAAATACTAATTCGGGTCTTCTATTAGATTAGAAACGTCCGCGCGACTCATACTGCCGGCTGTAAGTCGTTCAAGATTCTCGCCGCCCCGGGGGTGCGAGAATCTTCACATAGTTACAGCCGGCAGTATCAGAGAGTCTGATCGGCCCGCCGCAGCACCACCGGTCGAATCGGCGTAATCGTCCTTCGGCGATCACGAACTCCGTTCCGTTTCTTTTTCGCTCCAGGTGGCTGTCGCGGGACGACAGCCTCCACTCCCCGGTTGACCCTGTGAGATCCGAGTTCTCGAAGGCATGCTCGAGTTCCCGCTCGAGTTTGTCCTCCGAGATGGTGCCTTCCTGATACTGTCGTTTGAGACGGTCCGTTCTGGATTGGCTTGGTTGGTCGCGAAAATCGCGAAAGGGCTGACTCGATCGGTCGCGAAGTTCCTCCGAATAGTCAGTGGGAGAGTCGATCCGCCCGATTACCGACAAATAGACCGGCCAGAACGTGAGAACGGTCAGCGCAGCGAGACCGAACCCAACAATTCCCGCCAGCGGAACGATCAAAAACGACAGCAGGGCTGGAGCGACCAGAAATCCGAGCGAGACGAACAGTAAGTATCCGGCTACGGAACCGCTAAAGAGGGAAAACACGCTTCGTCCGAACGTGCCGTCGGGCGTATACTCTTCAATCAAGCGTCGTATCTGAAAGGGTCAACGAATGCTGAGGAGCGGACATACCTGCCAGTATTCTTGTCTATCCTCATAAATTTGCATAGCTGAGTAATCAACGGGGGTGTACGCAGTGAACGAGTATCCCAAACGGCTCACGTATTCGAAGATAGTAGGCGTAGAAGACGAAGGTTAGTCATCAAGACGAGAAATCTCGCCGCGCCGCTCGCGGTGCATAATTCCTCCCGCAAATTGTCGAAGTTTGGTGACAAGTTCGTCCTCCGTTTCGTACGTTACAATCCGCAAATCCCACCGCACTTGCGCTGACCGGATCATCGCACTGGTTACGTCATTTTCGTGAGCGAAGACAAGTCGATCGCCATGCGTCTCCGAAAGCGCCTCGAGAATGCTCCCTGCTTCTTCTCCGACGCCGAAGTTGTGGCCGAGAAAGGGGAGAACGAACGCCGTTGCATTACTGCATCAAGTATACGCTATGCTTTGCGTTGCGGCATCGACCTCCGTCGTATCAACCCCGAGATCCAAAGCCAAGAAGGCGTTCACACCTGGATCCGTCCGTAACGATCCTTGTACCCGTCGCAAGAGCGCTTTGGCCTCGTCGATCTCGTCTTTGCTCCGAAAAAGCTGACGCAGCGGACCGGGCAGGTCGTCGATGTCGATCCGTTCACGTTCCGTTTCGCTCAATACGTAGTTGAGGTTGAACGATTTATACGGGCCCATCAGATAAAGAAGGAACCGATCGTATTTCACGTTTCCAAGTTGATCGCGGATAAAATCGCGCGTAATTTCTGTGGTCATACCTACTCATGACTCACTATCTTATAAAAAAGTGAGTTCTCAGTATTCTTCGGCTTGACAAAATCTAAATGATTGGTAGTCGTAGGACAACACAAGATGTCGACCGACAGCAAACGGCCAACCGAGGAGAAGACCCCGGAGGACCCGGAGGACCTCCTCCCCGAACAAAGCGTCCTCACCCTTGAGGAGTACGTCCAGATGCACGCCGCTGTCGGTCATCGAACCAGATACGAGATTTGCTATCGGCTCGTCCACGGCGGCGACATGAGCCCCAAGTAACTCAAGGAGGCCCTTGACGTTGACGACAGCACCCTCCACTATCACTTGAACGAGCTGGTCGACGTTGGACTCATCGAGAAACGACAGCGGACCGAGCGGGATCAGGACGGACTGTACACGTACTATCGGGCCACCGTGTTCGGCTCGGTGACTCTTACCGACGGCGTCGACGAACTGATCCGCGGCGAACGAGCGTTCGACTCGATGTACGATAGCTCGAGCGAGGCGTAACCGTTCTCCGTCACTGTATTCGTTCGCAATAGCTAACAATTTCGTCGGCCGGATTTCACGACCTTCTTTACGATAGGCAGTAAGGATTGGTCGATGAGTATTCCCTCGTTCGTCATCGCCATCGCCGGCGGCACCGGGGCCGGCAAGACGACGGTGTCCCGGGAAATCGCCGATTCGGTCGGCGAGGCCGTCACGCGCATTCCACTCGACAACTACTACAAGGATCTCTCTCACCTCGAGTACGAAGAACGAAAATCGGTCAACTACGACCATCCGTCGGCGTTCGAGTGGGAACTCCTGCGAAGCCACCTCGATTCGCTCTCGATGGGGCAAGCGGTCGAAATGCCACAGTACGATTTCGAGGTCCACAACCGGAAGGCGGAGACAACTACCGTCGAGCCGACGGATATCCTCATCCTCGAGGGAATCCTCGCGTTATACGACGAAGAGATCCTCGACATGCTGGATCTTCGGGTGTACGTGATGACCGATGCGGACGTTCGAATCCTCCGTCGGATTCAACGGGACGTAATCGAACGCGAACGGGAACTCGAGGGGGTTATCGATCAGTATCTAGGGACGGTTAAACCGATGCACGAGCAGTTCGTCGAACCGACGAAATCCGACGCCGATATCATCATTCCGGAGGGAGCTAATCGGGTTGCGGTTGATCTCCTCACCGATAAGGTGCAGGCAGAACTCGAGCCGGAAAACAGCGATCGGAGCAAAGCCGTATCCTTCGACTCCTTGGACGGTCATTCATCGGCCGTCGACACCGAACCCGACCACTCCGGCTGAAAGTCCCACCGCGATCAACCGGGTTAGAGGAGCGGTAGCTGACATGTAGGGGACCGCTATTCTCGCTAGGGAAGCCGTTGACAGCGAAAGGGAGATACCACAGCGACTGTCACTCGATTTTCCCGGACAGACACGGATTTTCAACACTCAATTCGAGTAGGTAGTTGCTACAAATGACGGTCATCAGTTTCTAAAAAATGATTGATACGCCGCCTGACGGAGAGGGGTCATATGGTAGGGTTCAACCGGCGACGATTTCTCACGGCGACAGCGTCCGCAGCAATTCTTTCGTCGATAACCGGATCGGCGATGGCTCGCGACCCAGCGAAAGAGACTGCGGACGCACCTGTATCGGGATGGAAATATCTCACCGCGCCGAGTAGTCTGTACGAAAATTCCCTGCGAGTCGACGACGGCTACCTGCTGGTCGGCGGGAGCGACGTTCCGGACGAGTTCGGAACGCAGGGACTGGCGACCAAACTCGCCCAAACCGGAGAACTGGAGTGGGAGGAGACATACCGATCGGCCCCCCAACAGGAGGCTCGAGAGATGGAGCCGCCGACGGGGCCGATTCCCGAAGATTGGCTAACGCTTCCACTCGAAACCGGCGACGGATTCCTGCTGGTCGGCTGGACGTATTTCGACGGGGCCGCGGTGTACGTCACTCGCATCTACGATGTGGACGAAGACGGAGCCGTCCAAAGCGAGCAGTCACTCGGCGAACTGGAGGACGCCTCCGCGTTTAGCTATCTGCGAGATGGCATCGAAACCGAAGACGGCTTTCTCTGCTGTGGGGCAGAATCGCCGGGTATCATGCTCGGGAGCGCAGGCTGGCTCGTCGAACTCGAAGGGGACGGATCAGTCGCAGGGTTCACCAGATATCCGGCGACAGAGCGCGACCTCGAGACCACGAGCAGGTCCGACGTGTTCAACGCTATCGCGCCGGCACCGGACGGCTACGTCGTCGCCGGCTCGTACGAACCGGATTCAGAAGCGCCGCCCCGGGGGTGGGTACTCGGTATCGACGACGATCTGAACGAGCGGTGGGACGACCGCTTCGCTCTCGAGGAAGACGAACCCACGATCGTCTACGATGTCGTACAAAGCGATGTGGAAAATTACGACTTTCTGGTTGTTGGCGTGAGCGGCGCGGTCGATCGATTCGGACGCTCGGCGCTCCGCGATCCGGAAGGAACGGGTGATGGATTCGTGGCGGCGTACACGGACGATGGAACCCAGCAGTGGCTCGAAACGCTGGAAGACACGCCGCTGTTCTGTGCACAACTGACGCCGTCGGGCGTCGTCGCCGGGGGCGCTCGGAACGGGAACGGCTGGGTCGGAACGCTCGATCGGACTGACTTCCAGGCCGATCAGTCGAGTGTCGTCAGTTCCCTCTCTCGAGGACACGACGGCGGCGTCGTCGCCGCCGGGAGACGGGTCGACGGTGAACAGTCCACAGCTTGGGCGCGAACGGTTTCGGTTTTGGGTGAAGATAAACCGCCGAAAGGGCCTCCGAAAGATGAAACGATCGAGTATCTCGACTGCCAGCGGGTCCGTGTCGTCGGTGATTATACGGATGTTATTTTGAACATCACCTTCGACCCCGGTGACGGCCAGGTTGGGACGATTAGCGAACCGGTCGGCGGTGTCGACGGAGAACGCCGTATCGACGCCGTAGCGGAGTTCGGACTCGATCCTGACAACACCGTCCTCGCGTCCGTCGAACTCTTCACCACCGAGGAGCCCGCGACGCCGGGGCTCGGCGATGAGGTGGTAATAAACCCGGATCTCGGGGCCTGTCTCCAGGAACAGCTCGGACACCTCGATATCGATTCTGGAGAATAGGATCGAGTTGCAGCATGCAAATCTATTTACCCACAACAACGTCAGACGCATAGCTGACGAGCGTCATCGAAGGATCACCGATATTTATATAACCCAACGTGGCAGCGAATTATATGACACGCAAGGAACTGATGAGCCTCCGAGTGGTCGAGAAAGTCGCAGATCGTGAGGGCGTGCCATCGACCGAGCTCTCCCCGCCGATTTACGACGTAATCGACACGGACGCTCTCGACTCGCTTTACGACTCGGTATCCTCGGACCGAGTACAGCCGACGCTCGAGTTCACATATAAAAACTACTTCATTCGAATCGACTCGACGGGGCAGGTTCACGTCGAGGAGACCGGCGCAGTCGTCGACCCGGATACGCACGGCCTGAGTTGCTAACGAAGAAAAGTCTCCCCGCTTCCTCCGCCGTCCGCTGCATCCACTGTTTGCCCAGCCTCAGGTGTGGTCGACCTCGGAATGTGTACCAGTCCTAGAACGTGAGCCGGTTTGGTGACGTGCGCCAGTCCTAGAAAAAGGGACTCGAACTCGCACAAAGCGTGAGCCGATTTCGGTGACGTGCGACGGGACCCTAATCACCCGCCAGCTCCAACCGTATCCAACCGGCGGTCGCGTTCGGGCTACCTGATGACGGTCACCGGAACCAGGGCACGGCGAACAACGATTTCGGCGACGCTTCCGAGGTGAAGCTGTGACGCTCCGCCGCGGCCGTAGCTACCGATAACCACGTGATCAGCGTCGGATTCCTCCGCACACGCGACGATCGATTCCGCGGGGGAACCAACTGACGTTTCCCGTTCGATAGGGTTTGCAACGTCGTGACCCTCGAGTGCCCGGTCGAACAGTTCCGATGCGCGTCGCTGTTCGGTCTCGAGCCATTCGTCGGTCAACGGTTGGTCATCGATATCCTCGGGGTTCGGATCGAACGGGTCGATCGCGTGGAAACAGAGGATGGTGGCTTCGGGAAACCGTTCGAGAGCGTACTCGAGACCACGTTCGGACTGCTCGGAGCCGTCGAGGGCGACGAGGACGCGTTCGTCGGCGTTCATAGCCAGTCCTTCGAGGAGGAGTACAATAAGGGCCAGCCTGATAGCGAACGGATGAGAATCCGGACGCTCGTAGCCGCTTGCCAAACCGTTATTTACTCCCTCTTTATACGAAAAACGTGATGGACGACAACTGCCAGACCACGGTGAACGCCTTTCTCGAGGAGCACGACCTCGAGAGCCCGCCCGAAAATCACGTTCTGGATCTGTCCGCGGAAGTGGGCGAAATCGCGGGAGCGATCAACGCGTCGACCGAGTACGGTTCGAAACCCGAACGGGCCCAGGTTCCGAGAGACGAACTCGGCGACGCGATGTTTTCGCTGCTCGCGGTCTGTGCGTCGCTCGATGTCGACGCGACCGCCGCGCTCGAGGAGTCGATTGAGAAGTACGAACGGCGGATCGAAGAGTCGGGGAATCCGGGCTCGAGTTGAGAAAGTCGATGCCTTTTCTCATCGACCGCTTCGGGGATAATTCTCCTGCTTTCAGGATATTTGAATCAACAGCAACTCCGCGAAATCCCTGATAACGGAACACCCACGGTATGGAAGCTGACTGGCTCTACTCGGGCTCTCGAAGGGCAGAGTATGGACGAAGAGACTGCTATCGTCCTCGCGGAAGAACGCAAACTGTCGCCACACGAAACCGGCGATCATGCTGTTCAAGAATCGGGAATCATCGCGGTATGACAGAGGGGACGGGTATTATCTCCATCGGGATCGAAGACACGCAGATTGAATTTTTGCCCGAGTCATTCGAGAAGTGAGTACGGTTGAGCACAGTGATTGGGATTAATTCACTGTGAGGTGTGGTGTCGAACCGGAACCGGTTTTCCCTGCCGCGTCGGGAACGTCTTTTCCGGGGGGTCGTCTAGCCGGTACCGATTCCGTTGGCACGACGAATTCCGAACCCGTTCCGACAACTCATCCTCTGGATCGGACTCGCGCTCGCCCGCCTCGGTTTGATAGACCGCGAGCGAGCGCGCCGGACAACCGATCTCGCGTGGCCCCGAATCGTCACCGGGCTCGCACGAATGTCGAAAAACGCCGTCGACGTCGCGATGGTCGGCGTCGCCGTCGGTTCGGGTGCCATCGCCGGAGTCGGGTTCGCTGCCCCCTACTGGGGGCTTGCCTTCGCCCTCGGCGGCGGCGTCGCGGGCGGAACGATCGCACTGGTCTCACAGCGGTACGGAGCTGACCGCTTCGATCAGATGGGGCAGGCGGTCCGCTCGAGCGTCGTCTGCGTCCTCGCGGTCACGGTACCGGTTGCGGCCGTGTTCTGGGCCTACCCCGTCGAACTCATCTCGCTGATCAGTAACAACGAGGAGGCTATCGAATACGGAGCCGAGTACCTGCGAGTCGTTGCGCTGGGAATCCCCTTCGCGGGGCTGAACCTGATCGGCAGTCGCACGTTCGTCGGGATGGACGACTCGTGGACCCCGATGGTCGTCCGAGCGGGCGGCGCGGTCGCGAACATCGTCCTCAACGCCGTCCTTATCTTCGGCCTCGGGATGGGCGTCGTCGGTGCCGCGCTGGGGACCGTCATCGCGAACGTCGTCGTGACCGGCACGTTTGGCGTCGGACTGATCACGGGACGGCTTCCGGGCCTCGAGCCGTTCGACGTCAGCATCAGTCCCGTCGGAAGCTACCTCGACGGGGAAACGATCTGGGACCTGACGACGATCGGACTCCCCGTGCTCGGATCGAAGCTCGTCTGGACGATCGCCGAGTTTCCGATGCTCGCCATCGTCGATATCTTCGGACAGGATACCGTCGCCGCCTACGTCATCGCCCGCCGGATCTGGGGCCTGATGAACACGCCCGGCTGGGGCTTCGGCCTCGCCGCCTCGAGTCTCGTCGGCCAGAACCTCGGGACCGGCGACGAGTACACCGCCGAGCGCTACGGCAGGGAGATCGTCTACTTTTCGACGGCGGTCTATCTGATCGCCGGAGCGATCGTCTTCGTCTTCGCGGAACCGATCGCGCTGGCGTTTACCAACGATCCGGCGGAGCTATCGATACCGACGGCAGTTGGGCTCATACGGGCGGCTTGCGGGGCGATCGTCTTCAAGGGAGTGTACACGGCGGCCGCGGGAGCGCTCAACGGAAGCGGCGACACGCGATGGCCGTTCTACAGCCAATTGCTCGGGATGTTCGGGCTCTCGATCCCCGTCGCGTATCTCGGCGCGACGGCCGTGTCGATCCCGGATATCGGTCCGACTCCGGTCCTCGAGCTGACGATTTCAGGCGGAACGATACCCGCACTGGGACTTACCGGGCTCTATCTCACCTTCTTCGCGGAGGCGCTTACACCCGCGGTGATCAACTACTACCGGTTCTCGACCGGCAAGTGGAAGGCGATCAGTCGAAGCTACCGCCCCGATAAAGCGCCTGCTGATGACTGATACGGTCTGCTGTAACGATTTACCGGTGGTGAGTCGAACCGTGTGAGACGAGCCTCGGTGGAGGAGCGAAGCGAGTCAACCGTTGCAACCGCAGGGCGGTCGCGGTTGTACTGGCAATGACTTACAGCAGTCCGTATGATAGAAGCGTATCTACGGGATTCAGCAGGTCCGAAGCGAGCGCGACCGGCGGCGCTAGAATCCAGGAACGCCGACGGCATCGAATCCGGTGACACCGACCGCGGCAAGCGCATACAGCACGATCAGGACCGTCAACCAGGCGAGAAGACCGATCATCGCAGCGGCGGTCCACTCACCCGGATACCGGAAATTGATGACCGCGATGTACGCGAGAAGAGCCAACAATGGCCCCAGTAACGGAATCCAGCCGACCAGAAAGCCGACAACGCTCCAGATTATCGCACCGATCAGCGCTGTGACGATCGCGTGATCGTAATCGCCGGCACCGACGATAACGCGAGCACCGACGTATATTCCGGCTGCACCGATCAGGAGGCTCACGACGAAGACGATTGCTGAGGCGACTACCATAGTCGAGGTGTCAACTGGGGTACCGAAGTGGATAATGCTTGCAAACGATGGAACAATGCCACGAGCGACGTCGGTGATTCTCGAGTCGACTATAGGGCCAGCCTACGGTACGTTTGCCACCTGCACAAATCACGCCCGAATGGAGAGTATATCGGATATCGCTCGTAAATTCGAAATGATAGTCACGACTGTGGAACGATAGCTGCGAACTCGAGACGGGAGTGAATGAGGTGGGATATCCTCGGATCAGCTTGCCGACTCGACGTAAGCAAGGAGCGGACTAAGAACGCAACTCGGAGACCGTTCGGGGCTACGTTGACGTATCTGGAGCGTCGAGAGTGCGTATGTTCGATACAATCTTGATCCCGACTGACGGCAGCGAATACGCCAGGGCTGCCGCACAAAAGGGACTCGAACTCGCACAAACCCACTCTGCCCGCGTACACATCGTTTCCGTGGCCGACGCTGGACCGCTCGGGGACATTCGATTACCGGGTGACGCCTCGAGCGCCGAAGACGCAATGAGCGGAAGAGCCACGGAGTACGTCGAGGAAATCGCTGAGAAAGCACAGGAGCACGATATCGAAGTGATGACTGCAGTCCGGACGGGATCGCCGGGAAAACAGATACTCGAGGCGGCCGACGAAGTCGATGCCGACGTGATCGTCATGGGAACCCGCGGCCGGGGCGGGGTACACCGAATGGCGGTCGGGAGCGTCACCGACCACGTCATTCGATTCGGTGACATCCCCGTTTTCGTCGCCAATTCGGGATCCGAACAGTAACGGCGGAGTCAGCTCGAAATTCGGTTGATCGCTTTCGTTCGACGACCGATCGACCAGCCGAGCAATGCGAGACCGACATAAATACCGATCGCGGGGAGGACGAAGGCCTCGAGAACAGTTTCGGGAGTGAATCCCATCGAATCCATAAAGAGCGCGATCAGCAGAGAGACAAGAAAGAGACCCAAGCCGATATCTGCGGACCGCATCGTCGGTAACTCTCCGGGCGTCGAGTAGATTCGGCCGGTGAGGTACCAGACGATCACAAACGTGAGCCAGCCGACAACCAGCGTGAGCGCGGTCATGAAGAGATCACCGGGGTAATATCTCGGAAGCACCGAGAGGTGAACGAGGACTGTAACGAGCAACGCGACCCCCAAAAGCGCGTACAACATCGGCGACTGGCTACTCCGGTCCATTCGTATACGAGAATACGAGGTTCCTGGGTTAAAGCGTTCGGCCCGGCGGAAATACACGCTGGTTCGGAATAAACCGCTTCAGAGGGAGGCGCGATTCTCGATCAGTCGTTTCGTCGAACAACGCGGACCCTCGAGCGGTCGGAATCTCGAGTTTCGATTATCGAATCGAACACTGATTCCGAAGTGACCATCTGATAGGGTCGGTTGTCAGTCATTTCCGGCCATTCGCCACCCCGCTCTGGCGACAAACCGGTACACAGGGACAACCACCCTATGAGACAAGAATCTATTCCGCCGCTGTCGGAGTGACGGATCGACCTGTGATCCGATCGTATTGGCGAGATCCCGTGGTAACGCGAGATTGCGAGGGACGAGGACAGACACACGAACTGCTACAGCGATTCGACCTCGAGACGCGAGAGAAACGTCCCGTCCGAGAGGAAGAACCGATCGCCGACCGTCGAAATGTCGACCGGTCTCGCATCGTCCGCCCCGTACTCGTCATTGCCCACTAGTGTACCCGTCTCTGTCTCGTAGAGCGAGACTGTTGGTGGATCGTCGAAATGGGCTACTGACGGCCCCTGAAGTGGTTCGACGCCGCCGAGGACGAGGATCCGATCAGCACCAGCTGACACACTCGTCGGCACGCTTTCGAGCGGGGTACTCCACAGACGCTCGCCGTCGGGTCGGTCGACCGCCTCGAGATGTCCTTCGGTACCGACAATGACCATGTCGCCGACCAGCGACGGTGCAGTCGTCACCTCCCCGAAGTCGGCTTCCCAACGGATCGATCCATCGGCCGAATCGATGGCAGACAGCGTATTGCCGCCTGCACTGACGTAGACGGTATCGGTTCCCGCCTCGAGGCCGACGAGAGCTTCGACTGGTTCGCTCCACCGGTGCTCGCCTTCAGTGTCGATCGCCTCGAGGATTCCGTCATCACGGACAACGATAAGCGACCCCGCAGTTGCTACCGGGGGGTCCACGTGGGCGTGGGCTAATTCGGACGTGAATCGTACGTCACCGGCGGTTCGCTCGAGACCAACAGCTTTCGAGGCGACCTCCTCATCGTCGCTGACAACCGAAACGACGAGACAGATGAGGTCCGCCATCGGGACCGGAACGATCGACGGACTGTCCGCTCGAGATTCAGTCGGTGACAGCCAATCGTTGGTCGCCCACTCGAGAGAGCCAGTTACCGCGTCGAGTGCACAACAATATCGCTGGTCGGTCACGGTGTAGACAACCCCATCAGTAACAAGCGGGAGCGAAACCTCGTGATTCAGCGAGGTGAAATCGGAGAGTTCGTGAGAATCAGTTCCGGTACCGTCGATTTCCCACTCGTGATCTCCAGTTTCCGGGTCGATACCGACCAGGGCGAGATTGCGAGTATCTCGGCCGGGAACGACGACGAGCGGCTCTTCGTCGGCGTTCGTACCGAATCTGGGCGAGTGGAGGGCTGTTTGCCATTTCGACGGGAAACCTGTATCATCTTCGCCGACAGAAAGGCGATCGGTACAGCCGGAAAGTCCTACTGGAACGGCTCCGAAAGTAGTACGAAGTATATTTCTTCGGGAGGGCATACTTTACTAAGACTGTTATTTCCAATTTCATAACACTTTCGGGCGGAACTAGTTGTCAGCGACTCCGATTTCGATTGGACAGCGTTTTTGAGCACCGGGCCATCTATCCCCGTACATGCACACGTATTCCGTCTGGTCCAGCGAACGGGGGCCTCAAACCACTGCCATCACCGCGAGCCTCGCTCGAGCCCAGGCCGAGCGAGGTGATCGGGTTCTCGTCGTCGATTTCACACCGCCGGGCGGCGGTCTGACGGAGTACTTCGGCCTCGAGACACAAGACAGATACGAGGAAAATATCGTCTCTCACTTGCTCGAAGAGGATACCGAGCCGTTCGACGAACTCATTCGACCAGCAGAGTCAGGCGTCGACATCGTACCGACCCACGACTATCTCGCGGAACTCGATTCCATCCTCGAACAAAACGCCGTCCTCTCGGAACAGTCCGCACCGCGGATCGGCTACGAGTACCCGAAAACGGAACAGCTCCACCGAGTTCTCTCTGATTCCAAAGTATTCTACCAATACGATATTATCCTGGTCGATTCTGGAACAGGAATCAATCAGTGCACCTACAACGGCGTGTACGCCGCCCCAAATGTCCTGATTCCGTTCGAAGCGGGCGCACAAGTCGAGACGCTCGAGAGCGAATTCGAAACGATCGAAGAGACGCTCGATTCGATCGAGGTGGACGTGCTCGGAACGGTTCCTACTGGCCTCGAGTCCGACGGGACGGGCGAGTATGCTAACAATGTCGCCGACGTGTCAGCCGAACTCCCGGCGACGGGCATCGGAATCGATGACTGCCCGTCGCTATTCGAAGACGTTCGCGTCGCAAAGACGAGCTTCCACGAGTTCGAAGCGAACGAGGAGTACCGACAGCTCGAGGATCACGAACGGGATATCCTGGAATCGGTAGAGGAACTCGCCGAGTACGTCTCGACGGAGCTGAAGCCCCCGTATTGAGCAGGTGGTAGAATAACTGCGAGCGTGCCCGATCCCTTGTTCGAGTGGCGGCCGTTCACGGCGAATATAATTCGTTGGTGTATCACTCGTTGGGATATCGGATATGAGTTGTATATTTGGCAAGAGTTGTTCGAAAAACTATCATATTTCTCATATAATCAGGAAACGACGTCATCGGCCACAAAACGGTGTGCTATATCGGTCCCGAAG
This sequence comes from Halostagnicola bangensis, assembly GCF_054653435.1. Taxonomy (NCBI): domain Archaea; kingdom Methanobacteriati; phylum Methanobacteriota; class Halobacteria; order Halobacteriales; family Natrialbaceae; genus Halostagnicola; species Halostagnicola bangensis. The sequence goes on along the minus strand of NZ_BAAIGG010000001.1, from coordinate 172,799 downwards.
CGGGATCGAACCAGAGTGACTCAGTCCAATTCGCTATCCGGTTTGACGACGACCTTGCCGAACCCTTCACGATCCTGAAGCATTTCGTGTGCTCGAGCGGCGTCGCTCATCGGTAACACGTCTCGGATAGCCGGTTCGAACGTTCCGTCCCAGACGAGTTCCATTACGTCGTCGACCTCGCCGGGCGTCGCCATCGTCGAACCCAGGATGTTCAGTTGATTCCAGAAAATGCGATTGATGTCCGTCTCGGGAGCGCCACCCGCAGTGCCGCCACAAGTGACGAGCCGGCCGCCCTTGGCGAGGCTCTTGATCGAGTCACGCCAGGTCGGTTCGCCGACGTGTTCGACGACGACGTCGACGCCGCGGCCGTCGGTCTCGTCGTGAATCCAGTCGGCGAAGTTCTCCTCCTCGTAATTGCACACGTGATCTGCACCGTGTTCGCGTGCGTACTCTAACTTCTCCGCACTGCTTCCGGTCGCGTAGATTCTCGCGCCGGCGTAGTCGGCGATCTGTAATGCCGCATGACCGACGCCGCCGCTCGCACCGAGGACCAGCACCGTCTCGCCCGCCTTCAATTCGGCGCGTTCGATCAGCATCCGCCAGGCCGTCTGGAAGACCAGCGTCGCCGACCCCGCCGTCTCCCAGTCGACGTGATCCGGCACTCGAATCAGGTTTTCCGCCGGAATCGCGGCGTATTCACCGTGAACGCCCGTGACGTGTTCGCCGATAATGTGAAAGGTCTCACAGAGCGAGGCCTCGCCGTCGCGACAGAACTCACACTCGCCACAGGAGACCCCCGCGGAGAGGGCGACTCGATCCCCGCTCTCGTACTGGGTGACGTCTTCACCGACCGACTCGACGAGACCCGCCGCGTCGCTGCCCGAAACGTGTGGCAGGTCGAGGTCGAGCCCGGGAAGCCCGCGGCGCACCCAGATATCGAGATGATTCAGCGCGCCGGCTTTTATGTCGACCAGTACCTCGTCCGGCGCTGGTTCCGGATCCGGAACCGTACCGTACTCGAGTCCCTCGATTCCACCGTGTTCCGTGACTTTGACGGCGTCCATACGCAGACTAGTTGTGTACGCGCGGAATAGTTCTGGTGAAACCGGCGACGAACGGAACGCAATTTCACACCGCACCCGAAGATTGACTGTCTCAGGCGAGACTCACGGTCTCCTGATACGAGCCGTACGTCTCCTCGAAGACCTGCATGATCTCGCCCATCGTCGTGTAGACCTTCACGGCATCGACGATCGGCGGCATGACGTTTTCGTCTGCCTCTATACACCGCGACAGTTCCTCGAGCGCCGCCTCGACCTCGCCGTCGTCTCGCTCGTCTTTTACGCGCTCGAGTCGCTCGAGTTGGTTCTCGCGGGTCGTCTCGTCGACGTGGAGGATTTCCGGAGAGGTATCCTCCTCAATCGTGTACTCGTTGACGCCGACGACGACCTCCTCGCCGCGTTCGACGCGCTGTTGGTAGTCGTAGCTCGATTCCTGTATCTCGCGGTGGAAATAGCCCTCTTCGATCCCCTGAAGAATGCCGTCCCGGACCGATCCGTCGCCAATTTCTCTGATCTCCTCGAGATAGGCCATGATTTCTGACTCCATTTCGTTCGTTAGCGCTTCGATCGCGAAGCTCCCGCCCATGGGATCGACGATGTCCGCGGCACCGGACTCCTCGGCGATAATCTGTTGTGTCCGAAGCGCGACGCGAACCGCATCCTCGCTCGGCAAGGCGAGCGCCTCGTCGAAGCTGTTGGTGTGTAGCGATTGGGTTCCGCCCAGAACGCCCGCGAGCGCCTGAATCGTCACTCGGACGATATTGTTCAGCGGCTGCTGGGCCGTCAACGACTGTCCCGCGGTCTGCGTGTGAAACTTCAGGCGTTTCGATTCCGCCCTCTCGGCGTCGTACCAGTCCTCCATCACGCGGGCGTAGAGGCGACGCGACGCGCGAAACTTCGCGACCTCCTCGAAGATCGAGTTGTGCGAGTTGAAGAAAAACGAAAGGAGGGGCGCGAACTCATCGACATCCAACCCCCGCTCGAGACAGTCCTCGACGTACGCGAAGCCGTCGGCCAGCGTGAACGCCGCCTCCTGGGCCGCCGTCGAGCCCGCTTCTCGAATGTGATAGCCCGAAATCGAGACCGGGTGGAACTTCGGCGTTTCGTCGACAGCGAACTCGATCGTATCTGTGACGATCGAAAGCGACGGCTCGGGCGGAATCACCCACTCTTTCTGGGCGATAAACTCCTTGAACATATCGTTCTGGAGGGTCCCGCGGAGTTCCGAGCGGGGAACGCCCTGCCGGTCGGCGAGCGCGACGTACATCGCATATATCACGGCAGCCGAGGGGTTGATCGTAAACGAGGTGGATATCTCGTCGATATCGATCCCTTCGAAGAGAATTTCGAAGTCAGCCAGCGTGTCGACCGCAACGCCTTCCTTCCCGACCTCGCCCTCGCTCATCGGATCGTCGGAATCGATTCCCATCAGCGTCGGCATATCGAACGCGACCGACAACCCGGTTTGACCCTGGTCGATCAGGTATCGAAACCGCTCGTTTGTCTCCTCAGCGGTCCCGAATCCGGCGAATTGTCGCATCGTCCACGTCCGACCGCGGTACATCGTCGGATAGGGGCCGCGCGTGTAGGGCGGTTCGCCCGGAAAGCCGAGATCCGACTCGTACTCCATGTCGGCAACGTCCTCGGGCGTATACAGACGATCGACCTCGTGGTTCGACACGGTCGCGAATCGATCCTTTCGCTCACCGCCCTCGAGTGACTGCTCGAGGGCACCCTCCTCCCAGCGCTTGCGGTGATTGCGAACCGTCTCGAGGTCGTCCGAGTCGTACATGGTCGTCAATGATGGTGTCGATATCCTAAACTCTTGTTCTCGTTCGCTTACAGTTTGCCAAACCGATCCGCTCGAAGCACGAGGAATTTCAGAACTGTTCCAAAGAAGGTATTAGTCCTTCAAATTTCTCGCGATTATCTTCTTTTGGATCTCCGAGGTGCCCTCGTAAATTGTCGTGATCTTGGCATCACGGTAGTACCGTTCGACGTCGAAGTCCTTCGTGTATCCGTATCCGCCGTGGACCTGAATCGCCTCGTTGGCGACGTCGACCGCCGTCTCGCTCGCGAAGTACTTCGCCATGCTCGCGGCCATCGAATCGACGCCGTCCTCGTTCTTGCGCGCGGCGTCTCGAGTGAGCAATCGGGCGGCCTGCACGTTGGTCTGCATATCCGCAAGTTTCTGTCCGATCGCCTGGTGCTCGATGATGGGTTCGTCGAACTGTTCGCGCTCGTTCGCGTACTCGACCGCGTCCGCAAGGGCCGCCCGTGCGACGCCGACCGCCTGACTCGCGATGGCGATTCGACCGCCCGTGAGAATCGAGAAGGCCGCTTTGAGCCCCTCTCCGACGGGGGTGAGCCGATTCTCCGCCGGAATCCGAACGTCGTCGAACAGAAGCGTCGTCGTATCGCTCGCTCTGAGCCCGAGTTTGTCCTCTTTCTTTCCGACTTCCAACCCCTCTACGTCCTTGGGAACGAGAAACTGGGTGACAGTCGCGGGGTCGGCAGGGTCCGTTTTAGCGAACAGAATAATAACGCCGCTCCGTTCTCCGTTCGTGATCCACTGTTTCTTTCCGTTGATGACGTACTCCTCATCCCGGTCTCCGCTGGTGCTTTCCTCGAGACGGGCCGCAGTCGACAGTGCGGCCGGATTCGAGCCGGCGTGGGGTTCGGATAACGCGAACGCGCCGACGGGACGGCCGGCGGCCATCTCCGAGAGCCATCGCTTTTTGTGTGCGTCCGAGCCGAATTTTCGAATGCAGGAGGTCGCCAAACAGTGAACGGAAAGGGCCGTCGCTACCGCGAGGTGTCCCGCTGCGAGTTCCTCGTTGACGATGCTATACGTGAGCTGATCCACATCGATTCCGCCGTACTCCTCGGGAACGGTGAGCCCGGTGAGATCGAGTTCTGCGAGTCCATCCCAGACGGTTTCGGGAAACCGCTGGGTTTCGTCTGCCTCCGAAACGCCGTCGGTGACCTCCGATTCGACGAACTCCCGGACGGAATCCCGGATAAGTCGTTGTTCGTTCGTGAGATCCATACCCAATCAACGAGCGTGTAGATAGTAAAATGGCGGGTCGTGATCGGACGGTTCAACGCTGTCTTTCAGCCTCCCGCCACACGAAAAGCGACGCCGGAACCGAGCGAGTGCCAACAGATCGAGTTCGAACGGCCGGAGAACCCATTACGCACATATCGGTGTAATCAAGATGGTATCGATGACGTTCCGTGACTTGAAGAAATACCGGATTACATCATAAACTGGAACGGTTGATCGCTCATGGAGGTCGAAACGGTCCCGTTTCTCAACCGACTCGAGAGGGCGTGAATGTGAAGTTAGAATCGGGTAGTCCCGCTGAGGAAACAACCGGTATCCGGAACATTTGTATCACCGGAATGCTATGGTAGACGTATGACAGTTGAGTCGGACAGTCGTCGACGAACGAAAGTCGAACGGGTGATCGACACCTATGATCTCGATGAGTGGGGTGCCCGACTCGAAGCCGAATGGCTCGGTGAAGGTGGGAACCGGACGAGTCTCCGCGATCTCGCGACGGAGTTTAATATTGCCATCCTCCAGGAAGCCCTTCGTGAAGCCGGTGGAACACCAACCCGCCGCGACGTCGAAAACACGTACGAAATTTTGACCGACGACGACGCGACATCCTCAGAGCGGATCCGAAAGCGACGGTCGCTCGAACGAACCGGCGTAAATATCGACGACGTTCGCTCCGACTTCGTCACCCATCAGGCTATTCACACCTATTTGACGACGGTTCGGGAAGCGGAGCTCCCGAAGAACGACGACGACGAATCGCGGCGGGAACGGAAGAAAGAAACGATTCAGCGACTGGCAAGTCGCACGCAGGTCGTTACCGATTCGACGATAGAAGAGCTAGTCCGGGCTGAATTGCTCACCGAACAGAACTATGACGTGCTCGTTTCCGTAACAGTCGTCTGTGAAAACTGTGGAACGACCTACACCGTCGGCGAACTCATCGATTCAGGCGGCTGCGACTGTTCGTCCTAAATTGCGCTTCGAACCGTGACAACCCGCGCTGAAAGGGATCGCGAACGAACAAGATCCTCCGCTGGTGGTGGTTATTTATACAGGGAACACAAACCTCTCTGTAATGTCAACAGCGAAGTCACTCGAATCGACAATCGATCTTACTGCGGAAAATATCGGTGGGATCGACGAAACCTCAGTCACGCTCCACCCCGGTGTTAACGTTCTCACGGGGCGGAACGCGACAAACCGGACGTCCTTTCTCCAGGCGATTATGGCCGCACTGGGGAGCGAACAATCATCCCTGAAAGGAGATGCAAACGAAGGCGGCGTCGAGTTGACATTCGAGGATAGCGAATTCACTCGATCGCTCCATCGGCAGAACGGCAGTGTCTCCTTCGACGGAAACCCGTACCTCGAGGACTCTGAACTCGCAGATCTCTTTGCGTTCCTTCTGGAGTCCAACGAGGCCCGACGAGCCGTCGGTCGCGGGGATGATCTTCGTGAGATCATCATGCGACCGATCGATACCGACGAAATCGAAGCCGAGATTTCGTCTCTCGAGGACGAAAAGCGGGAGTTGGACGACCAGATCGCCGAACTCCAGCGACTCGAAGACGAGCTTCCCGAACTCGAATCCGAGCGAGTGTCGCTCGAAGAGGAAATCGAGCGAGTGAGTGCCCGAATCGACGAACTCGAGACGGAACTCGAAGAACACGAGATCAACGTCGACGAAAGCCGGACGAGAAAAGAGGAGTTAGAAGATGCCTTCGCCGAACTCAGAAGCGCACGCAAGGAGTTCGAATCGGTCGAATACGATCTCGAGACCGAGCGAGAAAGTCTCCAGGAACTCAAACGTGAACGAGACGAACTCGAGGAAGCCATCGAGGAACACACCGCCGAAAACACGGAGTCTCCCGACCGACTCGACGGGCGTATCTCTGAACTTCGAGAGCGAAAGCGATCGCTCGATTCGAAACTAACCGAGCTACAAAACGTCATCCAGTTCAACGAGAACCGGCTCTCGGGCGATGGGATCGATCTCGACGGGGAGTTATCCGACGACGATTCGGCGGAACTAACCGACCAGTTGGTCGAGGAGTCGGACGAAATCGTTTGCTGGACGTGCGGATCCACCGTCGAACGGGACCGGATCGAATCGACGCTCGAACGACTCCAGTCACTGCACCAGGACACACTTGCCGAGCGAAACGACGTGCAAGACCAGATTGACGAACTCTCGGAGCGAAAGTCCAAGATCAAAGAAAACGCTCAGCGACGAAGCCAACTCAAACGGAAACTCTCGTCGACCGAAGACGAGATCGAAATGCGCGAGGGCCAAATCGAGGATCTCGAAGCGCAACTGGGCGAATTAGACGAGCGCGTCGAGGACCTCGAGGCGGACGCGGAGTCGTTCGAAGACACCGACTACAGTGACGTTCTCGAGACTCACCGTGAACTCAACCGCGTCGAACTCGAACTCGAGGAGCTCGAATCGGATCGAAGCGGTGTCGCCGACCGGATCGAGGAACTCGAGGCGACGATCGACGACCGGGGCGAACTCGAAAAACGCCGTACAGAGATCGATGAGGAACTGACGGAGCTTCGAACGCGCGTCGACCGGATCGAGGAGGATGCGATCGATGCGTTCAACGATCACATGGAGTCAATCCTTTCGGTGCTCCAGTACGGAAACATCGATCGAATCTGGATCGAACGCCGAGAGACGAGCGTTCGGGACGGTCGCCGGACCGTTTCAAAAACCGCGTTCGACCTTCACGTCGTTCGGACGACCGACGAGGGAGCGACGTACGAAGACACGATTTCGCACCTCTCCGAAAGCGAGCGAGAGGTAACGGGGCTCGTCTTCGCACTCGCCGGTTACCTCGTTCACAACGTTTACGAGGAGGTCCCATTCATGTTGCTCGACTCGCTCGAAGCTATCGACTCCGATCGAATCGCGTCGGTCGTCGAGTACTTCGAAGAGTACGTCGATTGCCTCGTCGTCGCCTTACTCCCGGAGGACGCCCAGCCCCTCCCCGAATCGCATCACTACGTGACCGAAATCTAAGCCACCGTATCATTTTTGTTGACTTGAGCAACCCTCTCAGTGGCGACGGCCAAGACGATCTCGACGAAACGAGCGTTACACAGATATGTGTGTAACGCGTTCTACAAAAGTGCCAAATTCATCATATATAAATAGTGAGGGAGTGGATATGAAAAGAGGAATTGACAGGTGTTAGTACGGGCAGTGAAGAGAACCCCCATGGAGATTGTTTGAGAAGCCGACTTCAGTTATCAATTATTCGAATGCAGAAAATATCACTGGTTAGTCTACCAATTAGACACTTCGAAACTGCTCGGGGACGATCTTATAGATACACAAACCGGTTAGACAGAAAAGCAGAATATCGGGTGGTTGTCGATCGAATGGGAGTCATGGAAAGCGATGGTCACTGCGACCTACGACGCTTCACGAAGCCGGTCGAGGAGCGAATCGAGATCGATCGTCGTAACCGCCAGCGAAATGTTCTCTCCGCGAGCAAGTTCGGGTGCGAACTCCCACAGTTCGTCTTCGCTTACGCCGTGAAGGACGACGGCATTCGGCGTCGGGTTGATAACACGAAGGGCAATGAGAGCCCCCTTTCCCGACGTGTTGTTCGTAAACACCAGCGCACGGTTGGTACTTTGTCCGTAGAGGTTGTAGAATTCGCTGCTCGAGAGGTGTCGAATAGCTTCGACGCTGTCGACGACCGTGTGTCCCGCAACTGTATCGTGGCTTCCCGCTGCCAATTCCGTTGCCTCGATGGTTTCGTAACACTGCTGGAGCGAGACGTTTGCACGGTACTCGTGGAGATCCAGAATAATATCGCTATCCAGACCGGCTGATAACGCTCGAGCGTGTTGACGGATATGTTTCCCGCCTCGGTACTCGTCGATATCGAGCAACGCGTTGACTGTGCGTCGGATCGTTCCGCTTCCGGGATTTTCCCTGCGTCCAGTTTCGTAATCGGAAATCACCGAGACGGAGACGTCGAGTTCAGCAGCGAGGTCGTTTTGGGCGATTTCGAAGTCCGTTCGCCATTTCCGGAGCGTCGCACCGGGGTTCTCGCTTAACGCGATTTCTCCTGCGATTTTTTCGGCTAGCTTATCCCGCGCTTCGACCATCATATGTAAGTAATGTGCCAATCGGTACTTAACGATGCCGAAAGAGTGGTTTTGCTATCAACGAAGGAGTTCCACTCCGGAAAGCAGGGACGGATTCAATCCATCAACCTTGTGGTGCGAATTGTAGAACGGAACCGATGGTGTGGATACTCAGAGAAACAGAGTTGGCTACGGACTAATCAGTTATATATCATATTAGAAGGATTTATCTCCGGCCGAAGTAACTCGGTCGTTGCGAGGTTGCTCAGAATATTACTCTCCTATTTTATTGTTTATAAAACCGAAACTGCAGTCGAAGCGTCTCTTTCACCCAGTAAACAAATGAAGTCACGGACCCATGTCGTAATCGTAAAACAACGAATTTATGATTATTGGGTTGAGATACTTCAATGAATGTACGACCTCACTGGATTCCAACGCGACCTGCTGTTAGTAATCGAAGGACTGGACGAACCTCACGGGTTAGCGATCAAAGACGAACTCGAGGGGTACTACGAGAAGGAGATTCATCACGGACGATTGTATCCGAATCTGGACACGCTCGTCGAGAAGGGGTTAGTCGAAAAAGGAGAACTCGATCAGCGGACGAACTTCTACTCGACCACGCGGCGTGGTCGCCGAGAGATTGAAGCACGACGCGAGTGGGAAAACCAGTATATCGACGCGTGAAAATCGAACCGGTGAGCAATTCACCGCAGTTCTTTTCTGAGGCGCCCGCTGGCAGTCCGTAAGGTTCGATAGCGCTGTACCGTGCTTTTCTCGAGCGTCGATTTTGGGCACCACGTTTCCACGGTCGGGGGACAGGATCGGGGCGGTGAAATCTACTGCACTAAACTGTCCTTTAGTGTAGTGGTATGCAGAACGGCCGAATACGCAGAATATGGTCGAGAGAGGATATGTCGCGCCAAAATCTAAAATTGTATATTCTATAGCGCTATATGAAATTCAGCGGAGCCAGTAACAACGGATCAGCATAAAACGGTGGACCACAACGCCCCTTCGTGTACAGGATTCGAGCCGTCGAGTCGAGTCGAATCTCCGCAACTCCTCTTCCATCCCGCAATCACAGCACACTTACTCCAATAGTCCGTATCGAATCGATATGGACACAAAGGTCACGGAGAACGGTGGGAATCCGTGAGACGGGAGTATGGGAAACGACTCGGTCGTCAAGAGCGAATCGACCACCGAAAACGAGCGGAGCTCAAGAACGAGCAGAAAAATGATCGTTGATGCGCTTAAATACCCAACCAGAGGAACGCCGGCCCTCGGCGTCGCAGGAATCGTCGTCGCCATCGCGATCGGCTATCGGTACACCGTAGCGTTCGTCCCGTCGGTAGCCGCCCTCGTTCCCGGCACCGCGACGATGATTGCGTTCGCCGTACTGGTTGGATACCTGTCTCACGTCCTCGTCGACGACGACCGGGCACCACCGCCGCTCGAGGTGGGGGCGTCGCTGCGATCCGGTTTCAAATCGTTGGGTATCTCAGTCGTTTTTCTCGCAATACCTCTCGTGCTCATGTTCACGACGGTGTCCTCATTCGTCGAAGCGGGATCCGACGGGGGCGAGATACCGGCGGTGTTCATGGTGAGTTCGACAGCGATGTTGTTCCTCTTCCTTGCGAGTGTCTACGCGCTTCCGGCCGCGGTAGCAGCCGCGACGAAAGCCAGTACGATGCGCGCTGCGTTCGATCGCGAACGGGTGTTCCCGGCACTTAGAGAGCTACCGTACGTCACCGCATGGGTCACGGGCTTTACGCTGTTCGTCGTCGGACTCGTGCCCGTCTCGATTACGATTGGATCGGCCGATGTCGCCGGACTACTCTCCTCGCTGTTCGGCGCGTATCTCGTCCTCGCCGGCAGTCGTATCATCGCCACCGGATACAGGCGAGCGACGACGAACAGCTAACACGACGGATGTTGGTTTTTCGTTACGAAAAGTCACGGATAGCGAAACGATCGAAACGGCAGACGAATAGCGTCGGGTGTCTCCCTCAGAGCTGTGGCGCCTGGGACTCGGCCGTTTCGAGACGCCGGTTGTGCAACGCTTCACCGGTCTCCCCGTGGAAGAGGTGGATCGCATCTTCAGGAATGTGTGCGGTCACCGTCTGTCCGCTCTCGAACTGACGCATTCCGCCGATCGTCGCGATAATCGATTCCGCTTCCCTTGACGAGTCCTCGCTGTCGAACTGAAGGTAAACGATGTTCTCGTCACCCATCGGTTCGATGACGTCGATAGTCGCCGCAACATCGTGTTTATTCGATGGAGGGTCCTCGGAGATGCCGATATCCTCGGGACGAATCCCGAGCACCGGGTTCGACGAATCCGAAACCTTCGTTGCGATCTCACCGGAGATCGAATAGTCGAAGAGATCGGCTTGCAGGATCGTCTTGTCGGCTTCACTGTGAAGATCCGTATCGATGAAGTTCATCGATGGTTCTCCGACGAATCCGGCAACGAACAGGTTCGCTGGCCGGTGGTAGCAATCAAGTGGTGTCCCAACCTGCTGAAGCGTTCCGTCGTTGAGGATTGCAACGCGGTCACCCATAGTCATCGCCTCGGTCTGATCGTGGGTCACGTAAACCGTCGTAGTATCGAGTTCCTCCTGAAGGCGCTGGAGCTCCGTTCGCATTTCCGCTCGAAGTTTGGCATCCAGGTTAGAGAGCGGTTCGTCCATCAGGAAAACCGACGGGTCACGAACGATCGCTCGACCGAGTGCAACGCGCTGTTGTTGCCCACCCGAGAGTTCCCCGGGTTTTCGATCCAATAATTCCTCAATACCCATCATCTCGGCCGTCTCTTCGACGCGCTCGTCTATCTCGTCGTCGGGCATATCCGTCGATTCCTCGAGCCCGAACGACATATTCTCCCGAACGGTCATATGCGGGTAGAGAGCGTACGACTGGAACACCATCGCGATATCCCTGTTCTTGGCGGGGATATCGTTTATCACTCGGTCATCGAGACTGATTTCGCCCGAGCTAATCGACTCGAGCCCGGCGACCATCCGGAGCGTCGTCGACTTCCCGCAACCGGACGGGCCGACGAGAACGAGGAACTCGCCGTCGTCGATATCGATCGATACCTCGTCGACGGCAACGATTTCGTTCCCGTCGTCTTCCGTGAATACTTTCGTAACGTCGTTGAGTTTCGTTTGAGCCATTATTGGAACCTCCGTGCGGGCAGATCCATCTGTCTACCGATCATACGCGAACCCCCTCCGCGAACTTGTCTGCGAACAGGAGATAGACGATCAACGTCGGGATTGCCGTAATCAGCGCACCCGCCATTCGAAGCGGGTAGTCGACACCCTCGAGCGCCTCACCGAGCCCCGACAGGATCAGTGTCGCCGAGGCGGCGGAATTATTGACGCTCCCGATGATCGTCAGCGAGAACAGGAACTCGTTCCAGATCTGGGTGAACTGGAAGATGAACACCACTGCGAACATCGGTATCGAGAGCGGCAACACGATGCGTCTGTAGATTCTCCAGACCGACGCACCGTCGAGTCTCGCAGCCTCGATCATCTCCCAGGACATCGTTTTGTACTGGGATCGGAACAGCAACGTACAGATCGGTATCCCGTACGCGGTGTGGGTGATGATGAGCTCGAGAATCGTCGCGTGGTGTGAGGACAGAATCAGTCCGAGCCTGTGGTCAAGCATCGCGTACTGCGACCAGAACTGGGTGAGCGGAACGATAACCGCCTGATACGGGATGAAGATCCCCGCGATAAAGAGGACGAAAACCGCGACCTGCCCGCGCCAGTTAACGAGCGTTAGTCCGTACGCGGCCATACTTCCTAACACCGCACAGAGAACCGTCGCGGGAACGGTGAACAGGAGACTATTGACGAGTCCCTGTGAAAGGGCGTTAAACGCGAACTCCCAACTCTCGAGGGTTGCACCGTCGGGACCTGGCGGCGCGAACGGTTGCGTGTTGATCAACGCATCGGAGGTCTTGATCGACGTAACGAATCCGGATTGGACTGGGACCAGATAAAAGAGCACCAGTCCGACCAGTGACGTATACAGACCTGCCTGAGTGAGTGAGATTCGATCGAGTACACGCTCGTCATCGGTGCTTTGACCTGCCGAAAGTGTTTCTTCGCTCATAGGTTACCTCGCTTGTACTGGGTGTACAGGTACGGCGCGATCACGGCCAGTGAAAGGATGAACAGCGTCAGTCCGATCGCGGAACTGTAGGCCCACTCGGAGTTATTGAATCCCTCGCGCATCATCTTGGTCGCAAGGATATCCGCTCCCTGTCGAGGCCGATAGCCGTCGAAGACCGCGTACAGGAAGTCGAACGCCTTCAGTGCGAACAGCACCAACACGACCGTTGCACTGACTATCGCGGGACGCAACTGCGGAACAATTACGCGCCAATACATCCGGAACGTTCCCGCACCGTCGACTCTCGCGGCTTCGTACTGCTCGGTCGGAATCGACCGGAGCGCAGCAAGATAAATAACCATTGTATAGCCGCTGAACTGCCATACCAGTGCGAATATGACGGACCCAAGCACCAGTCGCGGGTCGCCAAGCCAGTTGTACGGTCCGAGACCGAACAATCCGATGAACTGGTTAACGATTCCGTCATTGACGTTGTACATCCACCGCCAGAACTGCGCCGTGACGATGAACGACAGTGCAAACGGAAGCAGGTATATCGTTCGGAACGCCCGACCGAAGCGAATCTCGCGGTCGAGCAAAATCGCCAGTACGAGTCCGAGAGCTAAACACGCGATCGTAAAGACGACGAGAAGGACGACCGTGTTCCAGGTCGCCTCCCAGATAGCCGGGTCCTGAACCATCCGCGAGTAGTTTTGGAGTCCAAGGTTGGTATAATCTGGACCGCCGAATCCGGAGTAATCCGTCAGCGAAAGAAGGAAGTTCCAGCCGATCGCCCCGTAGACGAACAGACCCATAAGGATGAGCGGGGGCCCCCAGAACGGCGCCGACTGAAGGAAATCACTATCGAGCCACCGCTTGACGGTCGAGCGTTCGTCTGTCGTACCACCATCCGTCCGGATGCGTCGCTTGTTCCGTATGGCACGTAAAAACGCTACAAGACGTTTCATGTGGTTTGTGAATTATACCGCGTTCATGAAGCCTTCGGTTGCATCGTCGACGTCGAATGGATCGGCGAAGTTATTGTTGAGAACTTCCTCGAGAGACGATTGCGTGCTCTGGTCGACGGCGAGTCCGTGGGCGAGCGTCGGCGGTTTTTCGGAGGCGGTCTCGAAGTCCTCGATTGTTTCCGTGAGGTATTCGTTGAACTCCTCCGTCGAGACACCTTCCCGAGTCGGGATTGAACCCTTGTACTGGTTAAACTCGACCTGTGCGGTTTCTCCACCGGCGAACCGGAGGAAAGTTGCCGTCTCCTCCGGAGTCGGGTTATCACCGGGGTAGATGAACGAATCGATGTGCAATCCGTACATGTCTTCAGTACCCGGGTATCGGATGGCGTCCCACTCCTCACCGTACTCGATGTCTTCGTTATTGATGTAGGCACCCGCAACCCAGTTACCTTCGTGAATAAACGCGGCATCGCCGCCCATGATGTCCTGGTTAACCTCGGTGAAGCCGACCGAGGCTGCGTCGTCGTTGATGTAGTTATCGAGGATTTCCTCGAGGGTTTCGAACGTCTCGCGGACTGCGTCTTCGTCTCCATCGCCCGCGATGAAGTCCATGTAGGCATCGTATCCCTGCGTACTGAGCATGACGACCGCCCAGGTTTGCAAGATCGCCCACGCCTCGAGCGACATTGCAAGCGGCGTCGCGTCCGTTTCGGAATCGACCGTATCGAGCGCGTCGATCAGCGCATCGATATCGTCGAGTGAGTCCGGATCGACACCGGCGTCCTCGAGAACTTCGACGTTGAAGAAGAGGTCGTTCATTCGGTGGGAGCCGATCGGAACGGCAGAATACCCGCCATCGAACTGGCAGGCCTCGACGGCTTCCTCGACGTGTGCGTCCGCAAGATCAGCTTCGTCCCACACCTCCGACTCGATGTCCCCGAGAACGCCGTCGTACTGTTCTAAGTTTGCACCTGGCCAGCCGGCAAACGAACCCGGCGGGTTGTCGCTGTTGAACCGCGTTGCAACCGTCTGATCGAGGTTTTCGTTTCCGCCACCACCGATCGCCTGGTCGTCGAGATCAATATCCGGATGTTCCTCTTCGAACGCGGCGAAAAGTGCTTCTTCGGCTTCTGCACCGTCTCCACCGGTCCAACCGTGGAGGACCTCCAACGTGTTTTCGTCGTCCTCGTCTCCCGTGAGACAGCCTGCAAGTGCCATCATCCCGGCAGCACCTGTTACCCCTGCACCCTTCAGCACCCGTCGTCGCGAATGCGTGTCATTATTGGACATAATACGCTCATCTATGCTGAGGGATCAATCTTACTTAACGTTTATGATGATATTCGTATTTATCACCTTTTATAAAACGAGACGAACGTGCGCTTGAGAGGACCGATCAGCGAACTATTCGCTCCTCACCACTCAGTAAACTATCCGCTCCTCACCACTCAGCGATGCTTCCGTCGTCGTGGCGCCAGATCGGATTGTGCCAATCGACGTCGTTTTCTGCCTGTTCGCGGATGTACTCCTCGTCCAGTTCAATACCGAGACCCGGTTTATCGGGAACGGTGACGTACCCCTGCTCGTAGTCGAACACGTCGCCGTCAGCCAGATAGTCGAGGACGTCGTTCGTTTCGTTGTAGTGGATATTCAGGCTCTGTTCTTGGATAAGCGCGTTCGGAGCACACATATCCACTTGCATACAGGAAGCGAGGGCGATGGGGCCGAGCGGACAGTGCGGGGCGAGTGCCACATCGTACGCTTCAGCCATCGACGCGATCTTGTTCACTTCCGTGATACCACCCGCGTGCGATAGATCAGGTTGGATAACGTCGACCGCACCGTCCTCGAACACCGACTTGAAATCCCACCTGGAGAACATTCGTTCACCGGTTGCGATCGGAATGGTCGTATGGGACGCAATTTCGGGCAACGCGTCGTTGTGTTCGGGAAGAACGGGCTCTTCGATGAACATCGGTTCGTGGGGTTCGAGCGCTTTGACGAGCCGTTTGGCCATCGGCTTCGAAACCCGACCGTGGAAGTCGACGCCGATATCGATTTCGGGGCCAACGCTTTCTCGAACTTCCCGAAGTCGGTCGACGGCAGACTGCACAGCCGCCGGATCGTCGAGGCGCTGAATCTCGGAGGTTGCGTTCATCTTCAGCGCGGTAAAGCCCTGTTCGACTTTTTCGGCCGCCGCCTCGCCGACATCTGATGGTCGATCGCCACCGATCCACTGGTAGACCCTGATTCGGTCTCGGGTCGCACCGCCCAGCAGTTCATACACCGGGGCATCGTAGTGTTTGCCCTTGATGTCCCACAGAGCCTGATCGATACCCGCGATCGCACTCATGAGAATCGGACCGCCGCGGTAAAAGCCACCGCGGTACATCGTTTGCCAGTGGTCTTCGATTTCAAAAGGGCTCTCGTTTAGAATATACGCGTCCATCAGTTCCTCTACTGCCGATCGAACGGTCTTGGCACGCCCCTCGATGACTGGCTCTCCCCACCCGACGAGACCATCGTCGGTCTCGACGCGCAAAAACAGCCATCGCGGCGGAACTTCGTACAGTTCGTAATCAACGATTTCGGTCATGGTAGTACGACTCGTTCTGAAGGTCAAAAGCGCATCACATGTACTTGTCGGTCGAATTCGCCAAACTGCGGCAGTTCACGATCAGTTCTACAACGAACGGAAAGACACGACGAGGAAAGGACTGCAGGACCGGCAAGATCGTTCTCGAGAGGAGAACAGATTTATCACGGTAGACACCTATCGATCCATACGGATGGGAGACGGGACGTACACTATCAACGCGACGCAGACGAGTTTTGAAATTCTGGAACTGATTCGAGACGAGGGAGGGCTGACAACGACGGAGATCGCAGACGAGGTCGACCTCGCAAAGAGCGCTGTACACAAGCACCTCCAGACGCTGACCGACCTCCAATATTTAACTCGAGCGGAGTACGAATACTCGCTCGGACTGAGATGTTACACGCTCGGGGTCGCTTCACGAGACGCCCACGTCCTATTCGAACCGGCAATCCCTGCGGTCGAAAATCTGGCGAGCGTAACCGGCGAACACGTGAGTATTGTCGTCGTTGAAAACGAGACAGCGTACTATCTCTACTCGTGTACGGGTCAGAATCAACAGAGTCAGACCGAGCGCGACGGTGAAATGGTGGATCCATACTGCTCGACAGCCGGCCACGCGATTGTCAAACGAAGTTCACAAACAGCGTACGCTCCCGAAAAGACACATCCCGACACGAGGATCTCTCACGAGCAGGGAATCACGTTCTCGATCCAGACGGGTGAATCGCCCCAAAACGCCATCGCAGTTCCCGTTACCGGGCCCGACGAGCAACCAATCGGTGCCCTCGAAGTGACTGGTCCAGCTCGGCGAGTCAGCGGGAAACGATTGAAAGAAGACTTTGCGGGACTCGTCATTAGTGCCGGAGCCGCTATCGAAAAGCGCGTTCGAAAGAATCGCTCCGAAACCAGTTCAAAATAGTAACTATTATAGTTGTTCTCGTTAGAATAACAAGTACGAGCGGCGACGTAGTAGACGAGTTAGTCCTTGTCGTTACACATATATGATTGTAATAGATTTGATTAGCCGATTTTTCAGCACGGAAACGAGAACGGTTGTTCTCGAGGCGAGAACACAATGGCTCCTCGAGTGAGAAACGACGTTCTCCTAACAGGTGTGCTCTGAATCACTACGAAAAACAGTACTATAAAATATAAATCGGATTAACTAGCAATTTAATTATATTTATAAAACACAGGTATGGGGAGCAAATTCCGAGCATAATAGAGCAAACAACGGTTTGGAGTTAGCTCCTTCAAATTATATATTTAATCCATACATATCATCTATAATAGTTTATTGGAAACTGTGATTACCCCATGTCTCATTGAGTACATGTCAATTGATCTGTAGAGAGGGGGCTCTCAGCGATTCAAAAGGGACGGAACACCGAAACACAAATTTATAGGATGGATCCACTAGGAAACGAACGAATGGCTTGGGATGGGTATTCAAGCAACGCTCTCCGTTTACAGTCAACAAAACGGTATCCAAAACGTCGCCCGCGAAGCCAGCGAGACGAACAAAGGTGGCGATAAATCCATGTCAAAAGTCAATATCTCGGACGCCGTGGATGCATACTTACAGCGCAAGTCGGTTGGTGATAGCGCTGAGTCTGGGTCCGGAGCCTACGCGTCGAACGCCGAATCGATCCTCCATCGGTGGGCAACGTGGCTCGAGACGGAACAAAACACGACAGCGTTGCTCGCGCTCGACCGGCGGAATCTCGAGGCGTACGCCCGAGAGCTGGCAGATCGAACGGAGCGGGGAAAGTACGCCCCATCCACCGCTCGAACGTATTACGCAGTTGTCCGCGCGTTTCTGTCGTGGTGTGTCCGGGGTGGGTTACTCGAGACGAATCCAGCATCCACCCGGAACGCGCAGGCGATCCTGCCGGTCGAAACCGACACGCAGACGGACGAGTTCTGGACGGACCGCCAACGGCAAACGCTCGAGGAGTACGTTCGAGCGAGAGCGCTCGAGTCACTCCACGAAAATGAGGGGAATAGACGGAGTCGGCTTCGAGAGTACGCGGTCGTCGCGCTGTTAGCGCACACTGAAATTCGGGGCTCGGAGCTGTTCCGCGCACCGGATGACACTCGACGCACCGGTGCGACGTGGAACGAGGTGGACTTTTACACCGGAACGATACAGGTTCTCGGAAAATCACAGCGCTTCGAGGCCGTCCCCCTCCCAGCACGAGCCCGCACCCCCCTCCGTCGGTACCGAATAGCGCTCGACCCGCCGACGAACGAGTGGCCGTTATTCCCGACGCGACACGCGCCTTCGATCGCCAACCACGTTCGCGAGGCACTTGCCGAACGCGGATACGGCGAAGCTGAGATCGACTCCCTGTTCGAGGAGTCGACGGCAAAGTCACTCCTCCGGGAGCACGCTATCACGCCGCCGGCGATCACGACCGAAGGGGCTCGAACGATCCTCAAGCGCCTCTGCAAGGACGCCGGGATCGACGTCGACGGCGAATATCTCACCCCGAGCGGCGTCAGTCGCGATCTCGAGGCCTCTCGTCGCCGAGCCGCGACAGCTCCGACGAACTCGCTTCGCGTCTCCTTTCTCGAGCAATCGATCGCCCTCCGAGAGGATCACCATCGAGTGATCGACGTCGCTTCGTCGAACGAGTCACGGAACGATTGAACTCGAGACAACTCGCTATGCAGTGAAATTCTCCGTACTAGTGGTAGCTATATCTCGCTTGGAGCGACAACGAAGGCGATAACGGACGAATCCTGTCGATCTAGACGAGAAGAAGGAGCATGATCGTCAGGATCACCGTTAGTATCAAGACGGTGAGCCCGATACTCGCCCGGAGGTGAATCGTCGACGGTCGGCCGCCATCTGCAGGCTGGCGTTCCTCGAGTTCGACCATCCAGTCCGGCATGCGGCGACCGAGCGCGTCGACGGCCAGCACGGGGTTGTTACCGATCCAGTAGACCTGGCGGACGAGGCCGACCGCGGCCGCGTCAACTGCGCGGTAGGTGTCCGTGACGGCGACCATCGATCCGCGACCGACGTAGTAGGTAGCCGGATTGGCAAACATCGCTGGATCACCGAGGTCGAGTTTCGAGAGCGGCTTGCGGATGATCTTGAAGCCGACGACCGAAACGGTTGCCAACACAACGAAGTCGAAGAGGTGACCGGGGCTGTACGGATGCAGTGTCGTTTCAAAGTCCGGGGTGACGACCGCTGACCCGTCGACCAGTGGCAAGAGGTCGGTAAAGACAGGCCACCCAATTATCGGTAGGCCGAGGACGAGACAGGCGCCACCAACGGAGAACATCGCTACAGTCTGGCCCGTTTCTGCGTCCTTGACCGTCCGATCGCTCGGCCCGTGAAGGAAGACGTAGAAGCCGAGTTTGATGAACGAGAGGAACGTTCCGATCGCACCGATAAAGAGCAACCAGTACAGCGCCTGATACTCCGGACCGCCGTAGTATCCCGGATCCGCGGCGTCGAGAACCATTCCTTTACTCACGAATCCGCTGAAGCCAGGAACGGCGGTAATCGAGAGCGCACCGACGAGGAACGCAATCGCAGTGAGCGGCATCTCCTTCCAGAGCCCACCCAGTTTGTACAGGTCGTTCTCCCCGGTTCGATAGATGACGACGCCGACAGCCATGAACAGCAGACTCTTGTAGAGAACGTTATTGAACAGGTGTCCCATCGCACCGGCGATACCGATGGCGGACCCAATTCCGATCCCTGCGACCATGTACCCGAGCTGGGCCTGAATGTGGTAGGAAAGCAGAGCCCGCATGTCGTGTTGAAGGAGAGCGAAGACGACGCCGTAAACGGCCATCAATCCGCCCATATACGCGAGGTACAGATGGCCATCGGGGAAAGCGCGATAGAGGATCAACGCGCTTGTCTTCGTCGTGAACGCCGCGAGGAACACCGATGTCGCAAAGTGGGGCTTTGGATACGTGTCCGGAAGCCAGGTGTGGAACCCGACGAATGCGACGTTAACACCAATTCCGAGGACGGCCAGCAGCGCGGGCACCGTGTGTGCGATTCCGACACCGTCAGCAACGCCAGCACCGTACGTAAACTCGCCGACCTGCGCGTAGTGAGCCGTAACGGCGAACAGCAGGAGGCTCCCGCCGATACCGTGGGCGATCGCGTATCGGTACCCCGAGCGGATGGCATCACCGCCGTAGTTCCAGATCAAGAGCGTGCTCGTTACAGCCATCAGCTCCCACATGAACACCAACACGAGCCAATCGCCAGCGAACGTCGCACCGATCGCCGAAGCAACGTAAGCGAGCGCAAAGGCTCCCTGCACTCGAGACGCCCCACTCGAATAGGCGTAGATTACGGCGAACGTGCCGAGAAAGCCGAGTCCGAGCCCGACCAGTCGGCTAAATTCGTCGACGAAGAACGGCTGAATGTCCGCGAATCCGAGGAACGTCGTCGTGAGGTACGCACCGTCTGGAATCAGGTACGCGATAACCGTCACCGCTGCGAGGCTCAACGCCCCGAGCGCGTAACCGAGCACCCTCGGTAGGACGAGCATGAGCAATGCGGCTGCGAAGACGATCAACGGTGGATACGCGTGCGTAAGGATATCGAGTTCTGTCATGGGAGCACCTCTCCGGTGACTTCTTCGACGACGAAGCTAACTAGCTCGAGGAAGATCGCGTGATCGGGAACGACTCCAAGTACGACCGCACCGGTCACGATCACGGAAATCGGCATCAGCATGAGCCACGTGCTCTCGCTGAACGGCGAGTGGCGTTTCCAGCCACCCGACGGTGCACCGCCATGGTGATGGCCGTGTTCGGCGTGATCGTCATCGGCGTGGTGATCGGTCTCGCTGTGAACGTCAGTGTCCTCAGTTCGGGCGTCGTCGCCATCACCGGCCGATGGACCGAACGGAACGTCCGCATCGCTTGGATTCATATCGACCGCGAATCCGCCGTCCTCGTCGGCCGCTTCGTCGCTTTCACCGTCTTCGTCCGCGTCGCGGTCACCACCGTCGGTCGCGACGTCTTGCTCACCGGGCATCACGCCGTAGGATTCACGCTTGCCACCCGGCGGGAACTCGAGCAACGGTTTCGCGTCGTGGCGATCCTCGCTCTCGAAGAACGCGGTGTAGACGACCGGCCACAGGTACGCGATGTTGAGGATTCCCGAAATGATCAGCGCGAGTGCGAAGGGCCAGTAGCCGACATCCATCGCGCCGATGAGCATGTAGAACTTGCTCACGAAGCCGGCGACGAGCGGGATACCGGCCATCCCTGCCGCGCCGATCGCGAACGCCGACATCGTAAGCGGCATGCGTTTGCCGATGCCAGCCATCTCACTGACGTAATCGGTGTGCGTCTCGACGTGGACCGCACCGGCACAGAAGAACAGGGTGAGCTTTCCGAACGCGTGGGCGGGGATATGGAACAGCGCTCCCAAAATCGCGATCGGTTCGAGCATCGAGAGCCCGAGGACGATGTAGGAAAGCTGCGCCGTCGTCGAGTACGCGAGGCGTCGCTTGAGGTGGTCCTTTCGGAGCGCGATGATACTCGCAGCGAGTAGTGTGAACGCCGCTAGGATCGCGACGGGCACGTTCAACCCGACTTCGCCGACCACCGGCACCGAGAGCGGGAGATCCTGAATCGTCTCGACGCCGTACACATCAAGGATCACACGCGCGACCCCGAACGCACCGGACTTGACGACCGCTACCGCGTGGAGCAGTCCGGAAACGGGCGTCGGCGCAACCATCGCGTCGGCGAGCCAGGAGTGAAGTGGCATTACCGCCGCCTTCACGCCGAATCCGGCGATCAGAAGGAAGAACGCGGCCTGCGCGTAGATCTGGTTGTCCTCCTCGCCGGCAGCTTCGGCAACCGCTTCCATGCCACCGGTCTGGAAGGCGACCGTGGGATCGCCGATGCCGGAGGTGAGCCAATAGATCATAACGGTGCCGGCCAAGAGGAAGACGCCGCCGCCGAAGAACGTGTACGTGAGGTACTTCCGGCCGGCGATCCGGGCCTCGTCGTCCTCGTTGTGAGCGACCAGCGGGTAGGTCACCAGCGAGAGGAGTTCATAGAAGACGAAGATCGTCACCAGATTCGCCGAGAACGCGATCCCGACCGCGGTCGACAAACTCGCCGCGAAGGCGGCGAAGAACCTCGTCTGGGCGTGTTCGTCGAGTCCGCGCATGTAACCGGCCGCGTAGAACGAGGTGAAGATCCAGAGGAAACTTGCAAGCAACGCAAACAGCATGCCAAGTCCATCGGCCTCGAGGGCGAAGTCGATCCCTGCGAGGAACTCAACACCAAGCGAGTCCGAAAGACTCCACCGGTAGGTGTCGCCGCCGAGCACGCCGGGAAGCATACTCACGACGATTCCAAATTTCGCGAGCGCGGCAAGCACGGACCAGCTTTCACGAACGTTCGGATAGCGATACGACGCGATAATCAATACCATCGCGATCGCCGAGACCAATACGGCCGCGAGCGGGCGGATGGACGTAATCGGATCAGTCATCAGTTAAACACCTCCTCGACGAACGGCTCGAGCAGTTCGAAGAACACGTCACCGGCGAATCCGAGGATGACTGCGATGATCGCAACGGAGACCACCAACGCGAGCATCCCGAGCGAAACTGCGTCCGGGGAGCCTCGAGTCTGCGAACTGGCACCACCGTCGGTGGCCACCGGAGATCCTGCGTCGGTCGAGCGATGCGAACCGGGATCGACGTTGCGGGCCGGTGTAAAGTACATCTTCTCGAGCAGGCGAGCGGCGTAGGCGAGCGTCAACATCGTACTAAGGAAGATGACTGCCGCGACCGACCAGGCCTGTGCCTCGACCGCGCCCACGGCGATGTACCACTTGCCGATGAAGCCGACTGACGGCGGGATGCCGATGAGCGCGATGAGCAAGACGGCCATTCCGGCGGCCGGGACCGGTCGGTGGTGTGCCAGCCCGGCGTATTCGTCGACGGTTCGTGCACCGTAGCCGATGGCGATGACGCCCACGGCGACGAACAGCCCGGCTTTCATCACGCCGTGGCCGATCAGGTGAATAATCGCTCCAGTCAGTGCGGTCTCGGTGACGACACCGTACGCGGCGACGACGAGACCGAACTGCGAGACCGACGAGTAGGCGAGCATCCGTTTGACGTCCTGCTGGATCACCGCGAGGGTGCTCCCCGCGATGACGCTGATCGATCCGACGGTGACGACAATTTCCCTGGCGTAGGGCGTCTGAATCAAGAACTCGGGTCCGAAAACGTCGAACATGATTCGTGCGAGCGCGTACGCCGAAACTGTCGACACGAGGGCGGCGATCAGCGGCGTCACGCCGTCCGGAGCGTGTTGATACGCGTCGGGTTGCCAGGTGTGAAGCGGCCACTGTGCGACCTTGATCGCGAAGCCGACGAACATAAAGGCGAAGGCGGCTCGGATGAGGTTCAGCTGTTGGTCATCGAGTCCGCCGTTCTGGATGACATCGGCCAGCTCCATCATGTTCAACGTCCCGGTTGCCATGAACAGGAAGCCGACGCCGATCAGGTAGATCGATGCGCCGACGGTACCGAGGATAAGGTACTTGAGAGCCGCGACAGCCGACTCGGGACCGTCGCCGCTCGAGATCAGGGCGTACGTTCCGAGCCCGACGATCTCGAGGAAGACGAACATGTTGAACACGTCGCCCGTGAGCGTGAGTCCGAGAAGACCGCCGACGAGCAACAGGTACCCGGTGTAAAACGTGTTCCCGCGCGGACCGGCGAGGCGGGTAAACGCGAGCAAGCCGGCCGCTGTCGCCGTGATGAGGACGACGATGAGCATCGAGAGCTGGTCAGCGACGAGGACGATCCCGAACTGCTCGTCCCAACCGCCGAGTCCGTAAATCTCGGCCGATTGGGTGCTATAGACCCGCTGGGCTAGGATCAGGCTGGCCGCGAAGAGGCCCGTCGTGGTAAGTGCAGTAACGGACCAACCGGTTCGCTCGAATCGAAGGCCGAGCACGATGGGGAGCGTGGCCAAGAGGATCGGAGCGACGACGAGCAACACCGGGATCAGTTCGACGTTACTCATCGGATCGCACCTCCCGAAGGGTGTCCTCGCGGAGCGTTCCATACTCCGAGTAGATTCGAACGATCAGCGCGAGCCCGACCGCGGTGAGTGCGATCCCGACGACAATCGCCGTGAGCACGATCACGTGGGGGAGCGGACTCGCGACGAGGAGTTCGCCCGGGTTTGAATCGGCGGGCACGACGGGCGAAGACCCGCCCTCGACGTAGGCCACCGAAACGAAGAACAGGAATATCGCCGTCTGGAACAGGTTGACCCCGATCAACTTCTTCACGAGGTTCTCGTTGGCGATCATCATGTAGAGTCCCACACCGAGCAGGACGAACATCAGGACGTACGCGTACCGTGTAGCGAGTAAGTCAATCATCGTCAGTCACCTCCGAAGGATCTCGAGTGCGGCGTTCGGGCGTAAAGCCCGCCGCCGTCGCGAAGAACAGCGTGACGACGACGCCGGCGACGATCAATGCGATCCCGCCGATCTCGATCGCTTCCATTCCCCAGACCGTTCCGTCGGGGATACCGAGTTCTGTCTCGAACAGTCTGTACTCGAGGAACGATCCGCCGAGGGCCATCGTCGCGAGGCCGACGCCGACGAAGATGGCAACACCGCCGGCGATGAGGCCGACGATCGCGGAATTTTTGAGCCACTTTCGAGTCGGCTCGATGCCGAAGGCGAACGCGAGCATGAGGACCGTAACCCCGATAATCGCACCGCCCTGGAAGCTCCCGCCAGGCGTGTCGGCCCCGTGGAGGGCCATGAACATGCCGTACGTGAGCGTAAACGGGGCGATGATCTTCACCGAGGTCAGGATAACCTGGCTCTCCGTGTAGGTGTCATCGTACTGGTCGGCCATCAGACGAACACCTCCCGTTTGAGGACCAGCAGAACGGCGATCCCTGCGGCGAAGACGACGACCGCCTCGCCGAAGGTGTCGAACCCACGGTAGGACGCGAGGACGGCGGTGACAGCGTTTTGCACGCCGGTGTCGTCGTACGCGTTCTGGATGTAATACTGAGTGACTTCCTCGTTCGCCCACGCTGGAGCGGTCTGAGAGCCAACCTCGTACATGTCGGGCAACACGGTCGCCAACATGACGAGAACGAAGCCGCTCACGACGACAACCGCTGGGACGTTGATCCGCTCGAAGAGTTGGTCAGTTGGTGGCCGAGAGGTTCGCGCAATCGTCAAGAGGAGGAGTATCGTCGTAACACCAGCGCCGATTGCCGCCTCGGTCATCGCGACGTCGGGTGCGAGCAGGTACGTATACAAGATCGCCATTCCGAGACTATAGGCTCCGAAGACGACGATCGCGGAGAGCACGTCGCGAAACAGCGCCGTCGCGATAGCCGTGAGCAGGATGAACACCGCGAGCGTGTACGCGACGACACTCATTGGTCATCACCCTCGGTATTGTCGTCGTCTTTTTCCCACGGCGTAACGCCCGACTCCGCCGCTGAACGGGCGATCGCGTGGGCCGCTGTTGGGTTCGTGATGAACACGAAAAACAGCAACAAGACGGTATAAGCCGTCGCGTTCTGCCAGCCAAGCGCCAGCGCGACGGCCGCGAGTGCCAGCCCCGCTCCCAGGGTGTCAGTCTGGGACGCGGTGTGTGCACGCGCGAAGATATCCGGTAACCGAAGGACACCGACCGTCGAGACGAGCGTGAAAAACAGTCCGAAGGCTAACAGGATGACGATAGCCATGAACTGCACATCCGTCAACAGGGTAACGATATCGGTCATAGGACCCCACCCCGTTCGACCGTGAACTTCGAGATGGCGATAGCCATCAGGAAGTTGAGCAACGCGTAGATGAGCGCCACGTCGAGGAACCACGGCTGATCGAGCCCGGCTGCGAGCAGGGCGAGGATCACGACCGTGTTCGTCCCGAGGACGTTCACGGCAAGCAGTCGATCCTGGGTCGTCGGCCCCGCGACGGCGCGGTAGAACATTGCGATTGCGAGAACGACGAACAGGGCTGCCGCCATGAGAAAGATATCATTAATGAGTTCAGTAGTCATAGGTCCTCACCCTCGATTATTTCGGTGTCTCCACGTTCTTTCGGCGTCGCGATAGACGCGGAGTCGCGACCGTGGAACACGAACCGGACCGCACGCTCGAGACTGCCGTCGAACAGGTCCTCACGTGCGCTCGGAATCAGCGTGTGCACGATCAACCGTTGATCGTTCGCTCGCACGGCGAGCGTTCCGGGTGTAAGCGTGATGCTGTTTGCGAGCGCGAGCAACGGAAGGCCACTGCGAACGCGGGCGTTTACCCTCGTTAGCGACGGGTCGATCGGCATCGACGGTCGCAGGATAACGACCGAGATCGCCAGATTGGCCTTAACGATTTCGAAGATCAAATACGGCACGTAGAGGCCAAATCGGAGGGTCCGAAGCGGAGACTTGATCCGATCGGGGGCGACAGTGAAGGTGATATTTGAGAGCGTAAGAGAGACGATACCCGCGACGGCCGCACCCGTTACGAGATCGAACCAGTACGTCGGATCGCCCAGAATAAGGTAGAATCCGTAAGAAATCCAGAAAAGTGCAAACATTCGGTCGAAACTCGCCTGTCCGACGAGTCGTTCGTGCTTGGCCGGTCGTTCGACCGGAGCTTCGTCGTACTCGAGCCCGACGTTCGACAGTTCACGCTCGAGCGGTTGGAGCATCGGTGCGGTCACGCCGGGTTGGTATTCAGGATCGAGGACGACGCAATCGATGCCATACTCGCCCGCATAGGTTGCAAACTCTTCGGCGTACTCTCGAGGACCAAATAGGTACTCTTTCGTCCCGAGAACGGCCGTGTGAACCGAAACGCTCACACTGCCGGCGTCCTCGTGGACCCAACTTGCCGCCCGTTCGAGGAGTTGTTCGGCTTCGTCAATAATCGATTCGCCTGCCGGGCCGTCACCGTCGTGTGGGATCGCAACCACGAGGTGACACTCGAGTTCGTCGGCGTCCTCGAGAGCGGACTGGACGGCGTACCCGACCGTCTGACGGACAGTAACCGTGTCCGACAGCGGAACGAGTATTTTGTTAGCCGCCACGGCACGTCCCTCCGGGAGACCGTCGTGTGTTTGTCATAGCTTTACTGCTGTTACTCGACCCAAGCGGTACCCGTAGGAAAACTATTTCGTTATGAACCGGAGACGCAGGCGGGTTTGCGGAAATATCTGCAGTGACCGCCGTGAGACGTGGTCGCGACGAAAGCCATTATTGACCGAATAGTGCGATTTTGATTAGATATCGAAACATTTAGTCACTTCGTACATATGTCAATTCATCTCATTTGGTGGAAGACACCCGGCGCGACGGTAGAGATAAAGTAGGCTTTTATTAAATATAGCATATTTGAGTACCATGGCAGTGAACCGAGGATTGCAATCGAACGGTGGCGACGAATGAAGCGACGTACGGACGAACAGCGTGAGCGACTCGGGCAGTTCGTCTTCGTCTGTACGAACGACCGAGATTCGGAGCATACCTGTTGTGGCGATGTCGGCGCGACCGAGACGCTCGAGGCCATCAAATCCTGGCTCCGAGAGCGAAACGCCTTCTGGTCCCCGATCGGCGTCACCACGACGGGTTGTCTCGGACTCTGTAGTGAAGGAGGGACGGCGATAACGATTCAGCCCCGAAACGAATGGTACTCGGATATCCAGCCTGAGGACGTTCCAGCGTTGCTCGAGGACGAGTTCGGTCCGGACGCAGAGCGGGTTGGCGAGTCGCCTGCGGATAAGAGTCGAAACGAATCTTGACTGTTCGATATTCGCATTGCTCGAGTCGCCGGAAAGAGATCCACGGGCCACAAAAATCCCGCTGACGACGAGAAACGTCGGCAGTGAAGCACAAGAACGCCGCCCGCATTCCTTGCTAACTCGTTTGGACTCCGAAGGCAGGACTGAGTCAGGAATTTCCCACCGAAATTGATGTTCGAAGAAGGACGCCGAAGCGGCTCTCGAACGGAGAGAAGACGTCCTTCGAGAGGTTTACTTAGCCGGCGTTCGCACCAGTGTTTATGAGCATCTACTCGAGAATTCGGCCGCTCGCGTTCAAACTGCCGGCCGAGACGGCCCACGAACTCGGGAAGGGGGCACTCCGGGTGGCACAATCGACGCGGCCGACAAGAGCCGGGCTGGCCGCCGCATACCGGTTCGAAGACCCCGCTCTCGAAATCGAACGGTTCGGAACCCAATTTTCGAACCCGGTCGGCGTCGCGGCCGGGTTCGACAAAAACGCGGAAGTGACTCACGCGCTGTCGGCGCTTGGGTTCGGGTTCGTCGAAATCGGAACCGTCACGCCCTATCCACAGGAGGGCAACCGGCGGCCACGACTGTTCCGTCTTCGGGAGGACAAGGCGATGGTCAATCGGATGGGGTTCAACGGTCACGGAATGGAACGCGTCAAGGAACGACTCCAGCGAGACGGGCTCCCGTCTATTCCCCTCGGCGTCAATATCGGCAAAATGAATACCTCGGGCGAGCGCGAGGCGATCGAAGACTATCGGCGCGTTTTCGACCGACTCTCTCCGTTCGCAGACTACGTCGTCATCAACGTTTCCTGTCCGAACACGCCCGAGGAGTTCGACGAGTCTTCCCCCGAACACCTTCGGGCAGTTTTCGAGACGATCGAAGCCGAAAACGACCGTGACGTTCCGATCCTCGTTAAAATCGGTCCCGATTCCCCCGAGGAATCGATACTCGACCTGGTCGACATCGTCGAAGAGTTCGAACTCGACGGGATCATCGCAACGAATACGACGACGAGCAGAGACGGGCTCGAGTCGCCGAACCAACAGGAGTGGGGCGGGCTAAGCGGCGCTCCGCTCGAGGATCGGTCGACCGAAATTATTCGAACGATCGCCGAGCACACCGACTTGCCGATCGTTGGCGTCGGCGGCGTCGATTCGGCCGAAAGCGCCTACGAGAAGATCAGAACCGGCGCTTCGCTGGTACAGTTATACACCGGTTTTGTGTACAACGGCCCCTCGACCGCGAAAGCTATCAACAAGGGGCTGGCCGGCTTGCTCGCACGCGATGGGTACCGATCCGTCGAAGAAGCGGTGGGTGCCGATATTTCGTAACGCTCACCCCGCGGCCCTCGAGTTCGACAATCACCGTTTCGAGGTGCCCAAATCGACACCTACAGTTTGTGACGAAACGCTCGTAACGCATTGTGGCCGGTGTCCGTCAGGGAGACCTGTTTGGATCGGCCGACGGATTCGACCTGGACGTATCCGTTATCGGCGAGCGGCGTGATCACCCGATTGTTTAACAGCGCAAATTTCGCTTTGTCGTTCGCAGGCTCGGATCTCGTGATGAAATTGAGTCCGGCTTTCTCCGCGAAGGTGATCAGATCGCTCTTTTTTGGCGTGTACGTCGAATCGTCTGTATCGTCGATGTAGTTCAGTATCTGTACCTGATCTTCCGTCGGCGTCTCGAGGGGGTACGACGGGAGTTGCTCGGCAACCCGCATCCCCTTCGTCCGCGGCGTCTCTTCGACGGGATGGGATCTGGACTCCGGGTGGACGTAATAGCCGCTCGCGTCGGTGGCCATACAGGCCAACGCGGCACCGATCGCGGCCAGTTTCGGGCCGCTCGAGACATTGATTCGAACGATGTCGTCGGCATAACTGTCAGCGATCGTCGTGATTTCGCCCAGAACATCGTACATGTCTCCGAGATCGATTTTGCGGAAATTGACGGAAACGCCGTGTTCGGTGAGTGTCGTTTCTAGCGCCGTGTGATAGTCGAGGCGTTCCTGCTGGGGGTCGCGGAGCAGATAGAGTATATCCGCGTTGTACTCCAGAACAGGCTCTTTGATTCGATCGAACTCGTATCCCAGCGGAGCAATATGGACCTCGACGATTGAACGGAGTTCCGTATCTCGTGTCATTATAGATAGTATAGATAGTACCTATACTATAGTAGTATCGTTTGTATTGATAGTATTGTGATAGAATTGAATATGTGTTGCGCTGTACGATCAGGTATGATTCAAACAACCGAAACACCCGAGACCGATATCGACATCGCCGACGTAATGTCCCTCCTTAGCGACGAATACGCGGCAGGAATCCTCGAGGCGCTCAAAGAGAGTCCGTCGACAGCGGCCGAACTGCGAGAGCGCTGTGAGGGTTCGAAGGTCACCATCTACCGACGATTGAACAGCCTTGAGGACGCGGGCCTCATCACGTCCGGTGTGAGCGTCCAGGCTGACGGCAATCACTGTAAGGTCTATTACCCGGTCGTCGACCGAGTCACGATCACGATTACTAACGAAGGGTTCGACACAAAAATCGATCGACGGTAGGCACTCGCTCCTGAAGAACGGATACCTGCCCCGGAAGATCTGCGTCCAACTGATACCTGGCTACTGAAAGTCCCACAGGAGCTCAGCCGCTTCTTTTCGTTCCCGATACTCCTTGCGAGCCCACGATACCGCGTTCGGGGTGTCGTTATAAATAATACCCTCGATGCCGGCAGAACCGTAAACGGTGATTCCAGCATACTCCTCGTCCGGAAGATCAAAAATCCAGACCGCGAACGAGTCGTCCAAATCTGTCAGAAACAGGGAGCCGTTATCGGCTTTGACGAGTTCGCGTAACATCTGAATGCGACTCGCGTCGAGGGAGTCGAACACCGCGTCATCTAATACGAGTTCACAGAACAGCCCCTGATTTTCCACGGATTGGGAAATGTCATCGAAGAATCTCGGAAAGACAGCGGGACCCGTTCCATACATCGCATTTGCGGCGTTGACAATCTCGTCGCTCCGGTCGAGCACCTTCCACGGGTGTCGCGGATCAGCGACGTTGATCGTTGCGCCACGGAGAAGATCGAGCGAGACCGAATCAAGGCCAGCAACGTCCAACAACGGCGTCGCATCCTGAATTTGGTCGATTATTGTTCTGAATTCGAGACGAGCCTCGAGTGCCAGTCGACCGGTTTCAGTCAATTGAAATCGAGAATCGACTTTCTCGACACAGTCTCGTTCCAGCAAATCAGCGATACCACGATCGACCGTCGATCGAGAAACTGCGATACGGTCGACGAGTTCGGGTTTCGTACCGGGGGCGTCCACCAGCGCCTCAAGTAATTCCTGTCGCCGAAGGAGTGCCCGTTCCATTGTATCTTCGACCACCAACGTTGGTCCTAGAATGGATAGGGGTTCGTATATATCCCGTGGCCGAGAGTCACTAATTACGGAAAAACACGGGCAAGAGAGAGAACTACGACGAATATTCTTTGAGAATACAATCGTTGGCTGTTGCGTACGTCCCAGCTTCGATACGCCTACGTCGCCGTCGTGACACTATCCTATGACGTGATAGTTTCCATCTCGCCTGGTTCGAGCCTAACGGCGTCGAAATCGACCGGTTCCCGCACAGGTGTTGGGACCGGTATCGACTTCGTGACAGACACCTGAACGACCGCGCTTTTCCGAAACGGGTTCCGGTGTTTTTGATATCGAGCGAGAAGCATCAGCAAGAAGGGGGCATTCGAGGGCAATCACGCGCCGTCGTCGAACAACCCCATATCGTCAGCGATCAGATCGGCCAGTGAATCGGCGACGTCGGGATCGACGACCGCCAGTTCCTCGCCATCGTGCAATCGCTCATTGTGTCCCGTGAGCGTCTCCGCCAACTCGGAAAGGGCTACTCGAGCCGTCGTCTCACACTGTTCGCAAACGATTGGGACGTGAGGCTGGTCCTCGGAGTCGTTCGGCATAGACACCGGATCGTTCGCTGGTATCCATGAAAACGTCCCCGGTTTCCGCGCTCCGTAGTGAGGACACTGGATTCTTTACCGAACGCGTTAGAGGTTCCCGTATGCACGTCGTCGTCAACGCTGCGATGAGCGCGGACGGAAAACTCTCCTCGAGGCGCCGCGAACAGGTTCGAATCAGCGGAGACGAAGACTTCGCCCGCGTCGACCGCCTTCGTGCCGACAGCGATGCAGTCGTCGTCGGCGTCGGAACGGTACTCGCGGACGACCCCCGGCTTACCGTCAAAGGGAGCGAGCACCGGGAGAGCCGCGTTGAGGCCGGAGAGTCAGCAAATCCTGTGCGCGTTGTCGTCGACTCGAACGCCAGAACGCCGCCGGACGCACACGTCGTCGACGACGAGGCTCGAACGTTTCTCTGCGTCGCCGAAAGCGCGCCGGTCGAACGGCGGATGGACCTCTCCGAACGGGCGACACTCATCACGGCCGGTGACGACCGCGTCGACCTCCTTCGCACCTTCGCGACGCTCCAGCAGGAAGGGCTCGAACAAATTATGGTCGAAGGCGGCGGTGAACTCATCTTTTCCTTACTCGACGATGGGTTGGTCGACGAGCTATCGGTCTTCGTCGGCCCGCAGATCATCGGTGGGCGCGATGCGCCCTCGCTCGCCGACGGGGACGGCTTCGTCGAAAACTATCCGGAGCTCTCGCTCGAGGAAATCGAGAAACTCGACGACGGCGTGCTTCTGAAATGGGACGTTCTGTACTGACGGCGATTCGATCCGGTGGGAATCGAATCAGCGGTCGATCGGAGCGGAGTTTCCCGTCACACCTTTCCTCGTCGACCACTGAGTAAGGGTATGGCGCAAGCGACATTCGGTGGCGGGTGTTTCTGGTGTGTCGAAGCGGCGTTCGAGCAACTCGACGGGATAGAGTCGGCGACGTCGGGCTACGCAGGCGGCGACACCGATACCCCGACCTATCGTGAGGTCTGTTCGGGAACGACTGGCCACGCCGAAGTCGTGCAACTGGAGTACGATCCGGAGACGGTCAGCTACGAAAAACTGCTCGAGGTGTTCTTTACGATTCACAACCCGACGACTCGCGACCGAGAGGGACCCGACGTCGGCTCACAGTATCGGTCGGCCATCTACGCTCACGATGACGAACAACTCGAGCTCGCGGAGTCGTTCGTCGAGGCACTCGAGGCCGAAGGCGGGTACGATGACCCGATCGTCACGGAAATCGAACCGCTCGAGACCTTCTACGAGGCAGAACAGAAACACCAGAATTACTTCGAGAAGAATCCGAACGACGCCTACTGTTCGATGCACGCGGCACCCAAAATGGAGAAGGTTCGCGAGCGATTCGCCAAACAGGACGCCTGAACGACTCCGCCCAAAACCCCTTGAAGATGGGGCTTAGGCTCTCTCTTTAGCTAACGACGACTCGATTCTGATGGGCAGTGGATTCTCTCCCATCTCCATGCGTGTGGTTCCCCATCCACTCGGTGTATCCTCACCCACTCGGTGTCTCACGTGACGAACGCCCGTATCCTTCAACGGACTGTTCAATATTAGTCGCTTTCCATATATATTAGAGATGCTATAAGGAGCTTGACTATACTGTGGCTAATCGATCTACGCTTCGTGCTCGAGATACTGGCGGCCCTCCTCGGTCTCCGCGAGGATGTCGTCGAAGATCGCCGCCTCAGTCTGGAACTTGTGGACGCTGTGAAGCATCGTGTTATGGAACTCGGAAATGAGGTCCCCGTGGGCTTTGAAGAACTCGTGTACCCAGCGTTCCATCTGATCGTTCGTTCTGAACTGGGTGATACAGTGCCAGTGATAGTTGCTGTCTGCGGTGAAAAACATCAAAATATGCGGATCGTTCATCAGATCTTCGTAGCACTCTCTCCAGTTCTCCTCGAAGTTCGGAAAGTTGAACGCGATCCGGAACTGATAGTGCCTGAAAATCTCTCGGTTCGGAAGGATTGTCTCTCGGAATATTTCTTCTTTGGACATCGTCCGAAGGATTTCGTTGATACGGTTATGTGAAAGGGTAATCCCGTACTCGGACTCGAGAACCTGGCTGAGTTTCCGTGTCGATGCCGTGGGATGGTCCACTCTCGCTTTGAGAATAACGATGTCGCGCGGCGAGACGTCAAACGAATCGTCTTCTACCATTGTAGTTCTAGGTGGTCCAGTCGTAATAAAAAGTTACCTACAATGAGAGCGCATCGCTCACTCGGTGAAACGCTCCCCCAGAGTTGTCAATTTTGAGTGTTAATATTTAATTTGTCAATTTTGGAGGAGGCCGTCATCGACTGACACATTTCGAGACGGTCGAAAACCGATGGGGCGGCGGAATCACACGACATTTATACGGGGCGAAACCACGTCTACAGTACGTTACCAATGAGTTTTACGCGCATCTGGACAGTACGGTTCTCGGATACGGATCCGTTCGGTATCGCTCACTACCCTCGCATGATCGACGCGGTTCACGAAACTTCGGATATGTGTATGGAAGCCATCGGCTGGCCGTTCTGGGAGCTGTCCCAAACCCACGAGTTCGGGTTGCCGCTCGTTTCGATGGACTTCGATTTCAACCGACAGATAGCGGCCGGTGATGACGTCGCGATCGAACTGCTGCCAACCGTCGGTGAAACGAGCGTGCAGTTCGAATACACGGCCACTCACGACGGCGATATCGTGTTCGAAGGAACCGAGCACCGGGTCTGCGTTCCCATCGGGGGCGATAGCGGAATCGAGATTCCCGACGATCTTCGGCGTTCGCTAGAAACCGTCGACATCCAACTCGAGGGAGACTAATACTGCCGGCAGTACGTCGTTCACGATTCTCGTCGCCCCGGGGGTGCGAGAATCTTCACAGAGTTACAGCCGGCAGTATATGGACGATTCGTCGATGAATAACTCCGGACACGCCCTCTTACGGTTGCGAATCACCCGCCGAAGGGGAACAAGGTCGTGTCACACATCTGGGGTGGCGAAAGCGATCAGCGACACTGGAAGGAGCCGTCTCCTTTATGCCGAGTTTTGTATTACATATAACGATAGAAATGCATATAACTCAGTAGTTGAAATACGTTAGTAGAATAGAACGTGTGGGAGAACGGACTTCGGTCGCGCAATCGACCCACCGGAGTGACGACAGGAAACGAGATCATCAACCTATGAAAACGATACTGTTGTGCATCGACACGAGCGTCGAACGAACAAAGACTCAAGTAGCGTCCATTACGAGACAGCCCTTCGAGGAAAGCCAAACGACGGTTCACATCTATCACGTCTTCCGTTCCGACGGCGAAGACGCGGACGTCGAGAGCCTGAGTTCCGTGAAGAAAGCCACCGAACTGCTCGAGGAAGAGGGATTCACGGTCGAGGTGTCCCAATCGGGTGGAGATCCAGCGCGAGATATCATCGAAAAGGCAGAGACTCTCGAGGCCGAGTCGATCAGCCTCGTCAGTCGAAAGCGAACGCCGACCGGGAAAGCGCTCTTCGGGAGCGTGACACAACAGGTGATCCTCGAATCGGACACGCCGGTGCTCGTCTGTACACCGAAGTAAGCTGTCACGACTTCCGTGATCCGGTGATACTCTAGCCGGAACGTTGCGACGTGTTTGCGTATTCGGAGCGTTATTGCTCACTCATGACGGCAACGACGGGAGAGGAAGCACCCAATAGTATCGACTGGGTTACGCTTCCGAAGAGCGCTTTGCCTACGGGCGAGCGTTTCCGTCCGCCCACGACGAGATATCTGGCGGGCAACCGCTCTGCGACCTCGAGAATTTCCTCGGCCGGATCACCGACTCGGCCACGAGCGACGACTCGGTCGGTGGATTCGAGAACGTCGCCAGCGGTTTCGCGAGCGGTCGTTTGTGCCTCTCGAGCAGCGTCGTCGACGTAGTATTCGGGTTGGTTCTTTGCTCGGGCCTCGAATCGGTCTTCGGTCATAACGGAAAGGACGACCAGTTCGTCGTCGAACGCTCGAGCGAGATCGTCGGCCGTTGTCAGGACCGCTTCGGTCGAGTGATCGTCGTCGATTGCACAGAGGATTGCCATACGGTAGCATTCGACTGGAGTCTACTAAACGTTTAGGCGAACGAACCGTTCACCGACGTGATAGTGCACGTATAGAAGTGGCTGTCGGTAGTCGCGACGGAGTACCGCGGGAGTCACCGCGGTTGTAAATCGGCTCGAATCTCGGCCACATTAAAATTTTCTAACACTAACTATAACTGCCAGGGGTGAGATTTTTCTGTCATGGGTACAGAGAACGCAGACCACGAGACGGATCCGCATATTCCAACGCTCGAGCAGGTACTCGAACTCGACATCGAAGTCGACGATCCCATCGAAATCGGCGACACGGGCGATGGTCGACGGCGCATCATTCCGATTAGCGGAGGAACCGTCTCCGGACGGTGTGAGGGGACGGTCCTGGCCGCGGGAGCCGACTACCAGCTGTACCGGACCGAACGCGCGACCGAACTCGTCGCCAAGTACGCGTTCGAAACGGACGACGGGTCCCGCGTTTACGTCGAAAACGAGGGGATTCGCTACGCTTCGCCGGAAACCAGCAAGCGACTTCGGGATGGAAAGCCCGTCGATCCCAACGAGGTCTACTTCCAGTCGGTTCCCTCCTTCGAAACCGCCGATTCGGATCTCGAGTGGTTGACACAGAGCGTGTTCGTGGCGTCCGGTACTCGACAACCGAACGGAGTGAAGTTATTCGTGTACCGGGTCGGCTAATTGCGAATCGGCTGTTCGATTACCGCGTTCGAACAAAGTGTACAACTGACAAGTATATTATTAACCGGGACGAGAACGTTTCGAATCGTGAGTTACCCGAGAGGGCGGTTGCGGTTCACTCACCTACCATCGTCGACGTACACGACACCGTCTTCGACGATCACGTCGTACGACGGGAGAACGATACCGTCATCTGCGACGTTTTCGCCCGTCTCGAGGTCGAACGACCAGCCATGCCACGGACAGGAGATGATCTTCTCGTCGCTGAACGAGCGCTCTACGCGTTCGCCGGGGCCGACGAACTCGCCGACGAGCTTCCGTGAGACAGGACCCGTACACACCGGCCCGCCGTCGTGCGGACAGGTGTTTCGAAACGCGTAGAACTCGTCTTCGTCCCGGACGACGCCGACCTCGACGCCGCGAACGTCGACCAGTTCGTGGTCGCCCTCCTCGAACGATTCGGCCGCCTTGACCTCGACGAGTCCCTCGTCGCTCATAGGTCGAACACCTCCACGGCGTTCCCCGCCAAGATAGCCTTCCGCT
Source organism: Halostagnicola bangensis (assembly GCF_054653435.1). NCBI lineage: Archaea > Methanobacteriati > Methanobacteriota > Halobacteria > Halobacteriales > Natrialbaceae > Halostagnicola > Halostagnicola bangensis. The sequence continues at coordinate 135,779 of NZ_BAAIGG010000001.1, read as the reverse complement.
CTTCGTCGGAAATGAAGGGGAGATCCGTGATCGTCGACGGGCTATCGAAGTCCCAGTGCGGGTAGTCCGACGCGTACAGCAACCTATCGGTTCCCAGCATCTCGAAACACAACTCGAGGAGGTCGGGACTGGCCGAGACCTCGAGCGGTTGGGTGCCGAAGTAGTAGTCGGTAATGTACTCGCTCGGCCGCTTCTCGAGCAGCGGTGCCTCTTCGGGGCGTTTGAGGTACTCCTCCTCGAGGCGACTAATCAGGCCAGGAACGTACGTGACCCCGGATTCCATGAACACGATATCGAGATCCGGGAACTTTTCGGGGACGCCCTGACACGTCACGCTGACGAGTTGGGACATGTTCGACTCGAGAAAGCCGAGCGTGTGCGTCTCGAGCATCTCCTGATAGCCCGCTCGGACGTAGTCGTCCAGTCCCGATCCGCCTGTGTGAAAGACCACTGGGTAACCAATTTCCTCACACCGTTTGTACAGCGGGTCGTACTTCCGGTTGCCGAGGGGGGGATTCGCGCCGGCGGTGATGAAACACGCCCCCTTTATCGTCGGTTCGTTTTCGACTCGGTCGAGGATCTCGAGGGACGTTTCGATGTCGCTGTAGGGAAGCGGCGCGAGTCCGTACACGCCATCGTCCGGATCGAGAACCTCATCGATCATGTACTCGATGTGGGCTTTCGCGAACGCCTGCGTGCGTTCGTCGTCGGTTTGTACGCCGCCCATTGCGAGTGCGAGATGAGAGATTTGGATGCTCTGGTCGACATCTAGAAACTCCATTCCCTCCCGAACTCTGTCGGGCGTTTCGGCTTCATCCGGGTAGTTCGAGTGTTCGCGTTCGATCTTCCCGTAGGCCTGGCGGTCGCCGGTCGACGTGGGAAAAAACGAGCTCAGATTTTGTTTGACGCCCGCCGCGTCCCAGTTGCTCTTCTCGTATTTCGTCTTCCAGGGCTCCTCCATGTACTCGACAATATCCGTAAACGAGTCCTGATAGTGCCAGTCGCAGTCGACGACGCGGTGCTCCGCGGCATCAATCATCCTAGTTCACCCATGGCTGGTAGTACCACACATATAACGAGTCTCCATTTGACTATAAAGATTGTGCAGGTTCGATGCAACCAGTGCCGCTCCGGTATCCGCCGAATCCCATTTTCCGACGCAAACGACGGCTAAAGCTAGTTTTTGTTCCCGCCACGAGTTCATACTCTCGGTTGGAAGTCGTTCACAATTCTCGCCACTCTGGGGTGCGAGAATTCTCACATAGTTACAGCCGAGAGTGTCAGAATTCTCCTATATCCGCGCGAACCGACTCGAATGCGTCGGCGAGTTGGGCGTGTTCGGAGTCAGCGAGTTCCCACTCGTGGATCGCCGTGACGCCACCGGAGTCGAGGGTAACTGGAACGCTGAGACAGCCATCGTCGAAGCCGTATTCGCCCGCCAGCGGCGTGGAGAGACATCCCGGCGAGGTCGTTTCCCCGGATAGTATGGAACGCACCACTCTCGTCACACCGGCGCTCGTGACCCATCTCGACGTTTCAGACGCACCTCGGCGCGACGCGATTTCGAACGGCACCGATCGAACGTACTCGAGGATCTCGGACTGCTGTTCGTCGGTCAACGAAACCGGATCGTCGCCGATTCGGGCTCTCGAGAAGATGGGAACGATTCCTTCGCCGTGTTCGCCCATCACCGGACAGGAAACTCGGCTCGGGTGAACGTTTTTGCGATCCGCTATCGCGTACGCAACGCGGGCCGTCTCCGAAAGCGAGTAGCCGATGAACTTCTCGCGGGGCCAACCCGATTGCTTCCAGAGCCTGTAGGTGATCCGATCGATCGGATTCGTCAACACCACTACCGGAACCGGATCGACCGACTGGAGCTGTGAGGCGACATCGTCGGCGATCGAGCGGTTGGCCTCGAGTTCCGCCTCGCGGGCCCCGCGATCCGTAGCGTCGTCGGGTCGGGGTGCCGCGGCGGTCAGAACGACGACATCTGGATTGAGAGAACCCATTTCGTCGGTTCCGATACCCCGGACCGTTCCGTAGGACTCGGCTGTCGATTCATCGACCGGAGCGTTCGTGACGTGATACAGCGAGTGGGTGATATCCATCGCGTGGGCCCACGCCGGTTCCGGCGCTTTATCAACGAGTGATATATCTAGCGCCGGGTCCAGCGACGCCAGCGTGTACGCAACCGTCGAGCCTATCGTACTCGCGCCACCGATTATTGCAACGTGCATTGTTCTCAAATCTCATCCTGGAATGCGGGCCTGGGACACTTATAGCATTTCATACAACGAATCCGGACCACCACGAAAACCAAATTCGACCGATGATTCGTCGCGACTGGGTTATACTGCCGGCTGTAACTATGTGAAGGTCTCACACCCCCGGGGCAACGAGAATTGTGAACGACGTACAGCCGGCAGTATTAGTTCACGTCCACGAGAGGATTCGAAAGCGAATCAGTCGAAGCGCCCGGTCGAGGATGAATCCGAGGATCATGATCGCGATTAGCGTCGCGTACACCTGCACCGAATCGAACGATCGCACGCCCTGGATCTCGATGTGACCCAGCCCACCACCGCCTGCGACCATTTCGAAGACAAACGTGATGATGAGCGATATCGGTAACGCGATCTGAATGCCGGAGATGATACCGGGGGCTGACGCGGGCACAATCACTCTTCTGAGCAGTTGTCGATCCGACGTTCCCATCATCCGAGCCGACCAGATGAGGTTCTCGTCGACGTCTCGAGTCGCGTTACGAACGTTGATCGCGACGGGCCAGAAACAGCCGATAGCGACGAGGATGATCTTCGCGAGATCACCCGTCCCGAACCAGAACAGGAAGACGGGAACGAGTGCGATGACCGGAACCGGATAGCCGACCTCGATGATCGGATCCCAGAACCAGCTCGCGACGCGATTTCGTGCGCTCAACACACCGACGAGGATTCCAAACACGCAGGCGATGACGAGGCCGACGAGCGCGCGTCGAACCGTCAGGTAGCCGTGGTGGATGAGCGTCCCGTCCAGCGTCATCTCGTAGAACCGAACGATGATATCTGAGAGCGGCGGCAGGAAGTAATAGTGGACCATGCCGAGTTGGGTCACGATTTCCCAGAGGGCGAGCACGATAACGAGCGAGTAGATCGACTTTCCGACGTTTATCGCATCGCTGCGATCGACGGCGAGTTTGTTGCTTACGTCCATCGAACCACCTTCCGTTCTAACCATTCGTAGCCACGGACGGCGAAGAACGCGGCCGCCGAGATAATCACGAGGACGGCGAACATCTGCGTGTACGCGCCGACCTCGCTGTAGCGCAGAATTTCGAATCCGACGCCTTCGTTCGAAGCGATCAACTCCGCGCTCACGAGCGCGATGAACGCGATCGGGATCGCCTGCCGAATCCCCGTGAGAATACTCGGGATCGTCGCCGGAATAACGACCTTCAGTGGGATCTTCCACGAGGGCATTCCCATCATCTGGGCCGACCAGATGAGATTCTGGTCGACGTTCTGGGCCGCGTTGTAACTATTCAAGACGATCGGAAGCAAGCAGGCGAGGAAGACGATCAGGATCGCCGTCTCCGTTCCAACGCCCAGCCAGAGTATAGCAAGCGGGACGAGCGCCGCTTTCGGAATGGGGTAGATCAGCGCCAGGAAGACCTCGAAGAAGTCTTCGACCGGATCTGACCGTGCCATCCCGACGCCCAGTAACACGCCGATCGAAATGCTCAACGCGAGTCCAACGCCGACGCGGTACAGCGATATCTGTAAGTGGGAAATAACGTCACCAGCCGCGAGCAACTCCCAGGTGACGTACGCAACCTCCGACGGCGGCGGAAGGATCGCGCTGGGGACGAAGGTCCCGCTGGCGAACTCCCAGAACCCGGCCGCGATCAGCAACGGGATCCACTCGAAGACGAACCAGACGAACCGCTGGAACGGAGCGGGCAACGTTTCCTCGAGGTCCGTCAATCGAAAGTCGGCGTAAGACATGGGTTTAGAGTTGTGCCTCCGGTTGTGTCTCTTCCCGTAGCGACTGCCAGACCTGATTTTTGGTTTCGGTGTACGCATCCGACATAATGATGTCTTCTCTATCCTGCGTTCGATCGACGTCGATCTCGATAGTCGTCTTTTTGGTCCCGGGATGGCGCGTCATGATCATCACGCGTTCGGAGAGGTACACCGCCTCCTCGACGTCGTGAGTGATGAACATCACCGTCTTCTCGACGTCGCGCCAGATCTCGAGGAGGTGGTCCTGAAGCAGTTCACGGAGCGGCTGATCCAGCGCGCCGAATGGCTCGTCCATCAGGAGTATCTTCGGATCGTACGCGAGGGTTCGCGCGAGTGCGACCCGCTGTTTCATCCCGCCCGACAGCTCCTTCGGGTACTTATCCTCGAACCCGTCGAGATCCATCATATCGATGAACTCCTGTGCCGTCGCCCGCCGCTGTTCTTTCGGGACGCCGTCCTGTTCGAGCCCGTACGTGACGTTTCCCATCACTGTTCGCCACGGAAACAGCGCGTAATCTTGAAAGACGACCCCTCGGTCGGTTCCGGGGCCCTCGATCGGTTGTTCGTCGACGGCGATAGTCCCCGTCGACTCCTCGAGAAATCCGGCGACCAGATAGAGAAGGGTGCTTTTTCCGCACCCGCTCGGTCCGACGACGCTGAGAAACTCGCCACTGGGCACTTCCAGTGAGAGGTCGTCGATCGCCTTCGTTCGTTCGTCCCCCGACTCGTACACTTTTTCCAGATTCGATATCGTTACGTGTCCTTCGACCATTTTGAGTGGTAGTAGTATAACATCCTATTTGAATATTGTGCGACTCGGTAACAGAGACCTATCATCCTACGTGATATACTCGTTGGTGTAGTGATCCCCTACGTCGAAGTGGTCAGCGAGGATCTCGAGATCCGCCAGCTCGTCCATGATCCCCTGTAGTTCTTCGTCCTGAATTTCGATCTGGTCCCTGTAGTAATCGTTCTCGGTCATGAAGAACTCATCTAGCTGTCCCTCGTCGATTTCGAAGTGATCCGACGCGAGCGAAATTACTTCGTCTCGATTCTCTTCGATGTAGTCGACGATATCAAGGTAATCGTCCCCCCACGCCTGAATCTGGTCTTCCTTTTCCTCGAGCGCGTCGCCGGTCGCGACCGTGTAGGCGAACGGGTAGCCGTCCTCGAAGTCGTCGCCGAAGGCGTCCTGACTGTCGAACACGAGGTTGAAATCTTCGTTTCGCGGCGCGACCGCGTACAACCCCGGAAAGATTGCGGCGTCGAAGATGCCGTCTTCCAACCCTTCGACGAACGTCGCGAATCCCTGCTCGTTATACTCGACGTCTTGGTCCGAATCCAGCCCGAGGTTATCAAGCTGTTTTTCGAACACCGCGTGGATTCCTGTCCCGGTCGCGTTCACGCCGAGGGTCGCCCCCTCGAGATCCTCCGGTTCCGTCACGTCCGAGTCGGGCAACGAGTAGATCTCGAAGCCGAAATAATCAGGGTGAGCGTCCCAAAAGTCGGTCGCGATCGCGGTCAGGCCGCTCGGAACGGCGTCCCCGATGATTGCACTCCCGAAGCTTTCGGTCGTCACCAGGGACATGTCCGCTTCGCCCGCCGCCAGCGAGTTGATCGAGTCCGGCGTGCTCGAGTCCTGCGAAACTTCGAGCTCGTACTCCTCGCCGAGTCCGTCGAGTTCGTCCTGGATTTCCGGAATATCGAGTAACGATCCCAGGTTCTCGACCGGCACGACGAAGTTAAACCGGAGCGTATCCTCGTCGTCTCCCCCGAGACAACCCGCTAATCCCGCCAACCCAACGGTTGTGGCTGCTGCACCAGTCTTGAGGATAGTCCTCCTGCTATGTGGTGGCATATCGAGGATATTACCCCCAGTCCGATAAAAGGTTTGTGGTGAATTACCATGTCAGATGATAGTGTACACCATGCTCCTGTCACGTTGGTTTGCTACGGAGTTGATCGAAAACCGATGAGACCCCCTCGAGTCGTTAAAACCCGTATCCTCGCGATTGAAGCACATTCGAAGTGTTCGTCCCGAAGCTTTGCCGTCACCGTCGCCCGAATAAATCGGAAAGAAATGCCACTATAGACAGATACATTAAACTGATTAGGCCAAGTTCAGGCATACCATGGACGACAGTCCGCGATCAGTTCCACCTGTGTCCGAAGACGTCGGTGTCGATCCACTTTCCCAGGGGGACCTCGAGATCGAGACGTATCAGGTGATACGTCCGGACGGGTCCTTCGATTCCGACCGAGTACCGGACCTAGACGACGAGGCGCTTCGAGATCTGTACCGCTGGATGCTCCTTCAGCGCGTGTACGACAATCGAGCGACGAAACTCCAACGCCGGGGGAAACTCGGAACGGTCGCTTCGGGACGGGGCCAGGAAGCCGCGATCATCGGCAGCGGCTTTGCGCTCTCCGATGACGACTGGATCTTCCCGTACGGGCGCGAAGCCGGGGCGATGTTGATGCACGGGCTCTCGATGCGGGACCTGCTCCTGTACTGGCGCGGCATCGAAGACGCCTCGAAGATGGAAGGAGCGAACGTGTTCGGCCTGGCGATCTCGATCGGATCGCACATCCCGGTGGCGACTGGCAAAGCCTGGGGAATGCAACTCGGCGACGAAGACGCCGTCTCGTTCGCAAACCTCGGAGACGGCGCGACCTCGACCGGCGCGTTCCACGAAGGGATGAACTTCGCCGGCGTGCTCGGGGTGCCGGCCGTGTTCTTCTGTCAGAACAACCAGTACGCGATCTCGCTCCCGTTCGACGGGCAGACGAACTCGAATACGATCGCCCAGAAGGCCCTGGCCTATGGAATGGACGGGATTCGAGTCGACGGCAACGACGTGCTCGCCGTCTACAACGCGGTTTCGACCGCTCGAGAATGGGCGCTCGAGGGGAACCCGGTGTTAGTCGAAGCGGTCACCTACCGTCGCGGTGCCCACACGACGAGCGACGATCCGACCCGGTACCGAAGCGACGACGAGGTAGAAGAATGGAAAGACCGCGATCCGCTCGAGCGCTATCGGTCGTTCCTCGAGGAAACCGGTCGCTGGGACGCGATCGACGAGGATGCGATCGAGCAGGAAGTCGAAGCCGAGTTCGACGAGGCAGTGCAAGCGGCGGACGCCTTCGAAGAGCGCGGCATCGAGGAAATCTTCGCGTATCTGTACGAAGAGACACCCCCGGAACTCGAGCGCCAACTCGAGGAGTTCCGGGAGCTCCTCGAGGAACGACCGGATATGTACGAGTACATCGAACAGCGGCCAAAGGGGTGATTCAACTGTGAACGCGACAATTATCGAAGCCGTCAACGACGCATTGCACGAGGAGATGACCAGCGACGACAAGACGGTCGTCTTTGGACAGGACGTCGCCGAATCTGGCGGCGTCTTTCGAGCCACCGAGGGCCTCCTCGAGGAGTTCGGAGAAGAGCGCGTCCTCGACACTCCGCTCTCGGAGATCGCCATCGCCGGGGCCGCCGTCGGACTCGCAACACACGGCTACAAACCGATTGCAGAGATCCAGTTCTCGGGCTTCCTCCCGCCGGCGTTCGATCAGCTCGTCACCAACGCCAGCCGCATTCGCTGGCGGACGCGAGGCGAACTCACCGCACCGATGGTCGTCCGAACCCCCTACGGTGCCGGCGTCCGGGCGTTAGAACACCATGGAGAGAGTCTCGAGGGAGCCTACGGGCACATACCCGGCCTGAAGCTGGCGATTCCGTCGACACCCCACGACGCGAAGGGGATGCTCATCAGCGCCATCCGCGATCCCGATCCGGTGCTGTTCATGGAACCCAAACACGTCTACCGCTCGATCCGCGACGAGGTTCCAGAGGGCTCTTACACCGAACCGCTCGGAAAGGCGGCCGTCCGCGAAGAAGGCGAGGACGTTACCGTCATTTCCTGGGGCGCGATGATGCACAACACGATGGAGGCCGTCGACAACCTCGAGGGGGTCGACGCCGAAGTGATCGACCTGCGAACGATCTCCCCCTTCGACAAGGAGACCGTCGTCGAATCGGTCGAGAAGACGGGCCGGTGTGTCGTTGTCCACGAGGCGGCCAAAACCGGCGGCTTCGGCGGCGAAGTCGTCGCCACCATCAACGACGAGGCGCTCATGTACCTCGAGAAGCCGGTCAACCGGGTCACCGGCTTCGACGTTCCCGTTCCGCTCCTCTCGATGGAAGACTACTACATTCCGCATCCGCCGAAAATCGAAGAGGCGATCAAAGAGACCGTCGATCGCTGAGTCGTTCCTCGAGTTCGAAACGATCTGTTGAACGGCTCGACACCGAATTTTCCTACCGATTCAGCGTGTGAATCGCTTTTCCCTGCGCGTTTTCGGCCGCCTCCATCACCGCCTCCGAGAGCGTCGGGTGCGTGTGAACCGTGCCGGCGATATCCTCGAGTTTCGCGCCCATTTCGATCGCGAGGCCGAGTTCGGCGACGAGTTCGGAGGCTTCGGGCGCGACGACCTGTGCGCCGAGCACGAACCCAGTATCTTCGTCGGCGACGATCCGGACGAAGCCGTCCGACTCGTCCATCGAGAGCGCTCGGCCGCTGGCCCGCATCGGCATTGTTCCGACAACGGGCTCGAACCCGGCCTCTTCGGCTTCGGCTTCGGTCATCCCGACCGTCCCGATTTCGGGGTCCGTAAAGACCGCCGCCGGAATCGCCTGCTGGTCGAGCGCCGCCGGTTCGCCCGCCGCGACCCCGGCCGCCACCAACCCTTCGGCGCTGGCCTTGTGCGCCAGCATCGGCTCGCCGGCGACGTCTCCGACTGCCAAGACGTGCTCGAGGTCCGTTCGTGTATACTCGTCAGTCTCGAGGAAGCCGCGCTCGTCGGTCTCGAGACCGATTTCGTCCACCTCGAGTTCGTCGGTGACGGGTTCGCGACCGACTGCGACGAGCACGCGGTCGGCCTCAAACACCGACTGCTCGCCGTCTTCGTCCTCGGCGACGACTTCGATTCCCTCGTCGGTCTCGCGCCACTCGCTCGCGCCCAGACCGAACTCGAAGTCGATGCCGAGGGCTTCAGCTCGCTCCCTGACGACGCGTGCGATGTCGTCCTCGTAGGTTGGCAGGGCATCCTCGAGCATTTCCACGACAGTCACGTCCGCACCGGCTTTCGCAAAGACCGTCGAGAGCTCCATCCCGATGTAGCCAGCGCCGACCACCACGAGTTCGTCCGGGACCTCATCAGCCTCGAGCGCTTCGCGCGAGGACCAGACAGGGTCGTCGGCAAAGTCGAAGCCGGGAATCGACATCGCGCGGCTTCCGGTGGCGACGATGGCGTGTTCGAACTCGATCGACTCGCTCCCCTGGCCTTCGCCGCCGTGGGCGACCCGAACGGCGTCCTCGTCGATGAACGTCGCGGTGCCCTCGATCAGCGAGACGCCGTTTGCCTTACAGAGTTTTTCGACGCCGCCGGTGAGTTGGTCGACCACGCCGTCCTTCCACTCGACGAGCGCTCGCATATCGATCGACGGGTCGGCGTGGATGCCCATCTCTTCGGCGTTCGCCGCGTCGTGTGCGACGTCCGTCGCAGTGATCATCGCTTTCGAGGGGATACAGCCGTAATTTAGGCAGGTCCCGCCGTAGGCGTCCTTTTCGACCAGCGTCGCGTCGAGCCCGTGTTGGGCGGCCCGAATCGCCGCCACGTAGCCGCCGGGTCCGCCGCCGATTACCAGTACATCCGTCGCCGTCCGCACATCTCCCATCACCATTAGTCTAGTAGTAGCAGTTCAGGATTGTTCAGGTATCGCTTGACCTCGTTCGTAAACTGTGCCGCCTCCGCACCGTCGACGATCCGGTGATCGACCGACATCGAAATCGGCATCGTCTCGCGAACCACCAGCTCGCCGTCCTCGGCCCATGGCCGCTCTTTCATCGCCCCCAACGCGAGAATGCCCGCCTCGGGGTAGTTGATGATCGGCGAGGCGTATTCGCCGCCGATCGCACCCACGTTCGTGATCGTGAACGTTCCGCCCTGCATCTCCTCGAGTCCGATCGACCGATCTCGAGCCCGTTCGGCCTTGTCGTTGATCTCTCGAGCTAACTCGAGCAGGCTTTTCTGATCCGCATCGTCGATGACCGGCACCATGAGCCCGGCATCGCTGGCCACCGCGATCCCGATGTTGTACTCGTCGTGGAGGAGGATCTCTTCGGTCTCCTCGTCGAGTTCGGCGTTGATCGCCGGCACCTCCTTCAGCGCCGCAACGACTGCTTTGACCGCGAACGGCATGTACGTGAGTTTCGTCTCGCGCGCTTTGGCCTCCGATTTGAGGCGGCTTCGGGCCGCGACAAGTTCCGAGACATCGACTTCGTCGTGGTGGCTCACGTGGGGTGCAGTATACTTCGAGGTCGCCATCTGCTCGCCGATGGTTTTTCTTACCCCGCTGTAGGGAATCCGATCGCCGGGGCGCTCGTCGTCGGTGCCCGCCCGAGAAGGCGTCTCGGGAGCGGACGACGGCGTCGCGGCTGGCCCGTCACCGCGCGAAAACGCTCGAACGTCCTCGGGCGTGACGAACGGTTCGCCGTCCCGGCGTTCGCTCGCCGGAACGTCGTCGAGAGAAACGCCCTCCTCGAGGGCGAGTTGACGGGTCGCCGGCATCGCCAGCGTTCGATCTCGACCGGCGGCCTCGACTCGCTCGGTTGGAACCGAAGCGGACTCACCGGTTACGCGGACGGGGGTAGACGAGTCCGATTCCTGCTCGGCTGGGTCAGTCCCCGTTGGATCCGTCCCAGATTGAGGAATCGTCTCTTCCGTCTCCGCGTGTCCATCCGCGACGGCGTACACGTCAGATTCGGCGAGACGTCTGTCCGTTGCACCCGTCTGTCGCTGCACCGCGGACAGTTCGACCCCTAGTTCTCGAGCGAGGGCCCGGACGCTCGGCGGAGCGAACACGCGTCCGTCGGGAACCGACGAATCGGAATTGCTACCAGCACCGGCGTCGGTGACCGCGGCCGCTTCGGTTTCATCGGCCCGTTCGGCCGACCGATCGCTTCCCGCGGCCGAGGCCGCCTCCGCCGACCCTTCTGTGTCGTCGGCAGAACCGCCGCTCGAGGACGAGTCGTCGGCGAGGGACGAATCATCGACATCGAACACGACGAACACTTCGTCGACCTCGATTATCTCGCCTTCCTCCGCCCGTTGTTCCGCAATGACACCGTCGTACGAGGAGGGGATTTCTACCAGCGCCTTGTCCGTCTCCACTTCGGCGATGGGTTGGTCCTCTTGGACCTGATCGCCGGGTTCAACGAGCCACGTCACGAGTTCACCCTCGGCGACACCTTCGCCGACGTCAGGGAGTTCAAACTCCTTTCTAACCATGCGTGATATCATCTCTCGTGTAGAGGACTATACGCTCTTCGGTGAATCACACGCGCTTCGGTTACTGGACCGTTCCCCGACCGATCGAGATGGGAACGGGCCGGTGAACCGGGTCAGCGGTGGATCGATACCGGTGTGTTCGACAGAGGAAGACAGCGTATCGATAATAGAACACAAAAGAAGAGAGGGAGAGACTACTAAATTAGCGACAGAACGGGGACGAGACTGAACGACTCGGTTGAAAGAAGGGGTTCAGGCCCGTGTTAGCCATTACAGTTGTAGCGTTGTGAGTCCAGGGGAATTCGATCGTCGTCGACGAGTCGACACCGCCGACCACGTGAGAGCGAGACTGTCCGATAGTATGACCAAAGTGTTCGGCTCTGGGAAACGGGACATAGGGCCGATGCTCGAGTTCCTTACGAAAAGACGAACTGAAGTTCGATAACGTTCGCAACTTCTTCGACCGCTTCGCACAACTCCCCCTTCCGAGGATCGGTCGCAAATCGGCTAACGGGACCAGAAACGCTAATCGATCCGATCGCGTGCTCGTCGACGACGATCGGAGCTGAAATACAAAAGAGTCCGTTGATCGTCTCCTGGCGGTCGAAAGAGAGGCCGCGGTCGCGAATATCCTCGAGTTCCGAAAAGAGCTCCTCGCGCGACGTTATCGTCTGTTCGGTCAGCTTTGGGAGTCCGTGACGATCGATGATCGTTTCGACTTCCGATTTCGGTCTATGGGCGAGGATTGCCTTGCCAGTCGCGGTTGCGTGGATATAGTTTTTCTCACCGGCGGACATGTAAACATCGGGCGAATCCTTGGGGTTCGTCGCGTACAGACACGTTCCCATACCGTCCTCCTCGATAACGAGGTTCGACGACTCTCCCGTTTCGTGGGCGAGTTCGTCGACGTGCTGTTTGGCCATGCGGTAGAGTCTGAATCGTTCCTGAATGGACGAACCGATGCTCAAAAACTTACAACTCAACCGATACTCGTCTCCGTCGCGAATGAGATAGCCCTCCTCGGCGAGCGTCACCAGATGCGTATGTACCGTGCTCTTCGAAACCGAGACGTTACGGGCGATTTCCGACACACCGGCCGGCTCGAGATCGCTAATCGTCTCGATGATCTCGAGCGTTCGCTGAACTGCGTGTATTTTCTTCGTGTCGTTAGCCATTATCAGACAAACGTTCTCCGCTGTATAACATCTTTCCCTCTGATTCGGCCAAACGGCGTTCCGGCGGGATCGATCGAAGCGTCGAAACCGAAAAAAGAGGGTGAGGACGAATCGCTCCTCAGAGCATTCCGAGTGCGGCCGCGCCGTGAGTCAGGGCGGCGGCGACGGGAATGAGGACGATCGTTCGCTGGACGAACAGGACGAACAGATCGCGGAACCGGATCGGAATGTCGTCGAACATATCGACCATCATCGGCGCCGACGCGGCGAAGAAGATCGCCTGCGAGCTGACGACGATCACGATGAACACCTGCGTGATTGTTTCGGCACCGACGACGAGCGTCGCCGCGATGAACATCTCCGCGCCGCCGATAATGATCGCCGAAGCGGCCAGTTGCGGGTCAGGAATACCAAACGCGGTCATCACCGGGATTAGCGGGATCGCGATGAGTTCGAAGAAAGCCGTGTACTCGTTGAGTAGAACGACACCCATCCCGATGGAGAGAATCGTTCCGAGCATCATCGCGGTGAGTTTCATTCCGTCGATGAGCCCGACGACAGCGGCCCGCGTGATCGATGAACCTTGTTCAGCCGTTTTGACCGCTTCGTTGAACGCGAAGCGGAAGTAATCCGGGACGCTACCCGTGAACACCGGTTCCGGATCCGGTTCGGCGATGAACTCGTTCGGAATCGTCGATAGCGGCGGAACGCGCACGAGAATTGCGGCGGTGATCAGCACGCTGAGCAAGTAAAGCGCAACGACGACGGGGAACACGTGGAGAATCCCCAACACGGCGGCGATGGCACCGACGGTACCGAGGTTTGCTGTCGCAAAGCAACTACAGATGACGAACACTTCTCGCTTGTTGTATCCCCCACGGTCGAAGACGTTTCGCGTCAAGTAGTACCCGATACTGAACGAACCCAGCCAGGATGCCGAGCCGTCTAGGGCCGCTCGCCCAGGGAGGTTAAACGCCGGTTTCATGATCGGCTGTGCGAGCGTGCCGACGAACTGAAGACCGCCGAGTTCGGCGAGCAGGTTGACGAAAATTGCACCGATCGGAATAACGAGAGCGATCGTCAGCAACAATGCCCCCCAGACGACACCCGAGGTAGCATCGCTGAGAAGCCACTCCGGACCGAATCGGAAGAGAATCGGAATCGCAACGACGATACCGAATACTCGGAGCGCCCAGAAGAGGTTAGAGGTCTTCCAGTAGTCCAACTCGAGACGATCGACGGTCGCCTGGTCCAGGGAGATAATCCCCTGATAGTGAGCCATCGAAATGGTTGTAAAGAGGCCACCAGCCGCGATCAACAGGAAGGTAAACACCTCGACGGGGTAGAGGGCCGCGTCCTGAATAATGGTGACGACCACATCGAGTGGGATCGTCGTTTGACCGTCCCATTCCATCGGAAAGAGGAAAAAGAACACCCCGATCGTAAACGCGGCGATGAACTTTGCCGTCGGTCGAAACCGTTTTTTGATAAGATCTATATCTTCGATCGTCTTGCTCTCAGGATTGACAGATTCCTCAGAGATGTGATCGTCATCTTCCCAAGCATTACTACCGAACATAGAACGAGAATATCACACACACATAATAAAATTATCGATTATAGACGATGATGGTCGATATCGGTATCGAAAACGGATAGCCGAGATAGCCCGCATCTGCATACGAACGCTGGACCAGCAGGGCCAAAAGCGTCTCCAGGGATGTCACCGATAGATAGTGTTCGAAGGTACCATTCTCCATGTGAAGAATAGCATGACAGTAGACCACATTTAAATACTAAATTATTACATAGAACGATATTCGGGGCCAAATAAATTAGTTCGGCCTCTTTAGTCCGAATCATCGATAGATATGGACCCACCACATCGATATTGATATGATCTCCCAATATAACCCTCATTCCATTACATATGGTCGAATTGCACGGTTATTCATTTAGGAGCGTGAAATGTGCCAATTGAATCCAACGTTTCGTTCGATGGCCATTGCCGTTACATCGATATGGTTGTAATTTCGAGAGGGACTGGTGGGGATACCGAATCCGTCCGACCACGAGCGTTCGTTCAGTTAGTCGGATCGGATGCAAACTGTCCGCCGACTTCGATTGCATTTACAATTGCACACGCAGTTGACCGTAAAATTCGGCGAGTTCCCACTCGGTCTCGAGGCGGTGTTCGGAGCTGGTGATCAGAAAACGTATCTCTTCAACAGAGAAGACAATCATAGTCGCTATACTCTCATGTATCGAAGAACAAAGGGTCTAAAGCAACGCGCTTGGGTTTTACGCCATCTAGTATTGCCCCATATTACCTAACCAGTGGTCAATTTGGATAAGATATAGATTTACAATGGATGAGGACAATACGAGCACATGGAGTACCACGACTCCGATAAGGCGAAAGCGGTCGCGGGCCGAGTAGAGTCGTTCATGGAGGAGGTTGTCCTTCCGGGTGAACGAGAAGCGCTCGCGACCGGTGAGACGATTACGACGGACGAACTCGAGGAGCTCTGGGAGCAAGCGAAGGACCGAGACCTGTTCGCGCCGCAGGTTCCCGAAGAGTACGGCGGCCAGGGCCTGGACTTTCAGGATATGCTTCCGTCGTTCGAACAGGTCGGGCGCTCGCTCATCGGCGCACACGCGATCAGGGCGAACGCGCCCCAGGAGGGGAACATGCACACGCTCGAGATGGTCGGTACGGAAGAGCAAAAAGAGGAGTGGCTCCGACCGCTCGTACAGGGAGACATTTCCTCGGCGTTCTCGATGACCGAGCCGATGCAAGGTGGCGGATCGGATCCGAAGATGCTTCAGACGACCGCGATCCGTGACGGAGACGAGTGGGTCGTCAACGGGCACAAGTGGTGGACCTCCGACGGCCTCGAGGCCGACTTTTTCCTGGTGATGGCACGAACCGATCTGGACGCCCATCCCTACGAAGGAACGTCCATCATCCTCGTTCCCGCGGACGCGGACGGCGTCAACATCGTCCGTAACGTGCCCCACCTCGGGGGCCACGGCATCACCGAACGGGAGGGCGGCCACGCCGAGATCAAATACGAAAACGTCCGAGTCCCCGTCGAGAATACGATCGGGAAGGAGAACAACGGGTTCCAGATCGCACAGATGCGACTGGGCGGGGGACGGCTCACCCACTGCATGCGCTACTCCGGAATGGCACAACGATCCCTCGAGATCGCGAAAGCCTACCTCAGCGAGCGCGAAGCGTTCGGAACAGCTCTCGAGGACAAACAGGCGCTTCGGCATCGGATCGCCGACGCGGAAACGCGACTGCACGCGGCCCGAACGATGGTCCGACACGCCGCGCGGGAGCTCGACCGGAGCGACGCGCGCATCGAGGTTTCGATGGCCAAGATGTTCACGGCGAACGTAACGAACGACAGTATCGACCTCGCGCTCCAATGTTGTGGCGGAAACGGTATCGGCAAGGATCTGCCGCTGGCGTACTTCTACGAACACGTTCGCTCGTTCCGGATCGTCGACGGTGCCGACGAGGTCCACCGCCGATCGATCGCCCGTCACGCGTTCGAGGACATCGACGAGAACGAACTCGAGAACGTCCTGCGTTTCGACGAAGACCGTCGTATCGACGCGCTTGAGGACTGAATTCAAGAAACAGGAGAAGCCGTTTTTCGTCTCCGCGGTAGATCGTCGGTGATCGTCGCCGAGTTACACCCGCTCGATGATCGTTGCGACGCCCTGTCCGAATCCGATACACATCGTCGACAGCGCGGTGTCTTTCCCCGTGCGCTCGAGTTCGTGGACCAGTTTGGTCAGCAACATCGCACCCGTCGCACCGAGCGGATGTCCGTGGGCGATCGCACCGCCGTTGACGTTGACGTCCTCCCAGGAAACGCCGGTCTCCTCGAGCCAGGCGGCGACGACGGATGCGAACGCCTCGTTGACCTCGAACAGGTCGATATCAGCGAGATCCATGTCGGCGCTCTCGAGGACTTCCTCGGTCGCGGGAATTGGACCCGTGAGCATCGTCACCGGATCGACGCCGACGACTTCGGTCTGGACGATTCGAGCCATCGGCTCCCAGCCGTGTGCCGCCGCGGCCTCCTCGCTCGCGATCAGCAACGCCGAGGAGCCGTCGACGATCCCGGAGGAGTTTCCGGGATGGTGGACGCCGTTTCCGTCCTCGCGGAAGGAAAGCGGAAGGGTCGAGAGGGTCTCGAGGTCGGTGTCCGGACGCGGGTGTTCGTCCCGCTCGACGACGGCAGTCTTGGGAGTCGTCTCGTCGCTCCGACGGGCGTCCGAGCCGCTTACCTCGCCCTCGAGTTCGACTTCGACGGGAACGATCTGGTCGTCGTAGTAACCGTTCTCCCAGGCGCTTGCCCATCGCCGTTGGGAGTCGACCGCGAGTTCGTCGACCTCGCGCCGTGTCAGGTCGTACTCCTCGGCGATCCGTTCGGCGCCTTCGCCCTGGGTCGTCAGTTCGTCGAAGTACTCGAAGTAGGTTTCTGAGACACCGCTCCCGTCCGATCCCATCGGCACGCGAGTCATGTGTTCGACGCCGCCGGCGACGAGCACGTCGTGTTGGCCGGCCATGACGTTCGCCGCGGCGAAGTTGACCGCCTGCTGACCGGAGCCACACATCCGATTGAGCTGGACGCCGGGGACGATATCGCCCCAGCCGGCGACCATCGGCGCGATCCGACCGATATTGAGTCCCTGCTCGTCGATAGGCGTGACACAACCGTAGATGACGTCCTCGACGGTTTCCGGCGAAAAATCGTTGCGTTCCTCGAGCGCCTCAAGCGGTTTCGCTGCCAAATCCTGCGGATGCATCTCACTGAATGAGCCGTCCCGTTTCCCGAAGGGGGTTCGAACGGCGTCGACGATAACTGCAGATTTCATGGGTTCACAGGACACTACTATGGGGAGCGTGATAGTAGTTGTGTATCAATCTATTTCTGGAAACCAGGGAGAAAAATGCGTAAACTCCGCAGTGGGGCTCGAGCCAGGAGTATATCGGAGCAGATCGATAGTAGAGGACCGAGTCGATATTAGCACACGTAGTATTATCTGTCTCGTCGCGAAACAGTGGTAGAAATGAAGGGATCACGACCGGCCGACGAACCGGGTTCGACGACGACGGGAGACGGGCGGACATCACAAGCGACAGAGTTCGGGTGTACACATGCCAACTAAAGCGCTTTCGGAACTCGAGGAGTTGGTCGGTGACTCGCGGGTCACCGTCGAAGGGTTTCAGATAGAAGCCGGCAAAGTCGCGGAGTTCGCTCGAGCGGTCACGGATCCGAACCCCGTCTTCCGGTCGACGAAAGCCGCAACACAGAACGGACACGAGCGGATTCCCGCGCCGCCGACGTACACTCGAGTCGGGAACTTCCCGCGGTACGCGCCCGATGGCGTCGAGGGTCACGGATTTGACCTCGGATTTCGTCCCGAATACATTCTTCACGGCGAACACGCCTACGAGTACGAACGGCCTGCTTTCGTCGGCGACATCCTCACGGGAACGACGACGCTGACGAATCTCTACGAGCGGGACGGTGACCGGGCAGGAACGATGACCTTCGCAATTCTCGAAACGGCGTATCGGGATCAGCACGGCGAGCTCGTGCTCACCGAACGAGCGACGGTTATCGAATCCGACGGTGCAGTGGATACGGAGACCGATAGGACAGCAGAGACGAGCGCGGAAACCGACGACTCGTCCGACTCGTCAAACGAGTATCCTCGCGGCGAGACCCTCGCAACCTCCAACAATAGTGGTGAACGCGTGCGGACGCGCGAGGGAGACAACACAGCAACGAGACCGGAAGTCGAATCGGTAGCAGAACTCGAGGTGGGTGAGGACGCCCCGACGGTCGCCGTCGAGGACATCGAACGGCAGGATTTCGTCCGCTACGCCGGTGCCAGCGGGGATTTCAATCCGATCCACTACGACGAACCGTACGCTCGAGCGGCCGGGAACGAGACGGTCTTCGGACAGGGAATGTTCGCGGCCGGAATCACCTCGCGAGTCGTCACCGACTGGTTCGGGATCAGTGCGCTCGAGTCGTTCGGCGTCCGGTTCCAGTCGCAGTTGTTCCCGGGTGAAACCGTCACTGCAGGCGGAACGGTCTCCGAAATCGATCGAAACGAGGACGTGGTCGAGACGGTACTCGAGGCCACCACCGAAACCGGCAAAACGTTGCTCACCGGGACGGCAACCGCGACGCTTTCGGGTGACGACTGATACGGTCTGCTGTAACGATTTACCGGAGCAACCGTAGGACAGCTCGCGGTTGCTCCGGAAATGACTTACAACATCCGTATGAAACGAGTCAGAATATCTCGTAGTACACAATTATTATAAGAGATGCGGTGATACGCGAAGACGAACGATGACAGAACCAGACACCGAAGACATCCGAGAGCAGTTGGTCGACGCGTTCGAAGATGCCAACTATCCCGTCTCGAACCCGATGGAACTCTTACCTGCGCTACCGAACGGACCCGCAACGACGTTCGAATCCGGCGATTTCTCGATGTCGGTGATGGACCTTCGAAACGCCGCCCAGGGCACCGACGACACGGAGGATCGATTCCCGTACGAAACGCCCGAATCGCTCGCAGACGATATCGTGGAAGGGCTGCAAGATGCAGATAAACTTCCGAAATAATCGGCGATCGTAGCTGTCCCGTCAGTTCGTTCGAAGCCGGATCGTCGACGAGCTCGAGGGCGACACGGGTGAAATCGATGTCCTCGTCAATGACGTTGGGCTAGTCGACGCCCGTATCATAGAATATGATGCATTTAACCCAATACATATTATTTCCCATATATCCATGAGGGACGAAGAGGGGGAGTTATGAGGAATCAATAACATCAAATAGAATCTTTGTATACCCTTTATATTGTATAATATGAGCAATATTATATGAGTGGCTCCGCTAACTCGATCGGCTGATTCAAAGCGTGATCTGTCGTTTAGCTATATTACCCCACCAGCTATGGGAACACAATATTTCGAACATCTACTCTAGAGAGCACAATTAAACATACCCGAGGGTATAAACCACAACTTGTGAAGATATTAGCAAATATAGACAGAGAAGTTCAATTATATAGTCGAGTTGTAAGTACTCCAGTAATCCGTAGTAGGTGACTGAACTGATGGGTAGCAATATTGTGATGATAGTATAGAACCGATACTCAGCTATCGAGACTAACCAACCGACAAACAAGAACTCGTGAGTTATTCAGAAGAGTTTTTCTCAAATTGATATTTATACCATAATAAATATATTAGAGTGGACTTATATCATATCACTAGATGATTGGTACTACGGTGTGCTAGCTATTTTACGTCTGTCAATTGACGCTATCTCCCATCGACTCTAACAATAAACAAAGCCGGTAGCTACCGGCTCTCCTTCCTAAAATCAGGGGACATTTCGGACCAGATTTCCGTGTGTCGCGAGTCCGATCGTTCGATCGAAAGGTGGAGATCCTGTTCGTCGTCGAGACCGATCGCGATTTCGCTGAAATCGGCGATATATCTGGATTTTCGATGTCGGCCCTGGTGAATACCAACCGTTTCGCGAACGAGTGACGCTTCCGCCAGTCTGTCCAGTTTCTTGTACGTCGTCGAGAGCGGTAACTCCGTTTTCGTTGCGATTTCGCTGGCCGTCATCGGTTCGTCGAGCGTCGAGATTATCTTCCGGCAGGCGGCATCGTCCAGAACGGTGACGACACGCTCGAGATCGGCGTCGTCCTCGACCGGCGGAAACTCGACTGGCATTACCCTCCGTTTGGAGCGGAGCCTAATGACGTATTTGGTAGCCGGACCGAGATTCGTATACCGTCTTACTCGAGCGAAACAGCGTTCAATACGGACATACTGAACGCGATCGGTCACGAAGCGATAGTATAACTACGTTCAGTTACAAACTCGGCCGAACGATGACCACGGATCGAACCCCCGAGGAGACGCTCGAGAACACGCCCGGTAAGGGGCTTTCCCCCGAAGCCGACGTAATCGAACCAGCCGCACCGGACGAGTTCGGGCTCGTGCAGGTCTGGTGGGGTGACGGCAAAGGCAAGACAACGGCAACGCTCGGCATGGGAATGCGTGCGGCAGGACACGGGTACCGCGTCCACGTGCTTCAGTTTATGAAAGGTGGTGCCTCGAGCGTCGATGCCGTACGGGGCGAGTACAACGCCATCGCGGCCCTACCGGGTATTTCCTACGAAAATCTCGGCCACTACGGCTGGCACGGGATGGAAGACGGGAGTGACGAAACGGACCACAAAGCAGAGGCACAGGCAGGGCTCGAACGAACCAAGGAGCTCCTCGAGGCGGCCCAGACGGCCGATCTCTCGACGCCGTTCTCGCTATCAGGAAAACCCAGCGATGGCGTTCACATGCTTATTCTCGACGAGATCCTTTACGCCGCAGATCGCGAATTGATCGAGAAAGAAGACGTTCGCGACCTGATCGACGCCAAGCCCGAAGATCTCGAATTAGTCCTTTCGGGAAGTCACACACACCCCGAGTATTTGGTCGACGAGGCCGACCTCATCACGAACGTTCGAAAGGAGAAACACCCGATCGACGAAAACCAGCGTGCCAGACGCGGAACCGAGTTTTGATCGTTTTGCGAGAACGAGACGGATAGTGCTTGTATTTGCAGGCATATATCAGAATAAGTTATAGTTCCAATAATCTGGTATGCGGGTTATCTACAAACCGGGAAATACGTACGAAGAAATCAACTGTTATGACTTTCGGGAGTACGAACGGGGGATCGTACTGCACAACGAAGAAGGGTACAACATCGGATATATTCCACACGAGATGCTCAGCCACATCGAGCCACACCCCGGCGAGCGTGTCGCCTTCGACGACGATGAAGGAGACGGTGACGATGACGTGACAGAATCAAAATAGCGTCTACCTGAGTAGCGGTTTTCGATCGGGAAGTTCGAGCGAGCGGATTGGAAGGTGCTGGCAATAGGTCACGAGATGTTACCGAATCGATCCCAGAGACCGCTGACGAATCGGCCTTAGAGAACACTGACGAATTGGCTCAGAGACCGCTGACAAACAGGCCCGGTCACCGTCGATCGGGCTCGAGAAACCGATAGGACGATACCGCCACAGTACGGAGTCGGCGTACGCGGATGACACGAACGATTCTCGTCGCCGGGACCGCTAGCCACGTCGGGAAATCGACCGTGGCAGCGGGATTGTGTCGCAATCTCGCAAATCGCGGCGTATCTGTCGCGCCGTTCAAAGGCCAAAACATGAGTAACAACGCTCGTGTCGTTGTTCGGCCGTCGGGTTCCGACGGTTCGTATTCGGACGGGCAAACAGCCACCGAACCGACTCGAGAGAGTGATTCGACCCACTGGGGAGAAATCGGCGTCTCCCAGTACGTCCAGGCACAAGCCGCTGAGAGGACGCCGACGACCGATATGAATCCGGTACTGTTGAAACCGCGCGGGAACGGCGAAAGTCAACTCGTGGTTCACGGGGACGCACTCACACACCTCTCTGCAGGCGATTACTACGAGAACCACTGGGAGTTCGCACGAGAGGCGTCGGAAGAATCCTACCGCCGACTCGCGGCCGAATACGACATAATTATCGCCGAGGGTGCGGGGAGCATCGCAGAAATCAATTTGCACGATCGTGATCTTGCTAACGTCGAAACCGCACGCTTTACCGATGCGGACATTCTACTGCTCGTCGATATCGAGCGCGGCGGCGCGTTCGCTAGTCTCTACGGAACGCTCGAGTTACTGCCCGAATCGCTTCGCGAACGGGTCGTCGGTGCGATCATCACCAAATTCCGCGGCGATCGCTCGCTTCTCGAGCCGGGAATCAGGGAAATCGAAGATCGGACGGACGTTCCGATACTCGGCGTAATTCCGTACGACGATCCGGGGCTTCCGGAAGAAGACAGCGTGGCACTACCGGCAACGGACGAACGAGAAACCATCGGTGTCGCCGACGATCACTCGTCCGAACAATACCTGACGATCGCCGTTCCCCGCCTACCACACATTTCGAATGCAACGGATCTGGAGGCGCTCGCCGCCCATTCCGGCGTAGCGGTCGAATACGTCCCAGTCGAACGGGAAGCGTCAATCCCCGAATATACAGACGCTCTCGTCGTGCCCGGGACCAAGAACACTGTCGATGATCTCCTCACGCTTCGTCGAGCCAACTTTCACGAGAAGATTGCCGCGTTTTCCGGTCCGATAGTCGGCATCTGTGGAGGGTATCAACTACTCGGCGAGCGGATTACGAACGCTTCACTCGAAGGAACCGGAGAAGCGGATTTCGTCGAGGGAATCGGATTGCTCCCGGTCGAGACGTCCTTCGAGGGCGAAAAGGTGCTCGAGCAGACCAGCGTTTCGGTCCGTGGGAGCGAATCGCTGCTACTCGCCGGGGTTACCGGTACTGCATCGGGTTACGAGATCCACGTCGGTAAAACGACGATGCTCAAGCCCGTCGGACATCCGTTGGGCGACTCGAGTGCTGCCCGCGAAAACGTTCTCGGAACGTATCTCCACGGTCTCTTCGACAACACGAACGTTCGAGCGGGCTTTCTCGAATCTGTCGCAGCCCAAGCGGATTGTTCGGAGTTCGAGAACGCCATTCAGGCGTCCCAGAATGCAGCCGACCAACGATCGACGCCCGAAACGCCGTACGACCGGGCCGCAACGCTCGTCGAAGACAACGTCGATCTGTCGGTTCTTGGACCGCCGTTCAATGAATAGCTGCGGTTCACTGAATGGCGCGCTATTCGAGGAACGACTTCCTGTCTGCGCCCGTCTCGATACCCGTAGAATCTTCGATTAGCTCGAGTCCGACCGCTGTCGGTAGGTACCTAACAGTTCCTCGAGAATAATGCATTCTTGATCAGTTTGGTCGTAGTGGGTATCGATAAATTGCTCCGCTGCCTCGAAATTACCCCTGAGACCCTGTTTTCGAACCGTGATCACCGACTCGAGAAAGAACGTTCCGCCGTCCGGATTCGCAATAGCGGTGTGACCGGTGTCCGATATCTCCAGTTCGGATTTGATTTCGTCGAAGTTGAAGGTTTCAACCTCGTGGTCAGGGTCGATGAGCGTCAGCACATACTCCGCAGAGAACCGATAGAATTCGGATTTGCTCTCGAACATACCGTCTGCGACGAGTGCATCTATCTCGTCGACGACGTCGTCCGGATATCTGACGGTATCTTTCGCCATGACCAACACGTTGTAGTGAGAGGCCATTATAGTTTTGGGGGCTACTGACCGCAGGACGAGACCCGTGAGAGACTGCAGTTGACAAGCAATGGATATCTCTCGTATGAGGAGGGTATTATCTGACACCGGTTGGAATGAAAACAGGTGGACCTCACGGAAGCCCTATTATTGTCTATACATCTATAATATGCATAAACAGGTTTATTATTTATCAAACGTAACTAGCGACTGCAATGGCAGATGAAGCTGAACTCCGAGACCAGATGACCGAGGCGTTCGAAGGCGCAGATTACCCGATTTCGAGTCCAATGGACCTCGTCCCAGCACTTCCAAACGGCCCTGGAACGAAATTTGAGTCGGGCGACTTCTCGATGACCGCAATGGAACTGAACACGAAACTTTCCGGCGGAGACTTTCCCTATGAGACCGTTGACGCGTTCGTCGACGACGTCATCGAGGATTTGAAGGATCAAGGAGAGATTTAGACACGCCGTGACGTCTCAGTTGGGGATCGGGGTGCCCCAACGATATCATATTTTCCGAGTCAATCGAAGTCACGCCCCCGGAACCCGAATCGCAGTCGACTCTGTGAGATACACGCGTATTCACTCGTCCATCGATAGTATGCTCGTCAAGAGCACGTAATTGTGACTACCGCCCGCGACAGATGTGAAAATTATATCACTACCTTTTTGTTTTATAAATACAATTGATTGATAGAATGGCTGGTCAGACAGTACTCTTCACTCATCTCCTCTCGAAGAACACCACATTTCCATGAGTGACAATACCCCCAACAACGATGTCATCCTGATTTCCGCATCGGAACGCCATCGCCTGCAAACAGCCCTTCACGAAGACGACCGCGTGAATTTGCGGCAAGTTATCGCCCCAGAGGATACCCTACCAACGCTCGAGAGCAACGGTGTAACTGGAATCGTTCTCGGACTCGAGGACCCAATGACCGTTGAATCCGTCCTCGATCAGATCCGGACGTTCAGTACGTCATCGAAGGTACTCGTCGCCCCAGAAAACGGAAGCGAACGCCTCGCAACTGTATCCTTTCGGTCGGGAGCATCCGATTATCTCTCCAGTGAATCCACATCGGGCGTCGTCGATCGGGTCGTCACTGAGCTCGAGCAAACCGTCGACTCGGCTTCTCAATCTGAAGCCTCTCCGGATCACTCTCAATCTGAAGCCTCTTCGAATCACTCTCAGTCTAAAGTCTCTCTGGATCAAACAGACGAAAGCTACAAGGAATTGTTCGGGCGTGCGTTACCGGAGGAGGCCTTCGTTATCGGCGAAAACGGGACGTATCTCGATGCACAGATCAGCGTCAACTCATCGAAATTATACGACTTCCCTGCGGAGGATCTACTCGGACTCAAGCTTGATGATGTCTTTTCTGCACCGGTAGCGACCAGCCTGCAGGATTGTATTACTCGAACTATTGAAAGCGGATCCGTCCAATCGATCGAATACCAGACCCAGACGGCGAAGGGGGTTCGAACGTTCGAAGCCCGCGTTATTCTCTTAGACGAACAGATCCGTGGAAAACGCGCTGTCGTTTGGCTTGCCAGGGATATTACGGACTGGAGGGAGAAAGAACAGCGGCTCCGATCTCGACACAAACGACTCGAACGTACCAACGAGATCAATGCGGTCGTCAAAGAAGTAATCAAAACGGTCGTCGAATCCCCCACCCGTCCGGCGATTGAGGAAAACGTGTGTGATCGACTCGTCGAATCGGAACTCTACAGTTGTGCACTCGTGGGAGAAGTTGGCGGAGACTCCAACGTGTTCTATCGAGTCGGGAGTGGTGGCCCCGATGCAGAGTTGACGAAGGTAATTGAGCAGGATCTGAGATACCAGCAAGCGATCGAAACGGGAGAGATCCAATCGTTCAGCGACGATGATCGCGTCGACCAGCCACCCGTTCCACTCGAGGGGGTGAAGATTGACTCGAATATCAATTCCGCGATGGTTGTTCCAATCGCCCACGATGACCTCGTCTATGGTGTTCTCACCGTCTTTGCGACCCGGTCAACTGCATTTGGGTCGAGGGAGCGCGATAGCTTTCGGTTACTTGGCGAATCGATCGGATTTTCAATTAATGCGGTGAAAAACCGTCGCCTGCTCTTTTCCGACGCCGTCGTCGAACTCGAGATTCGAATCGACGGCGGAGACTCCATCTCGTTTCATCTTTCGGAAAAATACGACTGTACGTGTTCGCTGAAGTGGGCAGGAACAACTGCGAGGGGTAACACGTATCAGTACGTGCTTATCGACGGCATCGGCGGTGATACCGTTCGGAAAGAAGCTGAACAGCACAACTCTGTTCAGGAATATCGCATCGTTCACGACGGCGACGAACACTGCATCGCCGAACTCCGACTCGTTAAATCGGGCGTCAGAGCCCTTTCAAACCTCGGTGTAACTATCCGGAATATTTCGGTCGAAGATAGCGTTACAACGTGTCTCCTCGATGTCCCTCGAGACGCAGATGTAAGAGAGATTTTGAATAACCTCGGACAGATATACCAGAATACCGAACTCGTCGCGAGGCGAGAAGTAGACCGATCCGTCCGGACTGTCTCGGAGCAGAGAGACCGAATACTCGACCAACTGACCGAAAAGCAACTGACTACGCTCCGGTTGGCGTACTACGGCGGCTATTTCGACTGGCCGCGGGGAAGTACGGGTGAAGAAATAGCGGAAGCGATGGATGTCGCACCACCAACGATGCATCAGCATCTCCGAAAGGCGTTACAGGAACTGCTTTGTGAGTTCTTAGAAGAGGGAACACGAACAGTCTTCGACGGAGACCAAACGTGATACCCGTCGTGTAAAGTACCCTGCATACGGTGGACGGGGAACTCGCGCTGGATTCCGTTCAGGCAGTACTATCGCAACTGAACTCACTAGTAGTGGACAAGCAGTGAACCCTTATTCGTCGTCGGCGTCTTCTTCGCCACGAGCGAAACTGGCTGTCGAGTCTCCCGCCGAATCTGCAGTACCTGCAGACGGTCCTTCGATGAGTTCCTCGAAATCGTCTACTTCATCGTACTGGTCCTGGTAGACGAGTGCCGCCTTTCCGAGCGACGTGATTTCGTAGAGTCCCGAGCGTTTGGCAGGCCCGATCTTTTCCACGAGGCCATAATCTTCTAGAACTGGCAATCGTGTGTTGATGTTCTTTCGGCTTTTGTCCGTGTGTGCTGAAAGGTTCGTTGCGACGTTACGTCCTTTGTCCTCGAGCGCCTCGAGAATCAGGAAGTCGGTAGGTTGTCTGAGTTTCATCTCTGATTGCTCTTGTACTCTACTCTATTTCCAGTGGTAACTAATACTTTCGGCTTCGATCCAACTATTTGTAATGGAAATTAGTTCCGGGGAGAGAATAACAATTATCCTTCTATAGAGTTTGTAAGTCATCTTATCAATTATATTTCGGGAGGTAGTAAACAATTGCTAGTGTGTCGAACGACTCCGCGCCTATGTGTACTTATTTCGATATTGGTCTATCCGTGATGCATCCACCGAAAGGCTATGCAAAACTCCCCACTGAGTGGGCTACAGGCCGTTCTCGCTCCTGATCGGAGGTCGACAACCTTGTCGTTCCGATCCAGTGTAAGAAGGAGGCGACCTCATCAGGGGATCGAACTCGACACGAGGCCCAGGACTCGGTTTCATCGCCGACGCGAATACCGATGCCATTCGGTTCAACCGTTTCGAAGGCCGATTCATCTGTCGTGTCATCACCGATATAGAGAACGAGCGGGGACGTCGGCAGTGACGAGCGAAGCAGCTCTACAGCATTTCCTTTCCCCCACGGAATCTGGGGCGAGATTTCTATCACTCGCTTTCCGTTCGAACGCTCCAGTATGCCGTTTCCCAGCCGATCCGTTACTGACTCCACTATGGTATCCACCGTATCGAAGTAGCGTTCGGGAACCGATCGCAGATGAACCGTCCCTGTTAATCGTTTGTTTTCGACCCAGCAATGAGGTATCGGATCGAGCTTTGACTCGAGCCTCGAACAAACGTCTTCGACGGGCGCCGCTCGTTTCTTGGCGATCGGGTGCACCGAAACAGTCCCGCTGCGTTGAATTTCGAGCCCGTGATTACCAGCGAAGAAGGTTGGCCCATCGATGCGAGTACGAACGTCAGCAAGGCTTCGACCGCTGATTACCGCCGTCGTGATTGTAGGGTTGGACGTAATTCGATCAAGCGCATCCACGGCAGACTCCTTCGGTGATGCCGCTGCTGGATCATCTACGATCGGGGCGAGTGTGCCGTCGAAATCGAGACACAGCAACACGGAATCTGCGACACCCAATGCTGTTCGGATTTGTGGCAACCGCTCGTGGACTGGGGTCGGAGTATCGACCGACATGATCTATGATACCGGTGACTGCTGTTCGTTCGGACGCTCGTCCATCGAATCAGTACTCGAATGGATCCGTTGGATTTCGACGAACTGGTCCCGCATCCACGATTCGAGATTCGCCTCGAAGACGCGGTCTCGGAGGACCGACATTCGGCGCTGTTTTTCGCCGGGAGCCGTCGTTAATGCGCGCTCGATCGTATTCGCGAAGTGATTCGGTTGGTCCGGTGCGATCGTATACGTGTGGGAGCCGAGCGTTTCGTGAGCCCCGGCTCGATTGCTCAACAACAATGCTCCCTCCTCTTCGACGCTCGAGGCAAGATATTCCTGCGCAACGAGATTCATCCCGTCGTTGACTGGGCTGACAACCATTACATCGGCTCGACGGTACAACGCACACAGTTCGTCCTGTGGAAGGATATCTTCTGTGTAGACGATCGGCCGCCAATCAGCAGCGCCGAACCGTGCGTTGATCCGATCGACCTGCTGTCGGACTGCCTCGCCGAGTTGTTCGTACGCCGGGATATCCGTGCGTGATGGAGTCGCCTTCTGAACGAACGTGAACTGACCTCGCCATTCCGGGTTCCGATCGAAGAAGGTCTCGATTGCCGTAAGTCGTTGTGGGATCCCCTTCGTGTAATCGAGTCGATCGACACCGAGTCCGATC
The DNA here is from genome assembly GCF_054653435.1 of Halostagnicola bangensis. NCBI lineage: Archaea > Methanobacteriati > Methanobacteriota > Halobacteria > Halobacteriales > Natrialbaceae > Halostagnicola > Halostagnicola bangensis. The sequence continues at coordinate 106,927 of NZ_BAAIGG010000001.1, read as the reverse complement.
GCGTTCGTCCGCGGAATGTCGTATCTCGAGCAAATCGACTTCCAGTGACTCTCGTCGGTGGCTTCGGATTCCTCGGCGTAGGACGATGCATCGATTCCCATCGGTGTTGCAACGACACGAGTCGTGTTCCCGTCGTAGCTAACCGTTCGAGTGCTTCGATGGACCGTTGCGTTTTCGACGAACCTATCGACGCACTCGAGAAAGAGATCCGCATATCGATCGACGTGAAACCCAAGCAGGTCGTTGCCCAGCAATCCTTCTAATAGCTCCTGTCCTTCCGGACAATTGACGAACGTCTCCGGAGACGGCCACGGGATATGCCAGAAGTGAGCGATCGTCACGGAGTCAGAAACCCGTTCTCGAATCAGTTTCGGTGCGAAGCCGAGGTGATAGTCCTGTAACCAGACCACAGTATTCTCCGAGACGTGTTCGGAGACGGCGCTCGCAAACCGATGGTTGATGGTTCGATACCACTCGAGGTCACCGGGGCGGTCGTCGATCAGATGGGAAAAGCCGTGACAGAGCGGCCAGAGGACACGGTTACTCCAGCCATAATAGTAGGAGTTTACCGCCTCATCAGAGAGCCAGAGACGACGAAGTGTGTACGATTCCTCATCAGGGGGAACGCGTACACAATCGTTCTGATCGGTTACCTGTTCGTCTGCATCCCCGTCACCCCACGCGATCCAGGTACCGTTGGACCGACAGAGAACGGGATCAAGACCCGCAGTAAGCCCGCCAGTTGGTTCGTCAACTGTGATCGATCCCTCCTCCGACTCGTCGTATTCGTGACGATACGGCTGGCGATTCGAAACGACGATCAGCGATTCGGGGCAAACGTCCGATACATCGGGTGGTTTGGTACTGCTGTTGGTGTCGGGGTTACTGCTTTTGGTGTCGGAGTTACTGCCGTTGGTATTGGAGTTGCTGCCATTGGGAGTGGTAGAATCACCGGTGGTAGTGGTGCCGGAGTTAGTTTCTTTCGGAGACTGAGATGTGGTGTCTGTACGGTTGGTAGTAGAGACGTCTCGTCGATCAATCGGCGGCCCTCGATCCTCGAAATTTCGCATTCGGTGGTGAGAGACAGTTTCCCTACGGGTCGGGTCGTCGCCTGCAACTTCATGGTAGTCTAATACAGCCCGATAGTAGTCATCACAGAAGACTGGTCAACTTATAGGTAGAGTCTCGGTTTGCGAGAGGGTTCTCGAACACACGATGAACGCGTGAGCATCGGTGAGTTAGTCGTGTCCGATCACCGGTGAGTTAAAAGTGGAAACTGAAATAGTATTCAGTCGGACACCGGGTTTCCGGTGAAGAGTTCCGTTTCAGCGGTCGTTATCGAGAAAACCGAACGGTCGAATACAGGATAAATGGAGACAGGAAAGACGATCCATCCGCTGGGCCGCCACTACGAAGACTGGGCCATCACTACGCAGACTGGGCCATCACTACGCAGACTGGGCCGTCACTACTCAGACTGGGCCGTCACTACTCAGACTCGACCGTCTCGACGAGGACTTTTTGCACCACATCCGGATCTTCGAGGAGTTGGTGTTCGGTATAACTCCCTTCAGCGCTCCCGCCACTCTGTCGCGACTGTTCGATGATGTCGAGGAACGCGTGTTCTTTCAGGAGATCTCGAACGCGTCGAAGTGAAAGGGTGTCCGATCCCTCCTGGCGACAGATTTCTTCGTAGACATCGAAAATTCTCGTCGTTCGAAAGCCATCTTCGTCGGATTCGTTGAGCGAGAGAACGGCGAGCGCTTGAAGCACATATCGTGAGTGTGGCGTCGAACCGCGAATCAGTTCGCGGAATCGATCAGTTTCGGCCCGTTCACGCGCCTGTACGACGAACTCCTCTCGAACAGTTTCACTCGAGTTCGATTGTGCGATTTCGCCGGCGTACCGAAGAATGTCGATCGCCTTTCGCGCGTCCCCGTGTTCCCGCGCAGCGAGGGCCGCCGCGCGAGGAATCACGGACGGCTCGAGCACACCGTCTTTGAAGGCATCACTCCGCGCTTGCATGATATCACGGAGTTGATTGGCGTCGTACGGTGGGAAGACGAACTCCCGTTCACACAGTGAGGACTTGACTCGCTCGTCCATCCGGTCTTTATACTTGATCTTGTTACTGATACCGATGACGCCAATTTTGCAATCGGTGAGTTTCCCGGCCTCGCCCGCGCGAGAAAGTTGCATAAGAATATCGTCGTCGTCGAGTTTATCTACCTCGTCGAGGATAATGAGGACGACTCCGTACTGCTTGTCGAGAACCTGCCAGAGGCGTTTGTAGTAGGTCGACGTGCTGAGACCCTTATCAGGAATTTTGATGTCGGTAGCCTCCGAATTGTTCATCGAATGAGCGATCGTCTGGACGGCCTGGGTTTCCGTGTTATCCTGTGCGCAATCGACGTACGCGAACTCAGCGGTGACACCCTCTTCTTTCGCGACCCGGACGAGTCGTTCCGAGATGTGCTTTGCACAGAGTGATTTCCCCGTTCCCGTCTTTCCGTATATGAGGAGGTTACTGGGGCTCTGGCCGAAAATTGCGGGGTTCACTGCGTTTGCGAGATCCGCAATCTCGTCGTCACGGCCAACAATTCGACCCTCCTCTGGTAAGTGATTGATCTCGAGGAGCTCTTTGTTCTCGAATATGTGATCGTCTCGAGTGAAGAGATCGTCACCGGAACTCGACATAGGTTATTGACACCACGTTTCCGGTGAATTATCTTTACTGTTTGGATCGGTACTGGTCAAAACAGCGGCGGATAATAGTCAGGATAGTCGTGAGGTTCGGGGCAGTCGCGGGTTCGGGCAGTTGGGGGTTCGAGGCAGTCGCGAGGTTTGGGGCAGTGGGGGCCGGAACAATTGTGGGAGTGAGCGAGCGCGCGCACACCACGTTTCCGGTGAATTGGTACAAATGGTACGTCAGTAGGGTGTGGTTGTTGAGAAGACAGGCACACCGGGTTTCCGGTGAAACGTCAAAACGAGTCGTTCCAATTTCAATTTTGGTAACCTGGGAACGACTGGATATTGAGAACGTCTGTGTTTCGTACCCGACCGGCGGCACGACGCTCTTGAGTCGAGTATAGTATGAGCTCAGAGTCTATGAAGGGAGTTCGAGGTGTGACGATACTTCGTATTTCACTTATTCAGGTTGGAGAGAGATTGGTATAGAGAGAAGAGAGATTTGATAAATGGGCGTTATAGGGTTAACTTAGAGCTCTTTTTTCCTCCACTAGTAAACTGCAACGTTGGATTAGAGTAGATGGAAGGTTATTAATAGGAGGGAAGTGAAAAGTCCATTAACTGAATCGGTTTAGTCAGAAGACAGATGTCGGTTTAGTGCGATTTCACCGGAAACCGCTCGAGAGCAGATTTTCGAGAATGATGGTATGGGTATCATCCGTGTTTTCCTCTGAGTGAGTCCTTCAGTAGAATCAATCCTTCTTGATGATTGTATTTTAATACCTGGTTATATTGGATCCTATGCAATAATACGGCAAATAATACGAAAACACTTCTACTTCTCTCGCCTTCTCGTTAAATACCGTTGTCTGTCCATCCCCTTCCACACACCATCTTTCCGGTGAAATCACACCACCTGCAACTGACCCCCACCCCTTCACACCCCGTTTCACCGGAAACGTGGTGTGTGCGCGCTCGAAAAAATTCTATTAATATCCTATCCCGAACTCGCTTTCTTCAAGCGCTCTCAACTCTCGTAGCGCCTGATTATCCCCTTCTGTTTCACTGGAAACACGGTGTCCCTGTTCACTCAATCCGGCTCCTTTTCAATATTCACCGGAAATCAGGTGTGTTCTTTCGTTCCCCGTCGTGATTCTCCGGCACAATGTGTTGACTTTCTCAACGTGTTGACCTTCCCAGTGTGTTGATTCCGAATCATCGTCTCCTCTTTTGCACTCTTCACCGGAAACCCGGTGTGTCTATCCCCGATTCGAACTGTTCACAATTCGCGTCGGTAGCGATGGATCCGTCTAATAAAAGTAGAACTCGAGTTCGTGACCGCAGTTACTGCAATCGGTTTCCGTCCCACGGAGATAATTTTTGCCGCCGGATTCGGCGGGTTGAATACCCGTTCCTGGTGGGATATTTGCGTTGACCGTCGTTTGACATTCCGGACAGCCAATCTGCATATTCGTCTGATTCGAACTCGACATGCCCCTCCGTAAATCACACTCGAGGTTAGTTATCCCAACCGTAATCCAACCCCTCAGTTGTATTTGACAACGTGACCGTTTCTCGCTCACTGTTTCCTCGAGTTTCTGGACTCGAGACGTTCGTCGAGATTACCCTGTTCGTCGTTCGTAGCGGACGGTACGATAGTCGAGAGCAGTTTGCCACGTATCGATCTTCGAATTCGGACCTTTCTCGGGAATCCTGGGGAGGTATCTCGACGACTTGCCGATTGTCGTATCCATTCTCGACCTGACACACCGTCTCGTTCCCAGTTTTCAGTAACGAACCAACGAGCATTTCATAGTGCACTCCTACAGTCTACGTATGGACAGACGTTCGTATCTGGGCTCGCTGGCGGGAGTTGGATCTGTCGGTCTCGCTGGTTGTCTCGATAGCGTCAATTTTTTTGACGATAGCGAAACGGCTCTGAGTCCTCCCGACCGAGAGCAGGATTTATCGGATGCGGTCCATCCTATACACGGCGACGAGTTTCCGTCGTTTTCTATTCCAGATCCGATTGCGGACGAAGCGGTTTCGCGGGACGATTTCGTTGGGGATCGAGCATTTCTGATGACTTTTATCTTTACTTCGTGTACTAATGAGTGTGGCACGCTCGTGAACCTTCTTCGACTCGTTCAGGAGGATGCTTTCGAGGAAGGATACGAAGATGACGTCGCATTTCTTTCGATGACGTTCGATCCCGAAACCGATGACGTCGACGCGCTTCGCGAGTACGGGCAACGATACGATGCCGATATCGAGGCAGAGAATTGGCGTTTCCTTCGACCCGAGACGCAAGATGAGGCTCTCGAGTTGGTAAACGACACGTTCGGAGCACCGGTCGAGGTTCAGCCGCCAGAAGAGGGCGAACACAATCACGGCGACGGCGATGAGGGCGACGATGGTAACGAGAGCACCGGCGACGCCGAAACAGATTCGACCGGCGAGCACGATGAATCTGATCAAAGTGAGGACGCACACGACGATAGTCATGGTGACGACCACGAACACGACGATGACGACGAGGAAACCTCCACGCACTATTATATGATCTTTCTCGTCAATCAGGACGGTATCGTCGAACGGTCGTATCCGTATGCTCATCTGGAAACGCCCACAGAGCTCATCGACGATGTCAGAGCGGTGGTCGAGTAACGATGCGTCGACGGGATCTCCTCGCAGGACTGGGAAGTGTGGGGGTACTCGCCAGCGCTGGCGCTGCGGCAATGTACGGCGTCCCGTCTGTCTCGGAACTACTCGAGGACGATGAGGGCGAGGTGCGTCACGACCCGGTGTCGATACAGACCATCGAGGCGACCGGGAGTGAAGCCGGCGAGATCACCGTTCCGGACGAGAATCAGGTCATCTTCGTCGACCTGTTTGCGACGGACTGTAGCCCCTGTCAGGCTCAGATGCCTGACCTCCGCGAGGCGCACGACCGGCTCGGCGATCGAGTCCAGTTCATCTCGGTCACCAATCAGAGCGAAGAGGTTGTCGATGACGACGATATCGCCGAGTGGTGGGACGAGTACGACGCAAATTGGACCGTTGGACGAGATAGTACGTCCGATTTGATCGTTCACTACGGTGCAGGGACGCCTATCGGCCTCGCGTTCGATTCCGCTGGATACCTCCGGTGGGAAGAGTCAGGCCAGAAGACGACGGACCAGGTTGTCACCGAACTCGAGGCGATCCTCGAGGACGACGAATAATCACGTATGACTGCTACTCGCGTTCAATGGATAGCCAATCACCACTCGCGTTCAATGGATAGCCAATCACCACTCGCGTTCAATGGATAGCCAATCACCACTCACGTTCAATGGATAGTCACATTCGATGATCGACCCTACCCTCGCGTCCGCAATCGGGTTTGCGTTTACAGCGGGTATCGCAACGTTCTTTTCACCGTGTGCGTATCCGCTTCTCCCGGGATACGTCGGATTTTACGTGAGCCAATCGGATGGCAACCGCTCGTCGCTGAGCGGCTCGGTTCTTCGGGGGATCGTCGCTGGGACCGGCGTTTTGGCAACGTTTGCGGCCCTCTTTGGTGGGGCATACTGGGTTGGGCAAAACATTCTTAGCAGTATGACGGTGCTCGAGCCTCTGGTCGGTGGGGTTCTCGTCGTCTTTGGATTCCTCGTTTTATTGGATCTCGCACCGTCGGTATCCCTAGCGCTCCCCAAGCGTCCCTCCGGACTCACTGGATTCGGGATCTTTGGCGCTGGCTATGCGCTGGCAGCGGCTGGCTGTGTTGCACCGGTATTTCTCGGCGTCGTTACTCAGGCGATGTCCATGGATCTGGTCCCGGCGGCGCTCGTTGTCGGTTCCTATGTCGGAATCGTCGTCGTGTTGATGATCGCGTTGACCGTCGCGACCGGCGTCGGACTCGTCGCGAATGCTGGGTGGATTGTGAGGCACACAAAGACGATAGAACGCCTCGCCGGTGCCGTCATGATAATCGCGGGACTCGGGCAGGTATATCTGGCATTTTTCGTCAATACATACTGAACTCCGCTATACTGGCCCCGACGCGTATACTGACCCTGACGCGTCTAGTGGACTCGACTCGCACACCGGCAGACGCGGATTTCACTCGAACCGATCACGGTATTTCTCACCTATCGACTCGCCCCGCTCGGAACACACCTCGGTTCCGGTGAATAATCGCTGTTTAGCGGATGTGACTGGCTTACACGGCAGTAGCTATTTCACTGTCGGGGAGGTCAGATATCGCCATGCGGTAATCGCTTCCTACCTTCGATTACGGTGTTGATAATTAATCTCTCAGCGGGGAAATAGGGGAGACGTGCCCGTTGGGTGTGACGAGAGAGTTCGGCGATTAGCTTTCAAAATCGGAGGTGTCGGACGGTGACTAGCGGTCAGAGGTTGCCGACAGCAGGTAGTACGATCGTACTAATCGGCGACCTGTCATCAACCGTCGACATCGAGGATGGTTTGCACACGTGTCCCGATATCGGCTCGGTTATCAGTGTCGAATCAGTCGATACCGCACTCGATATCCTCGAGAGCGTCTCGGTACAGTGTCTGGTGTCCGGCCTCACTCGAACCGGACAGGGTTCAGAACGAGTAGAGAACTCCGCCGAACACGACGACACGAACCAAAGCGGGAGTGACGCTGGATCACGCTCGAGAACCGGTGCTCCCGGTCGGCCGGGAGAAGAGTCAGAATCTCCAGAGCGCGACGGCCTCGGACCGTCGACCGGGTCTATCGAGAGGCTCGTCGCCGCCGCTGGTGATCGACCGGTAATCGCGGTTACGGAGGCAAACGCCGAACAGGTTCTCGAGGCCGGCGCTCACGATGTTATCGGTCCGCATACGCCGCTCGAGGCGGCTGTCGCTCGGATTCTAAACGCGGCCGAACGATATCGACTCGAGTCGATTACGGTCGCTGGGCCGACTCCGCCATCCGAATCGCTTACGACTCTCGGGTCGATCCCATCGGATCCTCAATTTTGGCCATCTTTCGAGAGCGTCATTCGTGAGGCGTCGCTCGCTCACGACGACCTTCGGACGGAGCGTGATCGCCTCGAATCCCTGTTGCATTGTCTGTACGCCGCGTGGTGGCGCTTGGGGCGTGCAGAATCGAGATCTCAGGTCGAGAGACGTCTCTGTGAGGCGCTCTCATCCATAGAAAACGCCGATCTGGTGTGGGTCGGTCGTCTCACTCCCGAAGTGTTGGAGGTCACTCCGGAAACCTGGGTTGGCGGACGCGACGAATATCTCAAAGAACAGTCGTATTCTCTCGAGGGGACGGACCTGTCTCCAGCGGCGGCGACAACTGCGTCCGGGTCTCGGACGCTGATCGAGGAAACGACGACGCAACCGTCTGAGTCGCGATGGGCTCGGACGGCACTCGAACACGGAATCCGCTCTATTTGTAGCGTCCCGATCGATTTTCAGGGCATCACCTACGGCTGTTTGACGGTCTGTTCGACCGAACCGGCGGCGTTCGACCAGTGGACGGTCGATAGCGTCTCTGCGCTCGCCGAGGTGGGTGGCGTTCTGATCAATCGTCTCGAGTTGCGGTCGGCGGTCTACGCTGATCAGATGGTCGAACTGGAGGTCCTCGTCGAGACCGGCGACGATCCGTTGACGGTTCTCGCCGAGTATCTCGATCAGCGCGTCGATATCGAGACTGTCGTGGCGCGGTCGACCTTCGGATCCGTGGGAACGATATCGGTTTCATCGATATCGGAGGAGAATGAGACGGCCCTGTCTTCCGCAATCGAGGGCGTTCGGTCGGTACAGACGATGACTGGGGATCCCGATTCTACGAGGATGCAAGTTCAGTTCGCCGAACGAACGATCGCTGATTCGCTCGCTGATCACGGTGCAGTAGTCCGATCGCTGGAACCTGTTGGCAACCGTGTCAGAATCACGGTCGAGCTCCCTGCGGACCGATCGGTGCGGCGAGTGGTACAATTCCTCGAGGACGAGGTATCGAACACGGAACTGATTACCCGTCGATCCGAACGTTCACCTCGAGATCAGTCTGGACGGTTCGAGGACAGACTGGAGAAGGGTCTTACAGAACGCCAGCGCCAGACGTTGGAGACTGCCTATTATAATGGGTATTTCGATTGGCCCCGAGAGCGAACCGGCGAGGAAATCGCCGACGCGTTAGGCGTTTCTCAACCGACGTTTACGCGCCATTTCAGAACAGCTCAGCGAAAATTGTTCGAATTGTTATTCGATCAGTAGTGAGGATTGATCGTATCAGTATTCCATTCTTACTCTGTCCCGAGCGCTCACCCAGTGAGTACAACTCGCGTAATAGCGTGTTTCCTTCGGGGTGAAATATACACGAAATAGCGAGCATGAATAGGTATAGCGTATAGATAATGCTATATTTCGCTGTATAGCAGTCGGATCTTTTTCCGAGGACTCGAATCGTTCGGTAGATGAGTACACGCTCAGTAACCAATTCTTACAGCGACATATTGCCGTTTTCTGTCCCGAAGCTGACTCGAACGAGGGTGATCCGATGAACACTCACGTCGCAGAGACCGAACGAACAGCAGTTATCCCTCGAGCGGAAGGGGGTATCACCGCGGAAATTCATCTCACACACCGGAAGTTACTGTGCGTTCCGACGATTAAGCGCGTTCCGACGCTTTCGATCGAACCGGACTACACGACGGACTCTCCGACCGGTCGAACGAGCACGTATCTCACCGTGTTCAGTGACAATTTCGACGCGTTTGAATCGGCCCTCGAGATCGATGACACGGTGAACAACCCCGTCCTCTACGAGCGCTGTTCCGATCACCGGGTCTACCGAGTAACACTCGCGGAATCGGTTATCCGGTTTACCCCGACCGCAGCGGCCGTCGAAGGTCGCGTTCTCGATGTCCGGAGTTCGCGGGATGGGTGGACCGCTACCGTCCGATTCCCGTCTCGAGATGCGCTTATCGGGTTTAACCAGCGGTGTCGCGAGCAGGACATTCAGGTGTCAGTCAACAACATTCGGGGTTCGGATGGCAACGATAGGTGTTTACTTCCGTTAACACGGAAACAAGCGGATTTGCTCGTGGTGGCGTACGAAGAGGGATATTTTGACGTTCCCAGAGCTATTTCACAGGAGGAGTTGGCGGCGAAAATCGGTGTTTCGAAATCTGCAGTATCGCAACGTCTTCGTCGGGGTCTGGCTGAACTCTGCCGATCGTCGATACCGACTGTGGAGTGAACCCTATTCGTCGTCTTTCATCTCGCCGAGCTGTGAGATGAGTTCGTCGGTGGATGCGCTGGATTCGACGGTCATCTTTCCGTCGTGGTCGTGTTCGTGGACGGTGACCGCTTCACCATCGTCTTCCTCTGCTGACTCTTGCTGTTGCTCGGATTCGTCGTAGCTTCCAAAACCCATGTATTTGACTTTCACCGGCCCTAAAAAGGTGTGCCGATTTGCACCCGTCGTGAGACGCCCTCACGTCACACGATAAATCGCGTTTAGTTCCGAGACACGATAGATCGCGTTTGATTCCGAATAAAGTCGCTTCTCGAGGGGGGACGATGTCGAACTGTCCAGGGAAAGTTTGATTTCGTCTCAGGGGTTCAACGTCGTCCCGGGAAGGTCGATTTCGTCACGTCGAGTTCGACCTGATACGGCGGTGTTCTCTTTCGAACTATCTTGAACCTCGAATAAAATCCTCGTAACACGACTGTCTCGGTAGATTCGGCAACCCCCTCATTCGAGCCGGATTTCACCGGAACTCCGGTGTGGTACTCTCTGCACTTACTCGATTCGGAGATACCGACGATCGTATTCGGGTTCTCCCTGTCGCGGATGGATGATGATGAACGATTCCGGCGGGAGGTTTGCCAGTCGCGCAGGCAGGTCCTCGAGTTCCGATTGCCAGCCGACGTCGCCGCGTCGCGGGGAAATACCGATGATGAGGTCGTTTTCGTCCGTTTCTTCCTCGAGTGTCGGCAGGAGGTCTCCCCACTCGTCGACGGACTCGAACTCCGTCGTGGCTTCGACCTCGACGAGATCGAACAGCCGCTCGAACTGGTATGATCTCCCTTCGACGACGAGGACCGTTATCTGGACGCCGAGACTTGCGGCGAGGCGTTTGGTCATGTGGACGGCCTCGTTGAAGCCCTCGTGATGATCCGCTCCCATTGGGACCACGACGAAGATTTGATTCGTCGTGTTGATCGGGTGACCGAGCCGCGAGATGAGGACGGGAAGCGGCGTCCGCTCGAGCACCTGATCGATAATGCTGCCGAATATCCGGTGGCTGAACGTCTCGTTGGCGTCCCATCCCATGATGATTTGATTCGCCTGCACCTCGATCGCTCCCTGGACGATGCCCGATGCGACGTTGTGGTTGACTCGAGCTTCCGTCTGGACGGGAACCTCCGCGCCCCCGCCGAAGTCCGCGACTTCGTCGAGTTCGGCCTGGACCGAGGCGACCTGTTCTTCGGTCGGTCGTTCGGTGTCCGGCTGGATCACGGTCATGACGTGTATCGGTTCAGTTCCGCGCTCTCCTTTGATTACGAAGGCGAGTTCCATCAACCGCCGTTGTAATTCGGCGTTGTGTGAAAGCGGGAGCAAGATGTTGGGGTCCTTGGGGCTGTCGTCGCCCGCCCCGACGTCACGCTCGAGTGCGAGTTGGGTCGCAGCCCGTTCGGTGAGCCACGGACTGACCAATGCGGTCACCACGAGCATCAGGACGACTGCGTTGAGGACTTCGTCGCCGAACAGTCCGGCGTCGACGCCGATGAGCGTAATCGCGAGTGCGGCCGCGGCCTGTCCGATCGAAAGGCCGAAGATGACGTTCCGTTCGTTGTTCGTGTACCCCTGAACGGTCGAAACGAGCCAGGCTGCAGCCCCCTTACAGGCGACCATCACGACGATGATGACCGCTGCGATCTCCAGTGTTTGGAAGCCGTCGAAGATAATCCCGACGTCAACTTGCATGCCGACGTGAAGGAGGAAAAACGGGATGAAAAAGGCGTTTCCGACGAACTCGATCCGGTTCATGAGTGTCCCACCCTGTGGGATCTGCCGGTTGAGTGCGAGTCCGGCGACGAACGCCCCCAGAATTCCGGAGATATCGAGTACTTCCGCGAGACTTGCGGACGCAAAAATTGCGACCATCACGAACAGGAACTCGAAGTAACTCTCTTGACTGAAGTTCTGGAAGAACCGTCTGGAAATCGGCGGGACGATGAACCAGACGGCACCGAAGAGAATTGCGAGCGAGACGAAAATCGTGGCGAACAACCACACTGAGAGTCCGTCCGCGATAGCACCGGTCACGACGGCGAGTACGATCAGTGCGAGCGTGTCCGTAAAGAGAATTCCGCCGAAGACCGCGGTTACGGCTCGGTTTTTCGTCACGTTGAGCCGGTTGGCGACGGGATAGGCGAGCAACGTGTGCGAAGCGAAGACCGACGAAAGCAAGAGCGCGGCCAGCGGGTCGAAGTCAAGGATCGTCGTGAGTGTAATCGTCCCCACTACGAACGGGAGGAAGAAACTCGTGAGACCGAAAAGCGCCGCGTTTTCAGGCGCCTCTTTAAACCCCTGCAAGTCGAGTTCGAGTCCGACGGTAAAAAGGAGGTAGATGAGACCGACCTCACCGAGGAGAATAATTGCGTCGGAGTGTTCGACGATATCGAAGACGCCCGGCCCGATGAGCGCCCCGAAAACGACGATGCCGACGATTCCGGGCTGTCCGAGGCGCTTGATGAGCAGCGGCCCAACCAGGAAGACGGCCATCGCGATAGTAAAGACAAGGACCGGATCCTCGAGTGAGAGCGCGGCGTCGGTCAGAACGAGCGGTGAAAGAGACATTCGTTAGATCACTTTTGTGGGAAAGCGGTAGTCGGCCATCGAAGGGGACTGTCGATTGCCTCTGGGATCGATAGCGCCAACTCGATCGGTATCTCTCTTGATGGCGAAGGGTGTGTACATCTGTTTCGGCATTTACCGGCAATTTTCAGCGGTTTACGCACTTCTCGCTTCGATCGACCCAATCATTGGAGAAAATGAACGGGTGGGTAATAAGTCGTAGGATTTCTGTGAGAGATTTCCTATGACTGGCAACTTTTCGGGGGAACTTTTCGACGAGAAGTTGACGATCGAGCACTCTCGTGACGAGAATTCCTATAATCGTGTTATCGACCCCATTAATTCGAGTCAGATGATTCTTCGTGTTACTATCGACTGCGTACCCTTTCTACGCTCGAGGACCTCTCATCGCGTGCGTTCTTCGTGCAGGTCGGTGAGGCGAGTAAAATTGCGTGCGCCGAAATCACTCCCAACAGGAGAGTAGGCCGGCCAAACTCCACATCTATTCGTTCACCATCGTGTTTTGTCACGACATACTCGGATTTCGTACGGAGTGTAAATTTCTCCTACTGAGCCCCGAGTCAGCCGCTAAGGCGAAGTGGACAACCGTTTCCCTATCGGTCAAACAGGTCGAGTTCCGACTGGGAGATACCGCGTTCCGTTGATGTGTCGAGAGTGATGGAAACGATTCCGTTCGAATTGAACGATCGATAGGCGCGCGTTACAGGTGTGCTACGCTCGGAGTTAGAGGATCTATAGTAATGGGCTGGGCTGGACTGTGCTATAGTCATGTCCGCGTCACGCGTCCCATCCCGAATAGTTGCCGCGGACAGCTATCCGATTATGAAACGAACGACCGTTGCTGGCGATCGAGTACAACCGCTCGATCCCGGAAAGACCCTCGCAAACTGGTGTCCGTCTTCGCGACTGTATTTCCCTCCCGAGTTTGATCGACAGGCCGTCTCCGAGGTGAGCGACTAATGTGCGGAATAATCGCCCGCGTGGGCGATGGAAGTGCGATAGATCCGTTGCTTACGGGTCTCGAGAACCTCGAGTATCGCGGCTACGATTCGGCGGGAGTTGCAGTCCAGAACGGCAGTGGTATCGACGTCCAGAAACGATCCGGAAAGGTTGCGGATCTCAAACGATCGATCGACGATGTCCCGCTCGAAGGAGCTGTCGGAATCGGCCACACCCGCTGGAGTACGCACGGTCCGCCAACCGACGAAAACGCCCATCCTCACACCGACCACGTCGGCGATATCGCCGTCGTTCATAACGGTATCATCGAAAACCACGCGACGCTCAAAGCCGAACTCGCCGAGACGGGTCACGAATTCACGAGCGAGACCGATACCGAGGTTATTCCCCACCTCATCCAGTCGTACATCGATGATGGCATGGACACTGAACCCGCATTCAGACGCGCGATAGATGAACTCGAGGGAAGTTACGCGGTGGCGGCGATGCGGTCGGGCGAGCACGTTCTCTACGCCGCCCGCCAGGGATCGCCGCTGGTCGTGGGTATCGAGGACGACGGCTTCTTCCTCGCGAGCGACGTGCCCGCATTTCTCGAGTACACGGACACCGTCGTCTATCTCGAAGACGGAGACGTCGTCATCGTCGACGGTAACGGCATCGAGTACACGGATCTGGCAGGCAACCAAATCGACCGCGAGCGTGAAACTGTCGAATGGGACCCCGAACAGGCCGGAAAAGGCGAGTACGAGCACTTCATGCTCAAAGAAATCCACGAACAGCCGACGTCGATCGCTCAGGCGATCGAAGGGCGGATCGATCCCGGCCGGGGGTCGATCGACCTCGAGGGGTTCGAGCCCGGGACCTTCGAGAACGTCGATGCCGTTCAGTTCGTCGCCTGCGGGACTTCGTATCATGCGGCGCTGTACGGATCGACGGCGCTCAACCAGGCGGGGATATCCTCAACGGCGTTACTCGCTAACGAATACTCGGTTTCTGCACCGCCGATCGACGACAACACGCTGGTGGTAGCGGTTACACAGAGCGGTGAGACTGCAGACACGTTAAACGCACTTCGTAGTGCGGATGCCGCTGGAGCCAAGACGCTGACCGTCACCAACGTAATCGGCTCGACGGCCTCTCGCGTCGCCGACGAGACGCTTCTCATCAGGGCCGGTCCGGAAATCGGTGTGGCAGCCACGAAGACGTTCTCTTCCCAGGCCGTGATGCTCGTGTTGTTGGCCCAACGAATCACAGCGGATATTACGGGTGAGCCCCGGACGGATCTTCGATCGCTCCTCGAGGCGCTGAATTCGATGCCGGCGCGGATCGAAACGATCCTCGAGCGATCTCAGGCCGAGTCGGTCGCCCGGCGGTACGGTAACTCCCAATCGTACTTTTTCATCGGAAGAGGGCTCGGATACTCCGTCGCACTCGAGGGTGCCCTGAAGTTCAAAGAGATCACGTACGAGCACGCCGAGGGATTTGCCTCCGGTGAACTGAAACACGGCCCGCTCGCGCTTGTCACACCGGATACGCCATTGTTTGCCGTCTTCACGGGAACTGAGGACGAGAAAACGATGAAAAATGCAGCGGAAGCCCAGACCCGCGGCTCGCCGGTGATCGCGCTCTGTCCGCCAGATCACGAAGCGACCGAAATGGCCGACGAACATCTGGAAATTCCCGAAACGGATCCTGCACTGGCCGGGCTTCTCGCGAACGTCCAACTCCAACTCGTCTCTTACTATGCGGCAGATCAGTTGGGTCGCCCGATCGACAAACCCCGAAATCTCGCCAAGAGCGTCACCGTCGAGTAAACCGGGAGAACTCGTATTACACTCCGTGATTTGGGGTACAATTCTTCATTCCGCATAGAAGCTTCTTTTCTAACGCATAAACTATCATGGCCATCGCTTACCAGGGTTGAGTTGCGTTTCTCTTCGTCGTCTTTTCATCCCGGAGAGCATGGTTCCCGTTGGGTCGAATCGAGGACGCTGGTGACCATAGCACGACTCGAGACTACCCCCATAGTCCCGTTCCGTACTGTGGTGTGTGTGCGGGGTTCGCGTCCTCGGTCGACGTCGGAATCGGTACCGGAGGGATTTCCCGTTGATAGGCTTGGGACTGCCCTCCATATCTAGAAGGCAACCAGTACGGTATAAACTCAACACCTGATAAACACGACCGTTGTCGCAAACGAGCGCATCGGCGTTTCCACGGAAGCGGACGGAAGTGGCGGCGACCCGTTTGGCTCCCAGACTTGACTGTACCGGTTCGAACGGAGACGGAATTGATCACATCGAATCGGTCGGAACTGTTGGCTCAAAACGGGGTGAAATAACGGATTACGGTTCGGAAATATTGAATTTCTGCAGATAGGGACGGTAACGACCTAGAATTCCGAACACTGTTTTGGTGTTATTAACGAGGACAGAAATAAAATCTCTCGAAAGCAGTCTCCGTTATGCAGCCTATAGTAAATAGTATCCTGTAGAAATGGAGGGATGATGTCGACGGAATCAACCGAAACCAAGTGGACGCCGATGACCGCCGGCCAACAGACGACAGCACCGCGTTGTGTCACCTGTGGTAACCAGGTTACACGTCAGTTCGCCCGTGTGTTCGGGGACAACCGAGATGTCGTCCACGCCTGCCCCGACTGCTCTACGTATCGAGAGATGAAGACGTCTGATTACATTCCAGAAGAAGTTCGATAGCGAGCCGTTCGCACTCGGTAGTCCGTACGAGGTTGTAACTCCTGTCGAATCAACAACTCGGTGAGCCAACACTGCGATACGAATCTCGTGCAAGGGGTGGCGCTGTATTGTGTCGTTACGCCGTTTGAACCAGTTCGGTTGCCTCGTCGAATAGTTCCGCGGCCCGCTCGAATCTGCGGGCCTGTGCCGTAACTCGAACGATGGGTTGTGTTCCACTCGCACGAAGCAGAAACCACCCGTTCGGGGTTTCCACACGGACGCCATCGCGGGTATCGACGTCGTTGTAGTCGTCGATAACACGTCTTTCGACACGCTTCATGAGGGATGCTTTTTCGTCGGATTCGATGGTACCGCGTCGAATCGGATACGTGTCTATCTCGGCCTCGAGTTCCGAAAGCGAGCCTCGGGCCGCGACCAGCTCGACGAGTTTGCACGCGGCCAGTGGTCCGTCCGGACAGAGCGTCTCCTCGGGCCAGATCCACGCCCCGCTCGGTTCTCCTCCGAAAACGACGTCATCGTCGGTTGCCCGTTGGGCGACGAACACGTCTCCAACCTTCGTTCGAACCAGAGAGGCACCCCGATCGGCGAGTGCATCCTCTACAGCCAGGCTCGTGTCAACGGGTGCCGCGACGCGGTCGCCATCGCTCGCTTCCTCTCGAGCGAACAGCGCGAGCAATGAATCCTTCGGGACGAACGTTCCGGTCTCGTCGACGGCCATCATCCGATCGGCATCTCCGTCGTGGGCGACCCCGAGATCCGCGTCGCTTTTTCCGACCAACGTCTCGAGCGCCCCGAGCGTCTCGGCCGTCGGCTCGCTTGGCCGTCCGGGGAACGCGCCGTCAGGTTGGGCGTTTAGCGTCTGGACTGAGCACCCGAGATCGTCAAGCACGCCGGCCGTGATTTGTCCCGCTCCGTTTCCGACATCGACGACGACGGAGACGGGTTCCGACACGTCGACGCTCGAGCGGACCGCCGACGCGTGTGATTCGATCGCTCCCGAAAGCGTCGTTCGACTCCCCGTCTCGTCCCACGCAGCAAACTCGTACGCTTCCGATTCGATCCGTTCGACGATAGTCGCCCGACGGTCAGGGCCGAACGCCTTCCCCGACGGCGTCCAGAGTTTGATTCCGTTGTCCTCCGGCGGATTGTGAGACGCTGTGACGACGACTCCGGCGTCGGCACCGGCCCAGCCGACTGCTCGAGCGACCGTCGGCGTGGCTGCGATCTCTCCCTCAATCTCGAGGACGTCCGAACCGCACTCACAGATCCCGGCGGCGAGCGCGTCGAGCAACATCGTGCCGCTCGCTCTGCTGTCCCGACCGACGACGATTCGATCGTATCCACTCGAGCCGAGCGCGCGGCCGATTTCGAGGGCAAGTCCTGCTGTCACGTCGTCGCCGACGCGACCGCGAATGCCACTGGTTCCGAACATACACTAAACTGTGTTCGTACAGCCGTTACTATGTTCTGACTACTCGGCGGTCGCGTGTCTCTTCGTTTTCACGTTCGGCTCGTCGCTGGTCGACAGACGGCGCTAACCGATAGGGTGAACGGCGGCTGTTGGTCAGTTTCGTCTCACGTATTCGTTTACGGTCTGGTTTCGGCCGATCGACTCGATATCTCGTCGTCCGCGAGGTTCGGTGCCCTGAAGTTCAAAGAAACCTCGACGTGTGTACGCCTTGAGAGCGACCGAGTGCGTGTTCCGAACTGGCCTCGAATTCCGACTTGTGCACGCTCCAAATTTGTAGTTGCCACCTACGGATTGGAACGACCAAAGCGGTATTATTCTCTCGCGTTGGTGTTTCTCTCGAGCGGACGGGATCGGTCGAGAACGCTCTCGGTAGCAGCTAGCTCGCCCGTCGATCAACACCACAATGACCTCATCCAACACCACGGACGTTCGAGAGGGAGTATCCAGCGTCGACACTCCGAGCGGCGAATCGGCCCTCACGGCGCTTTCACCGAGTGCGAAATTGGTTTATAA
The DNA here is from genome assembly GCF_054653435.1 of Halostagnicola bangensis. Taxonomy (NCBI): domain Archaea; kingdom Methanobacteriati; phylum Methanobacteriota; class Halobacteria; order Halobacteriales; family Natrialbaceae; genus Halostagnicola; species Halostagnicola bangensis. The sequence goes on along the minus strand of NZ_BAAIGG010000001.1, from coordinate 88,731 downwards.
GGTACTCGAGTATGAGGGCCCGATGACCCAAGAGGAGATCGTCGCCGAGTCGCGTCTCTGTTCGCGGACGGTCCGATACGGGTTACGAAAGCTCGAGAACGAGGCGATCGTCGATAGCCGAGTCAGCCTCGACGACGCACGACAGTCGGTGTACCAAATCGGCGAGTGCTAACCGTCTGTCCGAGTACGGGATTGCTCGAGTTGTCCTGAATGTCGCCAGAGAAGAGGCTCGAGAAACTGCGAGATCGAACCCTATCGGAATTTTCGATACTGATCGATCAGGATGTCCATCCCGTAGGAGCCGTCCGTAATGGTATACTGGGACTGGAGTTCGGGGTTGAATTTCGCTTTGTACCGGTTGATACTCGGCACGCCCGCACCGACGAGGTCGTACGCTTCGAGGCCGTCCTCCGCGCCGTCTCGAATCACGTGCCAATCGAGGACGTCGTTGATCGAGACGTCCACGTCCATATCCGGTTTCACACCGCCTTGCCATCTGTACCGCGTCGTCTGGGACTCGACGACGAGAATGCCCCCGACGAACTCTCCCTCGACGCGGCAGACGTAGGGCCGTATCGCCCCGTCCGGAAGCAGTTCGTATAACGCACGTGCGAAGTCGTTGTTCATCTGGTAGGATCGTCCCTGACTCTCGTAGCGCGACCGGACCTGATCGACGATGCGGTCGATATCGTCGATCGTCCCCTCTTCGACGACGTACTGGTCCTCCGGGGCGTTTCGGATGTTGGACCGCGCGTCGCTGCTGAACTGATCCAACAGGTCGTCAGTCGACCGCTCGAGATCGAGGACGTACGTGTAGCCGGGTGCGACATCGTACTCATTCCAGGTGAACGGGCGAACGTCGGGAAATTCGGCGGCGACGAATTTGCTGTAGACGGGCGATAGTTCGGTTTCGATCCACTCGAGACAGCCGTCGAGAAATCGTTTCGTTCGTCGGTCAGCTTTGCGCTGTTTGAGTTTGTCGACGTTCAACAGTGCGGGGCCGAGATAACACGACCAGGAAAACGGGGCCGGCGAGAACACCCCCGTGATCGGCCCCTTGTTGTACTCGAATATCGGGAAGAGCCCGACTGCTTCCTGTCCTTTGAATCCGGCCAAGAGGTGTGGCTTCGTCCCCGAATCCGCCGCCTGCAACTCAAGGGCCTCGGCTCGAAAGAACGGGTTTGTTCCAGGGGACCGCTCGACGTAACGGTTCCACTCGGACGCGTCTGCCTCCGGGTCGAGGACGCTGATTTCGATGCTCATCTTAGAGATATCCGAGATCGGAGAGTCGATCTTCGACAGCTCCGTCTTCGGTCGCCGTGATCGGTTCCGGTTCGTACGCCGGATACTCCGTCTCATCACCCGGGTCGACGATGGGGAGAACCTCGCCGTCCATCGCCGTGTCGATGGAGACATCGAACAACGTACATATCGTCGGGGCGATGTCGAAAATCGTCGCATCCTCGAGCGTGATGCCCTCGTCGAACGCCGAACCCGCAGCGGCGACGATACCTGTCCGCTTGTGGTTCCAGGGCTCCATCGGCTCGCCGAACTCCGTTTTCTCGAGGTCGGCGACGATGGCGTTGTCGAAACCGGCCGGAACGGTCAGGATGTCTGGCGCGTTCTCGAGTTCCGGGCCGTGGAAGTACGTCTCCCGCGGTTCTACCGCCTCGAACATCGGTTCACCGTCGGGCGTTCGCAGGGCTCGCAATTCGTCGATCAGCTCGGACCGGAACGACTCGTACTCCTCGGACGGCACCTGCCCGTTCGGTTCGCGTCCCTCGAGGTTGATCCTGAGACCGAGCTCGCTTTTCGAGCGGACGTAGACGGTCGAATTCGGGAAGTCCACCTGCTCGCTGGCCGCACGAATCATATCGTTCGGAACTCGCTTCCCGATCGGTTCTTTCAACCCGACCATCTCGAGGGTGTTCGCGGCCCGCTGCGTGGTAATTCCGAACTTGGCGGCGAGATTCATCGAGCGTTCGATCGCACCCGGCTTGTGATCGCCGGGCTCATCTCCGTCCAGGAGGTCGTTTCGCCATGCCTGTGACCAGTCCGGCATTCCTTCGCCGCCGCTTTGACCAACTACGTCTCCGCGGTTTCGAAGGTACTCGTTGACGCGGAATTCGTGGCCCTCGACCGTTCCCATTCCGTGGTCACTGACGAGCAATACGTTCTCGGGGTCGACCGCCTCCAGCGTCTTTTCGATCTCTCGATCGACGGCACCGTACACTGCCTCGATCGCCTCCGCATCGCCGGGGCGTTCGTGGAAGACGGAGTCGGTTTGCTGGAATTGGACGAACCCGAACCCGGGTTCGAAGCGTCGACAGAGGTATCGAAACGCCTCGCCGCGCCGTTCGATCGTTTCCTCGTAGCCGGCGATTTCTCCGTCGGAATAGTTCCCGCCCTGTGGATACACCTGGTAGCCACCACATTCTTCTTTGATGTCCTCGAGGATTCCGTTCGGGTGACAGTCCGGATCTTCCGGAGCCGTCATTCCCGGAACGAGTGCGCCGTCGAATTCTCGCGGCGGATGCGTAACGGGGACGTTCACGACCACACTCGAGATGCCGCTTTCACTGAGGAGTTCCCACACCGCTCGCTCTCGAACGTGTGAGGAATTGACGACGTCCCAATCGTAGCCGTCGAACGATAGAAAATCGAAGACGCCGTGTTTTCCCGGGTTCTTTCCGGTGTAGATCGACGGCCACGCGCTGGCCGTCCAGGGCGGAATCTGCGACTCGAGGGGACCGCTCGATCCCCCTTCGACGAGTCGTTGTAACGTCGGTGCAGTTCCAGAATCGAATAACGGCTGCAATACCGGGAGACAGCCGGCGTCAATGCCGATGACGAGGAGTTCACAATCGTCGTCCGTACCTTCCATACCCTCGCAGTTAACCGTTTTCGGCTTTGTTATGCGATGGCTGGGAAGGCGTAGGGACACGCTTCTCACCAGCTTTGCTTCACTCCCGAGTTGGGGTATACGACAGTAGGGAGTGCCTGTGTCCGCTGAGAAATTGGTACCCACACAATCACTAAGACGGTGACCGTTCAGTACTCCGTACGTGGTGGGACCTCGTATGATCGTCGACATGGTGCTCGATCTATGATCAGTGCAACACCGTCGCTCTCCGTTTGGTCGCTATCGAGCCATCATCCTGCGGATTTTGAGTCACTTATCGAACAGTTCGCTACGGAGTATGCCTTTTACGGTGCAGGAAAGGTTGCGCTTCGTGACGGCCTCGAGACGATCTCGGTGGCCAGTCAAAACGTCCTTATTCCCGCGTACCTCCCCGATGCAGTCGCAGAACCGATCGTCGAAATCGGACTTGAGCCACGATTCTACGCCGTTACGGAGTCCCTCCATCCGAACGTCTCCGATATACGCAACCGGATCGACTCGGATACTGCCGCGATCGTCTCGGTTAACTATTTCGGCTTTCCACAACCCGGTCTCGAGACGATCGCAGAGCTCACTGACGAGTACGATTGTTATCACGTCGACGATAACGCTCACTCACCGCTGAGTATGCACGATGGGACATTGCTCGGAACCGACGGTGATATCGGGATAACGAGTCTCTGGAAGCAGTTCCCGGTTCCGAACGGTGCCGTACTGTATCTCAACGATACTGCTATCGTCGATGACTACGCTCCATCAGCGTACGAAGGCGTTCGGGAACATCTCGACGTCAGCGACTGTCAGTTTCTGCTTAAATCGATCGCATTCGAACTGTTCGATCGAAACACTCGCGTTCGTGAATCGATAGACACACTCATCTCCGGAAGCGGGTTGGGACGAGTGACGGCATCCCCTCGAAACCGATACGAGAACGAGAAATCGCAGATGTCCAAACTGACTCATCGGGTATTTGCGGACGCAGACCCCGAATCGATCCGATCCAACCGACGCGAGAATTTTCGCACGTGGAACGAGGTTCTCGATTCCCGATCCGACGTCGTCCCGATTTTCGATTCGATGCCGGAGGGCGTTTGCCCGCAGGTCTTTCCCGTCCGCACAGCAGACTCATCCGAGTTCATCCGGCAACTAGAGCAACTGGGTGTTGACGGGGCCAACACGTGGCCGCGCCTGTCGGAATCCGTTCGGGACAATCCGGCGTACGAAACCTCGAACCTGCTCTCGCGGTCGACGGTCGTCCTTCCGGTCCACCAACACATCGAGTCGTCCGCTATCGAGGCCGTTGGTGACGCCCTTCGTTGATACCCACTCTGTTATCGATCCTTTCCTAAAAAAAGCACGTATTCCAGGCCCCGCCCGGTAGTTCTTATTCCTCTTCTGTCGTCGCCGTCAGCGCAGCGAGGATTTCATCCTCCAGTTGATACGCTCGTTCGGACGGCCGAGCGAGCACCCCCTGAGTTCTGAGCTCAGAGAGCAGACTCTGTACTGCGACGGGCGACCGATCCACGCGGTTTCCCACTTCGATAGTCGTTAGCGGGCCGGATTCGGCCAACGCCTTGATCACCATGCGACTCGTCTCGAGTGAACACCGAGACTGATCGCAAGCGACGGTGAGGCGGTCATCGATAGCCGTCGTCTCGAGCAGTTCGTCGACGTCCTGCTTTTCGTTTGCGACGATAATCTGTGAGTCTGCGACCGTCAACCCGTCTTCGACGTCCGCGTAGCCGAATTCGAAGTCGTCCGCATCGGCCTGAACGATCGATTCCTCCCGTGGGCTCCCATCGAACTCCTCCTCGAGTTCGCCGATTCGATCTTTTAGTGCGCTATTTCGCTTGGCGAGGTTTTCCGTTCGACCGCGTTGGGCCTGAAGCTTATCCTCGAGGATATCGATAACGTGATTTTTCTCCTGAATCTGGTCCTCGAGTTCCTCGTGTTTCGTTTCGAGTTCGACCAGTTCGTCGTGCAATCGGCGAATTTCGTCGTTCGACTGGGGGAGTTCCGTCTGGACGGTGTCCGGATTTTGCAAGGCCTCGGCCATCTGTTGGGCGACGCTCGAGATGTCACGTGCGTTCGCGAGTTCCTCCTCGAGTTCCTCGATTCGGTCGTCGCGCTTGTCGAGTTTTCGCTCGAGTTCCTCGATGCGGCTTTCCTCTCGTTGCTTGCGCTCGGAGATTTCCTGAAGGTCGCCGACGAGGGCGTCGGAAACTGATTTGAGTTCCGGTCGTTCGAAATCGTCGAGGCCGGGTGTCGCGCCGGCGTCGAACGTGCGCTTGCGTCGAAACTGGATCTTCCGAACGTCGACATCGTTCCAATCGGTCTGGACGTACGCCTGGCCGTCACCCAGTTCCGAGACGAGTTCGGAGTACTCGCTGTCGATAATTCGACCGACGACTTTGGTGTCGTTCTCCCAGGTTAGCCGGTGCCAGACGAGCCAGTTCGCCTGCGTGATGAAGTCTTTCTTGACGTCGGCGGGCCGCTGGCTGATCCCCAGGATTCCCAGCCCGTGTTTTCGCCCGCGCTTACCGATCTTGATCAGGAGTTTTCCAGTTTCTCCCATTCCACCCCCCTCGGGGATGTACTCGTGGACTTCCTCGACGACGAGCAAGAACGGTTTCTTCAGTTTCTTTTCCTTGACGAACAACTGGCGAGCCGTCTCCCGGAGCAGTTCGCTCGCGACGTCTTCGTCGAGGTAGCCGGAGACGTCCAGAATAACGGGGACGTTCTCCTCGAGTGCGAGCGACGCCATTTGCTCTGCGTGTTCCGGGCCGATCTGGATGTCACACTCTTCGTCCGCACCGGCGTGGAGCATTTCATACTCCTCTTTGAGACCGTAGTACTCCCCGTCCGTGTCGACGATCAACAACGGATACCCGGCCTCGAGCAGTTCCTCGGCGATCACCGAGGCGGTGTTCGATTTCCCGCTCCCGGACTTTCCGGTCACGAACCCTCGCCCGGTCAGCAGTTCGACGACGGGAATCGTGACGTCCGTTCCGTCCGACGCCTCGCCGACGACGACCTCTCGAGTCGTTTGTTCACTCACTGTAGCACACCCCCATTCGCGCGCGCCTCGTTCATTATGTGAATACTTCTGTCACGGAACCTTGAATATTCGCCTCGAGCCCCAATCGTTTTGGTTTACTAAGGTGTTCGACCGGTAATGGCGCTCGTTCATGAGATTTGATAGGAAATGGACATTCCGTGTACACGGTATGCGAAGTGTAGAATGTCTATTATGTGTGGGATGTCTATTGTGTATAGAATTTGTGTTATGTGTGAAATGTTTGCACTGTGTAAAATTTTAGGACCGTGTACAATGTGTGGTGCTTGAAGGTTGCCCGTTCTGTGTAATTGGTTACAATGTGTAGAATGTCTAGACGGTGAATACAGTGCAACGTTATGGCCTACGATAGCATTATCCGATCATGGATCGGGTTGATGGGAAAACTCGAGAGTGAATACGTCGCTGACATCACCGTAATTCAGCGGTGAGCGTCGCTCTGCAAAGGTTCATTTCACCCGTCACGTTTGATGGAGATCTCGTTGGACTGTCGTTGTTGAAATGTTTACACAGTGTGAACCGTGTGAACGTTCAGGAGAATACACTGCTGAGCTCGGACAGTAATTATCGGTCCTCACGAGGATATCCGCTCCGAATTGCTGAGATTCGCCGAATCACTTCTAAGACTTCTCAGACGGTGTAGGACGTGTACACAATCTTCACTGTGTGTACCGTCTTCACTGTGTGTACTGCCTACACTCTGTACATCGCTTACACTGTGTGTGTGTCACCTACACGTTGTGTGCCGTCTACATTGCATGCGACATCCAAACTGCATGGGATGACTACGATGTATGCGAAGTCTACAACTTCTGAACGTTCTCTGATGTCCCTGTTACCGTCTATTCTGTTGGTAGCTCATCGGCTGTGGTGGGATTTGCGAGTTTGAACCGCGGACGCTGTGTGGAACGCATAGACGGTATACTTTGTTTGCACATTGTAGACTGTTCACACTGTTTAGAATGTCTTCGATGCTCGGAACGGTTTTGCGTTTCGAACAGAGTTAGCGTTCGTCGACCTCGATTTCTCCTGTTCGTTCCGTTGTGCTCGGATTGTGGCTCGTGTCTCTCCGATTAGGCGAATGGACACTGTTTGAACAGTGTAGAATGTGTAAACATCTAAAACACTGCATACTGTTTAGACTGTTTCCGATAGTGTTAAGTCATCTCACTGTGACGATTTCGCTGTCATTCGACGTCTCCACCGGATTCGTTCGCGCTGACGTTCGAGAAACGTTCCACAATGTTCACACTGTGTAAACATCGCCGACGGTCGAAGGCACGTACGCCCGCCGCTCAGGCTATTCTCTGGGTTGTGCTCGCGTTCAGTTTCTCGTCTCGAATAAATGGACTGTCTACAATGTCCACACGGTGTATGCGCTTTGAACTGTTCGAATCGCTCGAGCGGTGCATACTGCCGTCGACTACAGCCGGGGACAGACGATTCGTGCGCCGTCGGAATCCCTCGAGTAGCCTCGGAGTTTTTCGCGATTCGAGAACGGATCACTTCTTTCCCCTTCTAAACTGCCCTCACATTCTACACAGTGTGAACATTGCAGACTTCTCGAGATGTGTGCGCGATTTAAATTGTCCACACAGTGCGAGCTGTTCGAACGGTTCCGACGGTGGAGACGGCGAACGAGGTGTTCAACGACATGAGTAATTCACGTGCCGTAAGCGTCGCGCTTCAGAAAGGCGGCGTCGGCAAGACGACGGTCGCGATTAATCTCGCGGAACGACTCGCTAACCGATCGAACGATGTCCTATTGGTCGACCTCGATCAGCAAGGGAACGCGACGGAAGGCGTCGGACTCGCCGATGCCTATCAAAACGATGTCCACATCGGACACGTGCTTGAGGATAGCTCCGACACGACGCTCGGGGACGTCATTCGGGAGGCGAATTCGTTTGACGTACTTCCCGCAAACGAGGACTTAGATAGCGTCGAAAACAGCATTCGAAGCGCCACGTTCGGGGAACTTTGGATCAGAAACGAGATCATCGATCCGGTCCTCGAGGACACGTACGATTACGTCGTCGTCGACTCGCCGCCGAATCTCGGTCCCCTCGCAGATGCGTCGCTCATTTCCACGCAGAACGTCATCGTTCCGCTTCGGATGAGCGAACCCAGCGTCAGCGGGTTCGAGCGGATGTACACCCAACAGATCACCCCAATCAGAAAGGAGATCGATCTCGATATCATGGCGATCGTTCCGAACGCGCTCTCGGGAGACAACGAAGAAAAGCGTATCATCGGCAACTTGGAGGAGTCCGAATTCGGCGAGTACCTGCCGGAATTCGCCCGAACCGATCACTTCGACGATCCGGATTCACCGGGGCCCGGCCTTCGCGAACGAATCGCGTTCCGTCGCGCGTGGCGTGAGGGTGAGCCACTCGCGGAGTACGACCCGGAGAGTGACATGCTCGAGCGATTGGATGCGCTCGCCGGCGTCGTCGAACGGGGAGGTGTTGTCGATGCCTGAGGATAATCGCTTCGCCGGATTGGGCGACGCTGTCGAGGATGAAACGCCGGAGACCGAATCGGCGGGCGACCGGGAGTCGACCGATTCGGGTGCCGACGACGGTGGGGTCGAACTCGAGCACGAGGAAGACGAAATGGACGAGGAACCGGAACCGGAACCGGATCCGACCGCGTTTCCGTTCGACGATACGACGAAGAAGACCGTCTACGTCAGACCGGAGACGGTAGACGACCTCGAGGACGCACAAGCGCTGGTCGACGCACAGTTGCGAACCGAACACGACGTGCGTAACTTGACGGGTCGAGAGTTCTACGACGCGGCGTTCCGACTCGCGGCCGCCGATACGGACGGGCTCATCGACGAAATCCTCTCGGAGCGCGAACGAGACGAGAACTGATTATTCGGCCATACCCGTTGTGAGCTTCCTGTCTGGCTCCTCTATTTTGCGCCCGCTCTGTCTATAAATAGTATCTCGCTATAGGTTCTCGGTTAGTTCCGACTTCGAATCGGAAACGACGCGTTCCACGATGGGTGCTCTACACTCGCTACAGACGGCCGTCACGACGGTTGTAGGCCGTTGGCAACAGTGCTCGTCGCGCTCGACGGTTCGCTCGACGGCTCCGCCACACGTCGGACAGCGCTCGAGGAGCAGCCGAACGCGTTCGAGCAGGTCACGCCGGTCCCCGGCCTCGAGCGTCTTCCAGTCGGTTACCAGTTCGCTAATACAGTCGGCAGCGGCGACGTCAGCCGCGAGTGCAGGCACGGAGGGCCACCGGAGGCGGCGTGAGCCGTCGACCGTGACGGCGAGGTCGTCCAGTCTTCGAACGTCTCCGTCGACCATCGCGGCGATTTCCCCGTCGGACGGCGGCGAGCGCCGGTAGCGTCTGGCCTCCAAATACAGCTGTTCCCGGACGTCGGCACGGAGGCGAAGACCTTCCGCGCCTTGATTTTCAAGGAGCCCGGCGGCAGCCAGCGTGTCCCAGTCGATTTCAGCAGTCCCGATAGATCGATCGGTTGAACGCTTCCCGAACAAGGAGAGAACTGGGGCTGGAAGGTATTCCCTGGTGAGCGTCGGCGTTCCGGGGACGAGATAGCCGCGGAGCACGATTACGGTAACGAACGCCGTGAACGCGACGACACCGGCCGCTATCGTGGCAATTGATCCGATCGCGGTTGCGAGGAGGGCCGCGATCAGGAGGTTTACGACCGTACACGGGAGACATCGATTCTCGCCCGTGTGTCGGGGGTTTCGAACGCTCGAGATCGCCTCGAGAGGGAGACGCATACGTGACCGATGTTCTCTAGCACGGTATGGAGTATAAACCCGAAACCCGCTGGTTCCGGCCGGCCGGTTTCGGTGATGATTCCCGATGGGATCGTAACCGTCGGGCGGTACGCGACCAGCGGCGTTCGACGGGAGTAAGAAAGCGGTTCACGAGTCGGTAGAGGATCACGCCGAACGGGCCCCGTAGCGGGCTCGAGGGGCCGTATCCAGGTTCGGTCACCGCCGAGGTGTACATCGCGTCCCTCGCGGCCTGTCGGCGGGTAGCCGCCCGGCACGAGGTCGATTTGGGACGATCTACCGGGTGTTGTGGCGGCTCTCGTCGGATCGACTATAGGACGATCGCCACTTGCCGTGGCCGTTCGAAGGGACCCGAGTTGATTGTGCACTCTCTCAGTATCGTCCTCGAGACGACTCTCCTATCGTCTGTAATAATTACTGGTTGATTTTTCATAACTGCCACACCTGTAATCACAACAATGTTTACAAACACGAGGGTGGTCAGTTCCTTGAGGCTTGATACCAAATGTCAATGAACGCTGTCGTCTATCAGGAACCGCACGAGGTCGCCGTCGAAGAAGTCGACGAGCCCGAAATCGAACACGGAAACGATGTCATCGTCGACATCACGACGACGTGTATCTGCGGGTCGGACCTCCACATGTACGAGGGTCGAACCGGTGCCGAACCGGGGATCGTCTTCGGCCACGAGAACATGGGGCTCGTAACCGAAGTCGGCGACGCCGTCACGACTCTCGAGGTGGGCGATCGGGTCGTGATGCCGTTCAACGTCGCCTGCGGGTTCTGTCGGAACTGTGAGAACGGCTATACCGGCTTCTGTACGAACGTCAACCCCGGCTTCGCGGGGGGTGCGTACGGATACGTCGCGATGGGGCCGTACAAGGGCGGGCAAGCCGAAAAGCTTCGAGTACCGTTCGCCGACTTTAACGCGTTAAAATTATCGGAGGGCGACGAACACGAGGACGCGTTCGCGCTCCTCGCTGACATCTTCCCGACGGGGTGGCACGGTACCGAACTCGCGAACCTCCAGCCCGGCGAATCGATCGCCATCTTCGGGGCCGGCCCAGTGGGGCTGATGGCCGCCTACAGTGCCAAGATCAAGGGCGCTGCCGAGATCTACGTCGTCGACCGCGTGGAGAGTCGCCTCGAGATGGCCGAAGACCACTGCGACGCTCAGGGGATCAACTTCGAGGAAGACGATCCCGTCGACCAGATCGTCGACGCACACGGCGACGAGGTCGACAAGGGTGTCGACGCAGTCGGCTACCAGGCGATCGATCCCGAGACGGATCCAGGCGACGACGCCTACGATCCGGCTCGAGAGAACCCCGCGATCGTGCTCAACCAGCTCATCCAGACCGTGCGCCCAACCGGCGAAATCGGCGTTCCCGGGCTGTACGTCCCGTCGGACCCCGGCGCACCCGACGAAATGGCTGCTCAGGGCCGACTCGGCATCGACTTCGGGAAGCTCTTCGAGAAGGGCCACAAGTTCGGTACCGGCCAGTGTAACGTCAAGGAGTACAACCGCCAGCTCCGGGACATGATCATCGAGGGTCGCGCCGATCCCAGCTGGGTCGTCTCCCACCGAGTCGACCTGGATCGCGCACCGGAGATGTACGAACGATTCGACGACCGAGAGGAAGGCGTCATCAAGGTTCTGCTCGAGCCGTAACCGGCTCGTTGACGGTCTCTAAACGTCGTTCCCGAACCAACCGGCTCGAGGCGAAACGCGGCTGACTAACGCCTCCATCCTTAGCTACGCATCCACACCATCGGATGGTTCTCACGAAGGTGGTTCTGGTACCGCTTGATCAGTGTCGGGTACGATTCCGCGACCGCGTCCCACTCACAGTGGTCGCACTCCCGTTCGACCGTGTCGTCTCCGCTGTGGACGTACCCGCCCGTTCGATCCATGCTCGTCGTCGAGCGCTCGTACGGCATGACTCTTTCGTCCATCCGACGACCTTTGTTCGGCCAACGATCACTGACGTTCGTTCCATCGTACCGTCTCCGTAGTGCTTGTGCCCTGTTCGACGGGCCGTCCACGCCGGCGGAGAAAACCGTATGTCGATGACAACCGTATCCGAACGTATGTGCAAGTACTGTAGCTACTCCTACCACGATGGCTGGACGCAGCTACTCGAGTACGACGACGTGTACCAAGACGGACGCTACGGTCAGGTCGAATCCGAGTCGACTCACGGCTTTCACGAATCTTGGGCGGAACTCAGCGAGGAACTCGAGTAGCTGTCCGAACACACTTTCTCACTCGAGCGGGAACGGATCAGGAACGATATCCGCGTTCGATTCCGCCGTGTCTGGCGCATCCGACTCCGCCCCGTCCGCCGCATCGAATTTCGCCGCGTCCTCGAGCAAGCAGTCCTCGAGTTCCTCGCGGATCCGTGCCTCGTTCATCTCCCGACCGATGAACACCAGTTGCGTTCGGCGTTCGTCGTCGGGTCGCCAGTTGCCGAGCGGACCCGCCTGGACGGACGGACCCGCCTGACTCACGCCGATGACCTCCTCGTACCCGGCGACGAAACAGACGCCCTTGGCGCGAACGATTGCGCCGTCCCATTCCTCGAGCCACGCTGCCAGCCGTTCCGGGTGAAACGGGCGATCGGATCGGAAGACGAACGTCGAGATCCCGTGTCTTTCGGCGGCGCTCGGGGTCACGTGGTCGTGTTGGTGGTCGTCGTCCTGCTGGTGTCCGTGCTCCTCATGGTCGTGGCTGTGTGAACGCTCGTGATCGGATTGGCTGTCGTGATCGGGGTCGCGGCCCGCTTTGCGAAGGTGGCGCTTCCACCCCTGCGATCGCTTTGCCTCCTCGAAGTCGAACCGATCAGTCTCGAGCACAAGCTCCGGGTCGATATCGCAGTAGGTCGTCCGCACCCGCTCGGCTCGCGGCTGTAGTTCCTCGACGACCGCCTCGAGTTCCTCGAGCGTGTCGTCGGGCAACATATCGGCCTTGTTGAGCAACAGGACGTCGCAGAACTCGATCCCCTCGACGAACACCTCACTCAGCGGGCGCTCTCGCGTCGACGCGGCTTCCTCCGAGAGCCGATCCTCGGCGTCGAACTCCTTCCAGAAGCCGTAGGTGTCGAGCACCGTCACCATCGTGTCGAGCTTGAACGGGTCGGGTTGAGCGCTCAAGTTGGACGGATCGCTCGAGTCGGTATTACCTCCCTCGGCGAACACTCGAGCGACCGGAATCGGCTCGCTGATCCCCGAGGACTCGATCACCAGGGCGTCGATCTCACGATTCTCGGCCAGGCGCGTCGCTTCGTCGCGGAGGTCGCCTTGCAACCGACAGCAGATACAGCCGTTCGTGAGTTCGATAATCCCGTCGTCCTCGTTAGCTCGAGCGATTAGCTCCGCGTCGACGTTCACCTCTCCGACATCGTTGACGATCACCGCAATTTGTCGTCCCCCCGGATTCGACAACATGCGATTGACCAGCGTCGTTTTTCCGGCACCGAGGTAGCCACTGACGACCGTTACGGGAATTGTCTCGGTACGGTTCATGTGGTACTTCATACCACGAGGCGTGCAGTACTAAATGACCGGCCGCCTTTCGTCGACAGTCTCGAACGGAGACAGGTTCCAACGCCGATTCTCGGTCGCCCCGTCGGTCCTGTCGTTAGTTATTCTGTCCTCAGCCGTTCCTGCCGTCAACTGTTCTTGCCGTCAGCAGTCCCTGTCGCCAACCGTTCTCGCTGCCGTCCGTTACGAGCTTTCGAGCAGTCACTCGACATCGTCGTGGGTCAGCAGGGCGCGCTCGCGCTCGCCGGCGGGCGGGTCGTACGTGATGATCTCGAGGAGATTGCCGTCCGGATCGAGGAAGTAGAACCCCTCGAAGTCGTCCCAGTCGTACGGTCCCTGGTTGGGAAACTGACCGTCGAGGACGTCGACGAGGTCGTCGTAGTCCGCCCGCGGGGTCTCGAACGCGAGGTGGGCCTTATCTAGCGGATGCTCGAGGTCCTTCGGCTCCCAGCCGTCGGCCCGTCCCGTCTCCACGAGTGTTACCACCGTCTCGCCCGCCTCGAACATCGCGTGCTCGCCCTGAAAATCGGATGGCGGGCGCTTTACCGCGAGTCCGAGTTCGTCGCGGTAGAAAGCATAACACGCCTCGAGGTCGTCGACGTCGACGTTGATGTGATCGACCGCGCGCACGATTAGGCGTCACCCGAGATTCGGTCGGCGTACTCGGTAAGCACCGTCGCGTCCGAGTCAAGGTACTCGTTCGTCCACGCGTCGTCCGGCTCCACCGGCCCCTCGAGCAGGTCGGTCTCCGCCAGGGCGGCTTCGAGTCGATGCCATCGCTCGGGATCGTGGGTTCCCCAGCCGGTCGTTCGAAGCTGATCGGTCAACTGGAGCGATCGCGACGCGGTTTCAAACTTCTCGCGTTCGATCTCCCGACGCCGCTCGAGGGTGGCGTTTCGCGACACTAGCGCGTCGATCGCCGCCGCCGGATCGGTCGTCGCCGCGGCCCATCCGCGTGCAGTAGCGCGCAGGAACGCGCGTATCGTTTCGGGCTCGTCCGCCGCGAACGGCGGACTCGTGACGAGCGTCATGCCGTAGACCGGTAGCCAGTCTCCGATGAGGAGTTCGTCGGCGGTGCGGTCGTGCTCGCGCTCGAGTTCGAGCCCGTTGGTGACGACGCCGACGGCGGCATCTATCTCCCCCTTGAGCAGCCGGTGTTCCACGCGGTGGTGGGTCCGCGGATCGACGTCGGGGAGATCGACCTCGTCGCGGATCCCCGCGTCCTCGAGCAGTTGGGCCGCGAGGATGCGCGTCTTCGTCGCCGACGGCGCGACGGTGCGTCCGGCGAGTTGCTCGGGGCGCTCGAGGGGTTCGCCGAAAACGTCCCGAAGGGTGTAAACCGCCGCCGGGGTCTTTCCCGTGACCGCCGCGACGGCCAGCGGCTCGAACCCCTGGCTCCGCACCGAGAGCACGGCGCTGGCCCCGGCGAGTCCGACAGTGGTCTCGTTGCGGGCGGCCTGCTCGGCCGCGTAGGGGGAGCCGTGGCCCTCGACGAACGCCACCTCGAGCCCTTCGGCCTCGTAGAACCCTCGCTCGCGCGCGAGGAAGTACGGAGCCTGAAATCCGTTGGGTTCCCAGTTGAGTTGGAACGTGATCGACGTCATATGAGATCCTCCTGAAGATCTACCTGAAACGTCCCCTCGGGGATGTGATCGACGCCGAGTGCGTCCGCCCCCGCAACCTCGAGGAGGTGGCCGAACAGCCGTTCCATTCCGTCGACCGTCTCCTCGTTCCAGTCGGCGACGACCATGTCCCGCCAGCCGTCGCGAATCGCGCGTCCGACGGCGGGATCGTCCTCGTACATCAGCCGTTCGCGGATCTCGACCCAGAGGTCGTCGTCGGTTTGCAACCGCTCGACGGCCTCACGATAGGCACCCGTAAACGCGCGAATCGCCTCCCTCTCCTCCGAGAAGAACTCCTCGCTCGTCAGGAACGTCGATATCGGGAGTTTGTTTTCCGTCCCCGACAGCTTCTGGACGAGCCGCGACATCGGGAGGACCTCGCGGTAGTCCTCGCTCCGGGTGATCTCGGGGACGATCTGCCAGAACTGGCAGATCGCGTCGACCTCGCCGTCGGCGAGCATCCGAGTGAGTTCGACCTTCGAGCCCGACTCCACGGGTGTCGCCTCCTCGTCGGGATCGAAGTCGTGGTACTCCCGGCACGCGGCGCGGACGAGGATCCAGTTTTTGTCGAGTCGACGCACCACGCCGATTCGTCGATCTCGGATGTCCTCGAGCCCCTTGATCGACGAATCCGTCGGCGCGACGAGCCCGCCGACAGTCCGGCCGTAAGGATGGAAGGCGACGATGGACGCGCCCTCGGCGCGCTCGCGGGCGGTCGAAATGTAATCGATGTCGATGAGGTCCGCCTCACCCTCCTGTAGTTTCGCCTCGACGGTTTCGACGCCGCCCTCGAGTTCGTCGGAGACGAGCCTGACGTCGAGGTGGAACCCGTGATCGTGATCGAGCTCGAGGCGTTTGATCGCGTAGAGCAGGTACCGAGGGCTCCCGTTGTGTTCGAATCGTGCTCGCAGGATCGGTCGATCGCCCGGGTCGTCATGGTGGGCGTCGAACTCGGCCTGTTGGCCCTCGACATCTATCGTTCCGTCAGGCATCGGTTTCCCCCACTGGGCCGACAATGGCGTCGATCTCCGCCGCCTCGTCGATTAGGTCTCGGTCTTTCATCCACTCGAGGTGGGCCGTGAGTTCGTCGCGATCGGCGAGCTCCGGCGGGTCGTATCGAGGGACCGACACGCTTCGCTCGAGTTCTTTCACGTCGATGTCCTCGAACAGGTCGGGCGCGACGCGGCGGTCCTTCTCGAGCATCTCGAGGTACTCCTCGCGGAAGGCCTCTGGTTCGGCGTTGATCGCCCGCGCGGCGCGGCCGTAGGCGACGACGAAGGATTCGAGCGTCTCGCGGCCGACGGCGTCGGAAGCGACGATTCCCACGTGGTTCTCGAACTCGAGGAGTCGCTCGAAACCGAGGTGAGTGGCGAGGGTACTCTGGGGTTCGATGAGCGTCACGGCGTCGACGTCTCCCTCGCGCAATGCGCGGAGTCGATCGGTGGGCATTCCGCGGTGGACGAGCGTAATTTCGTCGGGATCGACGTGCTCCTCGAGCGCCCTCATCGCAGTGTACTCCTGGCCGGTCCGGCGGTTGACGGCCACCTCGGCGTTCGCGAGATCCGCGGGCGACTCGATTCCCGCGTCCGGTCGCACGAACACCGTGTACGGCTGGTCGGCGAACGTCCCCTTCGCAACGACGCGGCCGTCGTCCATGCGCCACGTCCGTCGGAGGCTCTCCCACTTGCACACCGGGTAGATGTCGACATCGTGGTCGCCGGTCAGCGTTTCGTCCGCGGGGATGTACTTGACGTCGACGGTGCGCCGATCGCGTTCGACTAGCTCGACTGTCAGCCCTTCCGCTTCGTAGTACCCCCGCTCGCTCGCCACCTTCTGTGGCAACGCGAACGAGAACGGGAGGTGGAACAGTCGTAGTGTGTCACCACGAGCCATGGGAACTGCCTTCCACGAAGCATGGTATAAACGTATCACCGGAATGTTTATGCGTGGCTTCGTGGGCAGTGTATCGCGAGTGACCATGGAGAATGTCAACAGTGCGCAGGTCGAGTTCGAGGAGCATGCCGACGGAGTCTACCTCGCCGACCTCGCCACCGGCAAACGGGCGTGCATGAAATACTGGCGGATCGAACCCGGGGCGACGCTGCCGGTCCACCGTCACGACAACGAACAGATTGGGTACGTCCTCAGCGGCTCGCTGATCGCTCTGATCGACGGGGAGGAGGTTCCGCTCTCGACAGGTGATTGTTATCGATTCCAAAGCGGGGAACCCCACGGTACCGAGAACAGGGAGGAGGAGCCAGCCGTCGGTATCGGCGTTCTCGCCCCGCCTCGAGAGCGTCCTGATTGGGGGCATTGATGCGGACGAACGACAACTCCTTGTGCCGTAACGTTCGACTGCAACTAATCGCTTAATTTACTCTTTCGTTTGCAATCGGGCGACGATGCCTATACGGTGGATAGTTAAAGAGATGAACGGATCCCTGTTACTGTCCAACCACTCCGGTTTGCACGAACCAAACGGTTATGTGAAACCACTACGTCAGTAGGAATATGAGTCAAGGACGTGACGACGCGGGCCGATTTGAGGAATCCGTTTCCGAGCAGGACATCCTCAAAGTGTTCGACTACGAGGATGACCCGGTTCTCACAGCGCCGGAAGTCGCTGACGGTCTCCGGCGGTTTGGAAAGCAAATCACTCCCGAGGGAGTCCGAAATCGGCTGGGGGAAATGGATGAGAACGGACTCGTGAGCCGAAAAAAACTCGGTGCGAGAGCTGTAGGATGGTGGGCAGAGGTCGCCCCTGAACTGGATTCATCCACTTCCGAAACTGTTGACTCGAGAAAGGACTCTGACAACTGGGAGGAATTGTAGCGATATATGCCGACGGTGTTGTTGCACCCTGATGTGCACAAGGAGTTGCAATCTCTTCCAAACGACATCGAAGATCGAATACGATCAAAGTTGACTGAGGCGGGAGAGAATCCCGACCGCCATCTCAAGCCCCTCAAAGGATGTGATGAGTATTCACTCCGTATCGGGAAACGACGGGCAATTATCGACTGGGTCCAAGGCCAGAACGAGCTTCGGGTACTGGAGATTGACACTCGAGATACAGTGTATCAGTAGCTCCTCGCTGATCACGTATAACGATTCGACAAAATCAGAGATGTCTTCGGGCGATAACTCGGTACCGATGGCTATTTGGCGAATGGTGAGTTCACAGAACCGTCGCAATTGAAAGTAAGCTGGCGAAATTCTCGAGGACAACAAGCAAATCGAGAGGCGTTTCGAGTGCCGACGATCCGCGAATACAAACAGAACGGATCACACCACTGGAGAGTGAAACCCGGCCGAATGGCATTCAGAACTCGATTCCCGACGTCCAACGGCCATCTCGGCACTCTAACGACTTCGGCACCTCAATGGTCGACTCTCGCGAAAGCGGAGCAATTGCACACGCTACGATGGGATCAGGACGCGTCGACGAGTCGTCGACTACTCGACGACGACGTCGCCGACCGCGTCGTGTTGTGACTGGTCGAGGTAGACCTCCATCTCCTCTTCGGCGACGAACTCGACGGTCTGATTTTCTCCCGCTTCGTCGATAAACTCCGAGCGAACGTAGGTGTTCCACTCGTTCGTGTCTCCGCCGGAGGCGACGACGAAGTTGTGGCCGGGAAGGGGTTCTCCCCACTCTTCGTCCTCGAGCCGACCGATTCCGTTCTCCCATTCGACGGCGTACGTTTCGCCCGCCTCGAACTCGAGCGTGGGATTAGTTTCGTCTGCGATCTCGTCGGGTGCCTCGCCGACCCATTCGCCTTCCTGAAGCGTGAGCGAGTAGGTTTCGACCGGATCGCCGGTCTCGATCGCGGGCAATTCGATCGAAACGTCCTCGTCACCGCCGTCGATCGTCACCTCCTCTGTGACCCGTTCGTGACCGTACGTCCACACCTCGAGTTCGTAGTCGCCGTCCTCGAGCATGTCGAAACGGGCTCTGGCCGGCTCGAAGTCCGCGTCCGGATCCGGCCGCGCCGCGATGTCGGAGAACGAGTGCATGTCCTCGAGGAAGACCTCGGCCTCGAGCGGGTCGCCGTCACTGTCTTCGACGTGGACGTGCAGTTCGTGGACCTCGTCGGGATCGACCACTTCGATCGGGCCGCGCATCTGGACGGGATGTGGTTCGCAGTAGTATTCCGCCATCTCCGATTCTGCGGTGAACGTAAGTTCCTCGAATTCGCCCTGTTCATCGAGCATTGACGTCGCTTCCAGCGCGTCGCCCTCGTCGTCGGCGAGGACGAAGTTGTGGTGGGAGCCGTCGCCGTTTACCCAGATGACTTCGTGTTCTTCGCCCTCCAGTAACCGGAGCGTCGGGCCCGACTGGCCGTCGATCTCCGCGGGAGCGACGCCGATCCAGCCGCTGACGATTCCGAGTAACGTGAACGTTCTCCCGTCGACATCGTTTTGTACGGCCGGGAGTGGCTCGTTTAGATGCTCTCGATATGCCCCGGCGGTTCCCGTGATCGCCGCCGTTCCTGCGGCCGCTGCCGTTCCTTTCAGTACTCCTCGCCGCGTCAGTTGGTCGTGTGAGTTATCGTTCGTCATTGGTTGTGTAATTTCTCGTCAATTCGGTTGTTCTCACTCATCCATCGAGAACACGGCGAGCGTATCGCCGCGTTCTCCCTGACGGAGCCAGCCGCTACCCCCGACCTGAACGGCGACGTACTGTGCCCCCTCGTCGGGATCGTACCAGCTCATCGGCGAGGCGCTGATCGGAACGTCGAACTCGTACTCCCAGAGCCGGTCGCCGGACTCGCCGTCGTAGGCGACGAACGTTCCGTTCTGGGTGCCGTTGAAGACGAGTCCGGTCGATGTCGCCATCGAACCGCCCCACATGTACTGTTCGCTCTCGATCCAATCGCGCCAGACGACTTCTCCAGTCGTCGGGTCGACCGCGACGAAGGCGGTGATGGACTCGTTCCACTCGTCGGGGTTCTCATCGGCCGGATCGTCGAGACCGCCGCCCCAGTAGGGGTCGCCCTCCGTATACTCCTCGAACCGCCAGTACAGATCCTGCGGGAAGTTCTGGTGGACGAAGTACGCGAGTTCGGTCTCCGGGCTGTAGGACGGCGGCTGCCAGTCGTTCCCGCCGGGTGCCCCCGGAACGAACGGAACCCGCTCGTCTTCGCTGATGTGCGGAATCATCTCCCACATATTGATGTGCTGGCTACATTCCTCGCTGCGTTCGTAGAGGTGCCCGTCGTCGGCGTCCAAGATGTAGACCCAGCCGGTCTTCCCGGAGCCGAGGACGACGTCGGTTTCCTCTCCGTCTACCTCAAGGTCGTTTACCAGCACGCGGGGGGCCGCCGAGTCGTAGTCCCAGACGTCGTGTGGACTCTCCTGGTATCCCCACTCGATCTCGCCGGACTCGAGATCCATCGATAGCGTTCCGCAGGTGGGAAAGTTCGGGCCCGGTCGAACCGTCCCGTCGAAGTCGGGCCCGGGATTACCGATCGGTGAGTACAGTACCCCTCGTTCCTCGTCGATCGTCGGCGTCATCCAGCTCGTTCCACAGCCGTGTTCTCGACTGGCTCCGATCCACTCGTCGTCGGGGAGCGTGTCCGACTGCCAGACGGACTCTCCGCTCTCGGTGTCCAGTGCGGCAAGGAATCCGAGAACGCCGTATTCGCCGCCGGCGCTGCCGGTGTAGACCGTCTCGTCGTATACGACCGGTGCCCACGTTGCGGAGTAGCCGACTTCGTGATCGGCCGTCTGGGTGTACCACTCCTCCTCGCCGGTGTACCGGTCCAGCGCGACGACGCCCGAGTCGAGCGTCGTCATGTACACCTTGTCGCCGTAAACCGCGGCTCCTCGATTGTTGTCGTCACAACACAGCAGGACGTCGATCGGCGGCGCATAGGTGTAACTCCAGAGGACCTCGCCCTCCCTGGCGTCGATTGCCTTGATGTGGTTCGGCCCGTTCGTCTGGTACATCACCGGCGGATCGCCGGGAATCACGATCGGCGTTCCCTCCATGCTCGAGCCCGTTCCGACCTGCATCTCGTACTCGAGCTCGAGGTCGTCGACGTTGTCCGGCGTGATGACGTCGGCGGTCGTGTTTCGCTGTTGTTTGTACCCGCCGCCGTACATCAACCACGCTTCAGGGTTCTCAGCGGACTCGCTGAGCATCTCCTGGGTTATGTCCTCCTCGGGGATGCGGTCGGCGTCGTGGTCCTCGGTGACCGATTCGTCCGGTCCGCCGACCAGTGTATACCCGTCGTCGATCTCTTTCAATTCGATATCTTGTGCGGCCTGAACGGCCCTGTCGTTGCGTAGTGCCATTGGTATCACCGAAGTTTGCTTGCGGCGCGGACGTCGTCCGTGATGTAGAAGACGTCTCTCATCAGCTCTTCCTGGCTGACGATCTGGATCGCGGCTCCCGCAGTGAGTGCCGCGGGTAACTGTCCGTCGGAAAGTTCCCTCTCGTCGTCGGGCGCGGCGATGTCACACGCGGCGGTCGCCGTGACGTACAGTCCGCCGAGCATCGCAGCAGTATGCCAGTTTGCGTCGTCGAGGATGCTGTCGGTGACTATCACCCTGTTCTGCCACAGGTGACGATCCAATCCGCGGATCCACAGGAGCGCTCCGCCCGAAGTGCGTTGGTGCAACGGCGGGACGTTCTCCGTGTCGAACTCGACGTCCTTCGGGATTTGATTCGACGGTACCCATCGAGCGAGTCGCTCGTTGGTGTTGACGATCGAAGCAAGGAGAACGGTTTTCTCCTCCTCGTCGAACCCGAGTTCGTCGAGCCCCGTCGAAAGCGACGTCGAGAGGAGTAACTCTCGAGCCGTATACTCCACGTGCTCGGGCGTGAACTTCGGCAGGAATTTTTCGATGCCCTCGAAAAATCCGGTTTCGACGAGGTGATCGTAGAGTCGCCACCCGGGTTGTGCGACCGCCTCGTACAGGCCCTCGGGTTCGTCCGGAACGCCCGCCGCACGCACTTCGGGGAGGCGAGCGATTTCGTCCTCGAGAGCGTTTCGCTCCCGCTGGAGCAACTCGCCGTCGAGGCTGTCCGAAAACGCGTCTCTGATTTCCCGACCTCTCGAGACGAACTCCGGATCGGTCTTTGTGTTGAGTGTCGTCGCGAGACCGTCCCACGTCACCGGCGTCTCGGCCGTCTCTTCGACGCCGAGGTTGCGCGCCAGATCACGTCGGTCCGCTGTCGACATTTCCGGTCTCATGCTTGTCTGTGACATGTTATCACTCCAAGGCCAACCTTCCAGCAATCAGCTGATAAACATTTTCGAAGTATTCGTGTACTACAGGACAGGCTAGGTGTTCGATACCTGCCATCACTGTCGAGGTCTTGCCGGCCTGTCGACCGATCGGTCCCACGCCGTTCGTCGTTCGACGCCGGAACTCGTTACTGATGCTCGAGAATTGATTTTAGCCGAGATCCCGATGCTGGGGGGATAGAACTGCTCGTCCGTTGCGCGTACGGTCGAAAACGGCAACATAACCCGGTCTCCGCTTCGCACGGTTCGCTCGAGGCGATGCCTACTATCTGTAACACGACCATTCGTATGATATGTCTGACAGATATTCACTTCTCTGTTGACACTCGGTCGTGTCCGAGCGATTCCGGTCGTCTCGAGGGTCGGTTGGTCTCGAGGCCGGTCAAGTTAGCCTGGCGATACTATCTGTGACGACTACCACGGGGCTGTTTTATGGTCCTCTACGGTGTGGGGAGAATTCGCATGGTGGACACAATTAGTCTCGAGACGGCGAAGGAAGTCATCGACGCGGCCGAACAGCGCGCAGAAGAGATCGACAACCCGATGGTGATAACCGTCGCGAACTCTGAAGGAAACCTCATCGCTCAGCACCGGATGGACGATGCGTGGCTCGCTTCGGTCGACATCTCGCGAAACAAGGCCTTCACCGCGGCGTCGCTGGATATGCCCACACACGAGTTAGCCGAACCGTCCGAGCCGGGTGAATCGCTGTACGGCCTTCAGAACACTAACCAGGGCCGGATCGTCATCTTCGGTGGCGGCTACCCGCTGATGCGAGACGGCGAAATCGTCGGCACGATCGGCGTCAGCGGCGGTGCCGTCGAACAGGACATGGACGTCGCGGAGGTCGGCGTCAACAAGTTCGACGAACTCTCCTCCTAACGACCGAGCGCAGACTACGGCCGACCCCTGCAGACCCGTGCCGAGCAGACCCGTGCCGACTACCGCAGACCACCCCACCGCTTGGATGGGATCGGCACGGAGGGCCATCGTAGTCGAACGTAGTGCACTCGTACGATTCGATACGGAAGTTCCCACACAGCCACAGTTCTATTACTACCTGTGACTGTCGCGCTAGCTTGGTCGGATTTCCGTGTTCGAATTAAGTACGTCGTCGTCCTCGAGTCTACCGTGAGTTCGAACACGCTCGACTCGTTCGGCCGGGCCATCCTCGAGACGCTCGAGGACGAACAATTGACCGCTGACACGCTCGAGGCCGCGTTCGAGACCTCTCGAGAGACGCTTGAGGAGCGCTTATCGCAACTGGTCGACAACGCGCTGGTTCGACAGGGAGACGGCGGTCGATACGAGTTGACCGATAATGGCCGCCGCGTCCTTCGCGCGACGTCCGTGGGAAAGCGCGACGACCGTATCGATATCCCTGCGGCGGTAGAGGCGTCACTTGAGGGCTTTTCGCTCCCTCCGGACAGGGAGGACGCCGTCCGAAAGGCGTTTTCGTTCCTTCAGTACTGGGGTGACGCGACGACGGTCGAACTTATCGACGGTTGTTACAGCGAGTCGCCCGCCGGTTACGACACGGCCAAGCGGTGGTGGGGAGACTGCGTCGAAAAACGACTCCGCGGGCTCTCGCTCGTCGAACCCCCGCGATCCGAATCGATCGATTCGCCAGATCTGGACGAGATGCTGTGGCGATACGAGAATGTACCCGTCGTCGAAACTCCCGATGACGTAGACGGACGCGACGTTCCCGACCCCCAGCCGGGGCCCATGTCGTTCGGAAGCGTTCGACACGGGATCGAGAAAATCGAGATGAGCGACGTCGAACGAACGGCGGCTCGAGTCGCGTTCGCGGTTCTGTTCGATCGGGAGACGGTAACCGCGGCCGAGCTGGTCGAACGAGTGTACGGCGACTATCCAGCGGGGTACGACTCGAGCGACGATTGGACAGTCTTTCTCTCGGACGTGTTCGATGCTCTCCCCGGTATCGAGCGGGATTCGGAGACGATGGACGAAGTCGTCTGGAGTTATTGGCCGTCTCATGGTCTGGAAACGGATCGGGATTGACCGCTGACGGTACCTGTGCCCCGGATGGCCACAAATTCACGCCGTACGATCAACACCCGCAGTAGTAGGATTGCTCGAATATCAGATATCGACTGTCCGCGGTACGAGGTCGCCGTGGTCGGCGGCGGGCCCGCCGGACTCACCACAGGCTGTATACCACGCGTCTGGGCCATCGAACCGCCGTCTTCGAAGGGGAAGGGGACCGACACGTGGCGGTCGGCCACGTTCACAACGTGCTGGGGATTTCGGAGGACGTCTCCGGCCGGGAACTCGTGCTGGGGATTTCGGAGGACGTCTCCGGCCGGGAACTGGCAGATCACGCCCTCGAGAAGGTCGAAACCTACGGCAGGGACATCTACTTCGACGTCGTCGAACACATCGATAAGGGGGACGGTGAGAACGAGTACCCGTTCCGTCTCGAGGCCGCTCACGCGACGATCGAATCGAAACGCGTCGTTCTCGCGACCGGATTTCGGGACCACAGCCCGGACGCGCCGGAGCTCCGGTAGTTCACACTGCTAAAAAACGTGGCACAGTCCACACTGTGTACAATGTTTGCACAGTATAGAATTTGCAAAACTCTCAGAACGTGTGAAATGTGTAGGACGCATAGAGCTTGTACAACGTGAGGGGTGTTCGAGCTGTGGGTCGACCGAAACTCCAAACTGTGGAGCAACTCTGCCGGTTCACGCTCTCACCTGCAAGCTTGTTGCTTATCCAACGGACTGGTCTCGACCAACACAGAGGACCAATGAGTGTTGATTCAACGAAAGACCTGTTCCTGAGCGGACTGAAACACGCCTACTACACCGAACAGCGCCTCGTCGACGCGCTCGAGGAACTGGAGAGCACCTCGACGCGGGAGGAACTGAAGTCGGGATTTGCCGAGCACCAATCCGAGACGGAAAATCACATCGACCGGCTCGAGCAAGTGTTCGATCAGGCGGGAGAATCGCCCGAGGGAGCGGAAGACCCCGTCGTCGAAGGAATGATCGAAGCCCACGAGGAGTTCCTCGAGAAGGATCCGAGCGATGACGCGCTGGATCGGTTCAACATCGCCGCCGGCCAGAAATCCGAACACTACGAGATAGCCGTCTACGGGAACCTCATCCCGATGGCTGACCAGGTCGGTCTCGACGAAGCCGCGGATCTACTCGAGGAGAACCTCCGGGAAGAACAGGACGAACTCGACACCCTCTCGGAGCTCGGCGAGGAGTTCGACTACGGCGAACTCACGCAGTCGGCGTAATCGACCGAAGCCGGTCATTTTCGGTGTGCCACGCGGCGTTTTCGTCTCCGATCTGTTCTGACAGCACGCGAAAACTGCCCAGCGTCGATAGAGACTCGAGCTATTCGTCTGCTCCCCGGAGTTGGAACCCGACGAACTAAACCGCCTTGAGCGGCGGATCGGTTGCAATCTCGCGTAGATCTCCGTTGCTGGTAGGGATCTCACCGAACACCGCGTCAAGGCCGCAACCGAACACGACGGCAGTTGGGTTTCGTGTGACCCCATCGAATCGGACCTGGGTACTGCGTATCTGGTTGCCCACGCCAGTTCAGAACGCTTGCCGGATCGTCCGGTTCGATCCTAAGTATAATCATATGCCCGAGAGTTCGTCTAGACGGTATGCTCAAAGAGTCAGTTGAAGACGCGCTGAACGAACAGATCAACGCCGAACTCTACTCGTCGTACGTCTACCTCTCCATGGCGGCCTACTACGAGGGCGAAGGCCTCCCCGGCTTCGCGTCGTGGATGCGTTCTCAGTCCGACGAGGAACACGAACACGCGATGCGTCTTTATGAATTCGTCCACGATCGCGACGGGCGGGTTGCGCTTTCTGGAATCGATAGTCCACCGACGGAGTGGTCCAGCCCGGCCGACGCCTTCGAGACGGCCTACGAACACGAGGTCGAAATCACCGAAATGATCGACGACCTCGTCGCTCTCGCTCGAGAAGCAAACGACAACGCGACGGAAAACATGCTCCAGTGGTTCGTCGCAGAGCAAGTCGAGGAGGAGGCGACCGCACAGGCCATTCTCGACAAACTGAAACACGTCGGGGATGACGGCCCCGGCCTCCTGATGATCGATCAGGAACTCGGCCAGCGCGGCAGTGATGGTGCGGAGGATGAAGCCGAGGTCGGCGAGTTGGGAGAGTAGGTAGCGTTCTCGAGAGAGGTCGGATCTATGTCTCGAGGGAGGCCGGATGCGGTTCAGCCGGTATTCCGTGGAACCTCGGCGTTCTTCTTGTCCTTCAGATCGGACTCGAGTCCTCTTCGGAAAGTGTGCGACGGTTGGCTTGGTGAAAGAGATGCGGTTTAGTAAGCGGTTCGAAGCCGGTGAACTCGTCTCCTCGATGCCGTCAGGGTCGCTCGCGTTTGTCCGCGATGTCGGCCATCCCGGGTCATCTGAAAGCGCTCGAGAAAATCATCCACTTGCTGAAGTATCTCGATTCGTCCGTCCCAACTGCCGAATTTACACTTCGCTTCCTGACAGAGCCTTTCGAAGAAGTGCCGTATACGCACGAATGAGTGCGCGAAACTACTGCCGTATCCTTGTGGATAAGTTGGACTCGGGGTTTGTTCGGATACTCGGTGGAACTCGAACGGAGAAGAACGTGGGGCTTTGTTATTTTAGTAGTTGTATGAATCGTGGTACCTCGACCCTCGGAAGGGTTATCCCTCATCCAACCCTCTGTTTGTTTGTAATGGCAAACGGTAAGGTTGATTTCTTCAACGACACTGGCGGCTACGGTTTCATTTCGACTGACGACGGCGACCTCGACGACGACGAAGACGTGTTCTTCCATATGGAGGATGTCGGCGGCGAAGACCTCACGGAAGGTACTGAGGTCGAGTTCGACATCGAGTCCTCTCCCAAGGGGCCTCGCGCAGCGAACGTCGTCCGACAGTAATACTGAGACACAACTGTCGTTCACAGCGACAGACAACAATCTCGATTTTTCAGCAGGTTACACGTCCGAGCTGACGCTATTTGTCCACTCTGTATCGACCGATCCAACCTGGTTGAATTTGCAGGTGGTTCCATGTGAGAGATGCCCCCTCTATTCATCAGCGGCTGCAAGAGTAGTGAGGTGTCTGTTAGTTATCGATGATGCGCTTGCCGGAGTGCATCTTCGGTCGCTGTTCCAGCAATCCGGATGTATTTCTGGGCGGTGGCGAGATCGCTCCACCCCATCAGCAGTGCTGAATACAGAGGATGAGTTTCGCACGGAAAGCGATTTGATCCGGATCGATTTGACTGAAACCGGCGTTCTGTGACCGCGGGAATGTTTATCTTGCTAAACTGCATCTAGATGAGTTAGTATGAGCGTGTCCGGCCAACTAACGACCCAGCGGGTCTCTGAACTCGTGATGGCAAATCGAGCAATCAGAGCACCCTACTACAGTAAAGACCACGACGAGGGGGTTCGTTTCACGGAGCTGGAAAAGGGACTCCAATGGGGTGCCGATGTCATTCCTGCCCTGACAGGTCTGTTCCAGGTCGAGCAAGACCCCCGAGACAACCATCCCGACGGCTGGATAGGCTTTGCTCGCCACTGGCGAGGAGATACGTTACGGCTGGACTTCGACCTGTTTTCTGAACCCGAAGAACCAGACTCGTTTTTAGTCGTTACTGCGATAGCAGGCCGAGGGGGAGAGAAAACCCTGGTAGACGAAGATTTTGGGGAAATAGAGCTGTCGGACCAGCTTCCGACGCAGGAGGAGTGGGAGGAACGGAGTAAACGATACCAGGCTGCGCGGAGGAAGGATGACACCGATGGATCGGCAGCGGTGAAGGCGTACATTGCGGCGCTACCGGGTTGGAAGCGGGAGGTTGCGACACAATTCGACGATATCATCCAACGCGAAGTGCCCCACGTTCGCCGCGCCGTGAAGTATCACCAGCCGTTCTATGGCGTCGAGGACCAGGGCTGGTTCGCGTCTTTCAGTGCGTTCTCGAAACATGTGAAACTGTCTTTCGTGTGTGAATCGTACCTCGAGCCGAAGCCGCCCAGCGGGACAGGCCCGGGTAGACAGGCCTTAGACCTGAAGGTAACAGATGCGGTGGACGAGGAGCAGGTCGCTTCCTGGGTGCGGCAGGCTGCCGCCAATCCGGGGATGGTGAGAAAGCCCACGCCTGTGCGATGGCCGTCAGACAGTTACGAATCTTATTCGCGAACGCGCGTGATTTTCTGCTGTATAGATTGAATCCAAGGGCGACTTTCTCGGGTGCGTCCCTGCGAGTTGCGCCTTCTATCTTGCACGACGCTGCGGACATCATCTGAAACTGGTAGAAATCCCGCAGTCAGTTCGCATCTGTACTGAGCGGTGCTTTCACCAATGAACGTGTATTACGTAGAGGGTTCAACAGGGCTCCAATGTTCCTAAACTCGTCAGGAAAACGTCACTCGTTGAACTCGAGTTCGTCTGCGTCGAGATCACCGGAGAGATACTGCTTTCCCAGGTCAGTAATTTTGTAGTACCCTTCGTCGACCTTGTTGACAAGGTTACACTCTACGAGAACAGACAGTCGCCTGCTTACACCTGTTCTATCGCGGTCAATATTTCTCCCGATGGTCGTCGGATTCATGTCAAAATGCGGTCCGGTGTTGCTACACCGGGTCCGCGCGGCTCGCGTATTCAAGGTATGCAAGCCATGTCCGATGATGATACGCGGGGTATTGAATGCCCCGAACGACCAGTAGACTCGAGTCCGACTACCCACCGCCTCCTCGCCGACGGCGGCCCCAGTTGCGACACTTCTGCAAGTACAGACTCCAAAGACGGCGAAACCAGCACTAGGTCCTCAAAATACGTCGTCCCCATAGGGCTCGGCTACCTCGCGCGGTACACTATCGACGACGCGGAAAAGGTCACCATTTCCACGGCCGCGCTGGGCGACCTCGAGTGGCCCACAGGAACTCGAGTCGCCGCCGGCCACGACGTCGTTTCCGAACTCGAGATCGAGCCCGGCGACAACATCCGAATCTACGGTCTCGAGGCGGTCGACGGCCGCGAGGGCCTGCTGACCGTCGACGCTGAGGACGATCCTGTCGATGGCCTAATCCGCATCTCCGTCGGAGCGTCCGCCCCTCGAGACTGAAGCCGAACCACTCGAGACCGAAGCAGAACTGCCCGAAATCAAAGCTCGGGTCACGCTTCGACCGAATCGCAACGCCGCCGCGGGTACTGTCTGCCCGCCGGCTACTCGTGAGTCCGTCGCTCGATTGGTCGTCGTCGGTCCAGGACCGAAGACTGCTCGAGCATGTTTACCGAGGACAACAGCTGTCACCGGAGGTCCGTCCGACGGAGCGGGTACGCCGGAATCGAACAGTGTACAATGTGTACACTGTGTAGACCGTGTAAACTAGCAAAACATCCTGAACGTTGGGAAGACGCTTTACGCCCGTTCGGAATCCCACAGACTGTACGCCACCTATCGAAGACGCCGTAACTACCGGTCCAACGCGCAACTATTATGGGCTCTTGTGGTAATAACCAATTATATTTTTCAGTAAACATATATGTAATATTCAGATATGTTCATACACTCTTGAATAATCGTATACCGATGCGGCATAAATAGAATACATGACCGAAGAAAAATCGAAACCGATGACGAGGCGAACGGTATTGCGGAGTACCGCGGCTGCTGGCGTTGCGGGTGCGATAGGGACCAGCGCCATCGGGAGCGTGGCCGGTGAAGAAGTAGAAGACGAAACCGAGGTCAGAGAAGCGATCGAAGCGCACGCCGGCGATTTGCTCGAGCAACTGGCCGAAAGCGGCGTGTTGTCCTCGGCATCCGTCGAGGAACTGCCCACTGACGAAGCCACTACTGCATTCGATGATGAAGGCGTTGAACGAGTGACCGACGGCGGCGACGACGCGTATATCGTTCGCAAAGAAATCGACGATGGGCTGCTGGCCCTCTTCGTAGACACTGACGGGACCGGATCCATCGCGGCGGTGAGAGAAGACACCGAATCGGACGTCTCTCCGGATGGAGGTCACATCGAGACCTTCAGCGACGGCGACAGTCGGGATGTCGAGCCCCAGAGCTGTGAACAAACTGACGCCTGCCCCGGACAACCAGGTGTCCCCGGGTACGGGTTCTATGTCAGCGGATACATGCTCTTCTGTTGCTAAACGGGACTGGCAGTCGATTCCCGACGTGTGACTGAAGTTGGCTGTGTGAGATTCACAGTTGGCGACCACCGTTTTCTCGACACCTGTCGATAGCTGGGTTTTCAACACCTGTCGACCGCTGGTTTCACGATCCGCTCGTTGGTTTCTCGATCCGCTTATTGTGTTCGCCGGCCGCCGAGCGAACGGACGATCCGAACCCACGCTGACGGGTTGGCGTTTTCCGATTATCTCCGCTCGTGTGGACCGTCCGTATCCGTATTTCATTCCTGCACGTCCGGGAGATTCGGCAGGTGAGAGAGCGCCAGCAGGAACGCGACCGCCGAAACGAGCAGCAGTGCCAACCCGATAACCGACGAGACGGTGATCGGGATTCGGGTTGCGACGATCACCGTCCCGATTCCGACGGCTCCGACGAGCCCGCTCGTTCCCGCCCCGACCAGTTCGACCGACGCCGTATCGGCAGCGGTTCCGACTTCGGTACCGAGTCCGATCGCTCGTTCGGAGATGTCCCACGCCAGTACCGTCAGCGTCACCGCGGTCGCCGACCGCCAGATCGTCGGTTCGACGATGACGGCGTTCGCGAGCACGCCGGCGAGTACCAGGGTCAACCCGACGAGGACGACCGTCCGCGCCGCCGTCCCGGACAGGAAGTAGACGCCGATTGCTACCGCAACGAGTCCGACGCCGCACGACAGGAACGCGATCAGTAGCGCGGTCGGCAACCCGAACGCCAGCGCGGCGACGAACGTCGACATCGCAACGGCGAGCCCCGCAACCGCTAAGCTCCGACCGGCCAACTGGCGACCTCGTCGACTGATCACGACGCCGACCGAAAGAATGACGAGGCCGACCGTCTCGAGGGCCAATGGCGCGCTCTGTAGCGGTCCCACGGATCCGACGAAACACGCTCCGATTCCCGCGCCGAGCGCGAGAACGCCGCTGAGCGTCGGCGGCCGTTGATTCGTCGGGTTACCCGGTAGGCCGGTTCCGTTCATTTTCGCATCCCCCGTTGTATCGCGGCCTCGAGGGGCGTTTCGGGGTCCCAGTCGACGACAGTCACGTCCGATCGGCGGAGGGCGTCGATTCGATTCTCGCGCTCGAGTCGGGCCATCGATCGGCCAAACGACCCCGTTGCGGTTACGTCCGGTGACAGAACGGTGACCTGATGGCCCGAACCTCGCATCGTTCGTGCGGTTTCGATCGACTCCCGGTCGAGCAGGGGGGAAACGTAAACGACATCTGCGCCGCGCTCGAGCCGGGATCGGAGGACCGAGGCGTGCTCGTTTCCGTCCCCGCTCTCGCCACGTACCCCCTCGGGTGGCGTGAGCGGGAGCGCATCGGGATCGGCGAGCGTTCGGCGGAGGGTCTCCGCGTGGTGGCCCCCGTTCCGTGGGGGGAGCCACGTTACGTCGGGTCCGAGGATTCCGAGACCGATCCGTCCGTTCGTCTCCGAGACGGCCTCGAGCAGTTCGCGGGCCGCGGTGCGTTCGTAAAACACGGCGTGGGGCTCGTCTGGACCGGCGGACCGGTAGCAACACGCTCGCGCGTCGAGACAGAGGACGACCGTTCGGAGCCGATCCTCGTGGAAGGTTACGGTCGTCAGTTCTCGGTCTCGAGCGTAGCGGTTCCAATCGATACGCCCTGGCGGATCGCCGGGACGATACGTGCGGACTTGCGAGAATTCGATCCCGCTTTCGCCGGGGCTCGTGTCCGTGCCACCCGTGCGTCGCGGCGACCGGGGAAACGGAAGGGTGCGAACTGGAGTGTGACAAGCGAGTTCCGTTTTCGCCCGAGCGGTGGTTTCGACGGCGGTACTGGCGCTTGGGTCCCTGCAGACCACCGACGCGGGCTCGAAGCGGTGGACGCCGCGCGTGACGACAACTGTGTAGGAGAAGGACGTCTCTCGGCGTGGGCCAAGCGTCGCCGCGTGTCGAGCCGATCCCTTCAGGACCGGGAGCATCGGTGCGACGCCGTCGACGATTCTGACGTCGAAGAGCGCTCGCTCGCTCGCGTTTCGAACCGTGACCGTGACGTCGACTTCCTGTCCGTGATCGGGAGCGGTTTCGCTCAGCGAGCGCTCGAGTTCGATTTCGGGGTCGGGCGTCGCCGTCGCGCGGGAGTATCCCGCGAGGACGAGGGGCGGAATCGAACTCAGTAGTAAAACCGGCTCTTCGAACAGGACGCCCGTCGCGCTCGCGAGCATCGCTGTAGCGAGCGCGACGTTCCACCGCGTTGCGGATCGAGTTCTCACCATCGATCCGTTCTCCCCTCGCGTCTCGCGAGTATCTCCCTCGCCGTCCGACGTGCGTCGTGATGAAAGCGAAGCCGGACGCGTACTCGGGAGGAAAGCGACGGCTCAGCGTTGGGGCAGAGGAACGCCGAAGCTACCGGATCGTCGGTCCACGTTCCCTGATCGATCCGCTCTTGAGCGCT
This sequence comes from Halostagnicola bangensis, assembly GCF_054653435.1. Lineage (NCBI taxonomy): Archaea > Methanobacteriati > Methanobacteriota > Halobacteria > Halobacteriales > Natrialbaceae > Halostagnicola > Halostagnicola bangensis. Next base: position 55,939 of record NZ_BAAIGG010000001.1, on the reverse strand, counting down.
CTCTGCTGAGCAGCCGTCAGTCCGGACGATCGTTCTGATCGCCGTCCGTTGGAACTCCTCTCGGAGACGCTGACGGTGAGCCGCTGGGGGCGATAGCGCCCACCAGCGACGATCGAGAACTCGCTCGAGGTCGTAGCCTGGCGCAGATTTCGACGCGACGCGTTCGGGGCCCTTCGTCGGCTCCCCGCTCGGTTCTCGCGTGAGGAGTTCGAACGACCCGATAACGGTAGCCAGCACGAACGCGACGGTGAAGAACCCGACCAGGAGCGTGTCGTCGGCCCACGGCCATCCGGCCGTCCCCTCGATTACCGGGCTTGCCAGGACGACGAGTCCGATACCGAGTGAAAGGGAACCCGCGGCTAACAACAGCAGACGAATCCTCGTGGCCACCCTCGTCATTCTATATCATCTTCGAGTTGATGCAGGGCGCGGCGTGCTCGTCGGCGATGCTCGGCGGTTTCGTCGATTTCCCCGTACTGCCGCTCTCGAAAGGTACGCGTGAGCTCGTTTACGGCATCGGCGTCGAGTCCGGCGTCGATCGCTGCATCGCCCCACTCCGCCGGCGTTCTGGCGGTCGGACGATCGACGTCGATCGCCGTCGTCATTTTCGCCCACGCTTTGTCGACGTCGGACTCGGGATCGATCGGCGGCCAGCTCTCGTCCGTCGACGATCGCGTGGGCGACTGCTCCGAGCGGGACTGACCCAGCAACCGGGAAGTGAGTACGTCCGTCGAGGAGACTGAAAACCGACGTGCGGCAAGGTAAAACGCCCCGACGACGAGACTGACCGTCAGAAGGGGCACGATGACTAGGACCAGCCCGCCCGAAGCGCCGGACGCGCCAGAGAGTCCGATCTGATCGAGTTCGACGCCGAAAACCAATTCGACGAACGCGGACACGAACAGGAACAAGACGCCCATCAGCGAGAGTCCGTCAGCGCCAGCGTCCGCGTCGGCTGATACGTCGTACGGAGTGGAGATCGCTGTCGACTCGAGAACGGGAGCGGCGGTCGCCAAGACGAGAACCGCGAGAAGCGTGGTACCAAGTGGAAGAAGCCGGTTCCGTCGCATTAGTCCACCTTCTTGTTGTGTGGACAAAAAACTATTCTTACCGAATACTGTCGGAGATTTTCCTCGTCGACATCTCCCCTACATACCTGCCGAAGTGAGCTTCGCCTCGGTACGGCTGTCTATCGAATACTGTTGTCGAAACGAACAGGTGACATCGTTGCCGAGACGGATAGCTAACGTCGTCTCCGAGACGGCAACTCAGTAACCGACAATCGGTAGTATCGCTTTCCGCTTCTCTCTGTCCGACAACGCCTAAATACAGCCGCGGATCGATCGCGGAAAATCATGTTCCACGCTATCCGACTTGTGGATACCATTAATGCACGGCTCGAGGTCCGTTCACCGTATCATGGCATACGGCACTAATCCCGGAGAACGATACAGTTACGGCGAGGTGAGTAGTGAAGACCGACGCGAATTTTTGAAAGCGCTCGGTGTCGTCGCCGGTGCGGGCGCCGTCGGTGCGACGCTGACCGACCTTCGCGCCGAAGTCTCGAGCGGGGCCACCGGAGAACTCGCCGAGATGGGCGAGGCGATCCGCGCCGGAATGACGGGGTCGCTCGACGCGGCGCTTTTGAACAGCGAACTGTCGGCGCTCGCGGAGCGATTCGAGAAGCTCCCCGAACTCGAGGCGATGGGTATCCCCGGGGCGGGGTCGTCGGCCTACGCGGAGCTGACAGAGCCGGCGTGGGCGATCAACGAGCACCTGGCGGACGTCAGTTTCTTCGCCAGTGCCGAACAGAACCTGCCGGCGTTCGAACCGGAACACATCGAGACGACGACGCGCCAGCTGTTGAACATCGAGACGCTGCCGGCCACGCTCTCGGAAGTCGGCTTCACCGAACCCGAACAGACGGCGCTCGTCGTCAACATCGTAAACACTCGAGAGCAGCTCTCGTGGTGGATGCCGACGGTCGACTATCCGTCGGCCGAGGTCGCCGAGGAAGGTGTCGTCCACGAGTACGTCGCACCGCTCCACCAGCGATCCGCCGAAGGCTCTCTCCTGTGGATCGACGGACTGGACAACTTCCTCTGGCAGAACGAGGTGCTGTTGACCGACCAGATGATCGATCGTGGTCTGTGGGACGTCAAGTCGATGCTCGGTGGCTACTATCTGATGGGTGCCGCCGCTCGAGACCTCGCCGAGGGATCGATAGCCGACGAGCACCTCTCGACGCTGATCAGCGGCAGTTCGGCGATCATGATCATCGGACAGGAGTTCCTGATCGACGACGTGATCCGCATTACCGACGACAAACGCGCCTCGATAGCGGTGTCCGGGTGATACCAATGACGTTCGAATCACACCTCGAAGACTTACCGGAGGATGCACCGTGGGACGAAAAGCCGGGCGAATCGGAGGTCGAACAGTACGATACCGACCAGATTCCCGAAGTCGACATCACCGAAGAGGATCTCCGCGAGTCGCGGGAGAACCCCGAAAACTGGCTGCTCTACGGGAACGACTATCAGAACCGCCGTCACGTGACGGCCGACATCATCACGCGGGACAACGTCGAGGATCTCGAACTCGAGTACCGACTCGAGCCTGGCGACGAGACCAACGACTTCCAGGGATCGCCGCTGATCATCCACGGCGATCCGCCGATCATGTACTTCACGATCGGACCGGATATGCTGTACGCGATAAACGCGCGTACCGGGGACCTCCTCTGGACGCACTTTTACGAACCGTACGTCGGTGCGTCGGACGAAACGCCCTCGGCCGAACGGGGGCCGGTGGTGCTCGGAGACACAATCTACAAGAGCACATTAGATCTCGGCGTCCTCGCGATCGATCGGTACACCGGCGAAGAGGAGTGGTACTACAACGGCGCGGCGGTCTACCGCGGCGAGGTCGCGGATAACCTGATGCACGAGGAGCTCCAGTGGGAGCGTTCGCGAGGGACGACGTCCTCGTGGCCGCCGCTGATCTACGATGGCCTGTTGATGAAGGGCAGTTTCGGCGGCGAGTTCGGGGTTTCCGGCTTCTTCGACGCGATCGACCTCGAGGGTAACCCCGAGTGGCGAGTCAACATGACGCCGGAGCATGAGTGGGTCGGCGATTCCTGGATGCACGGCGGTGGCACCGCGTGGCCGCTCGGGGCCATCGAACCCGACGAAGGGACAATCATCGTCCCGTCGGCGAACCCCGGACCCTGGTACGGCACCGTTCGGCCCGGATTCAATCCGTACACAGCAGGGAAAGTCGCGATCGACATCGAGACCGGCGAACACGAGTGGCACTATCAGGACGCACCTCACGACTGGTGGGACTACGATTCCTCGGCCCCGCCGCTGGTTTTCGAGGAAGAACTCGACGGCGAGACGACGCAGTTTGCGACGTGGCCGTCAAAGACCGGCTGGGTCTTTACGGTCAACATGGAGACCGGACAGCTCCACCAACGCAGCGAGGAGTACGTCCAGCACCTGAACACGTTTTCCCTGCCGCCCTACGACGACCTCGAGTCCGCGCCGTGGATCATGCCCGAACTGGCCGGCGGGACCAATCCGTATCCGGCCGGATACGATCCCGAAACGCGAACGATGATCGTCAAGGGGTTCAATCGGCCGATGCGATTCTCGTGGTTCGAGGTCGAGTACGAACCCGGCGAGAATTATATCGGCATGGACACGATCCGGGCGGAACTGCCGGGTGACGCCGACGTCGAGGAGCCGGACGATCCGGTCCACGAGGGAGAGGTCGTGGAAGATCCCGACGACGAGGTGGATGACGAGGAAGAAGAAGAGGAGGAAGAAGACGAAGAGGAAGACGTCGACGATGAACTCACGGAACCGCCGGAAGAGTGGAACGGCCACCCGGGTGCAATCGCCGGGATCGATCCACTCACCGGCGAGTTGAAGTGGCGCGAGTGGACCGCTCCGGGTGATCCGCCACCGCGAGGCGGCGCGTTGACCACGCCGACCGGGGTCACCTTCGCGGGTATCGCGACCGGTCTCATGATCGCCTACGATACCGAGACAGGCGATCAGCTAGCCCAGCTCGAAGTGGGCCCTCACGGCGTCGACGGCGCACCGATCAGCTGGTACGATCCCGGCGAAGGAAAACAGTTCGTCGCGATCACCGGCGGCGGCGGAACCCACACCGACGCCGAAGACGGAAACACGCTCGCCGTCTTCTCGCTCGAGGAGTAGTCGGCCGCCCTCGAGTCGAACAACGTCAACCGCCACTTCGATTTTCAACTCGTACGGAAAAGCAAAGAGTCGTCAGTCTGATTCGTTGCCGTCGTCTCCGGTTTCGCTGGGTGCGTTTTCGTCGGTATCCGCGTTGTCCTCGCCGTTGTCCGTCTCGGCTTCCACTTCGTCATTATCCTCGTCATCTTCCGTCTCTTCGTCGTCCTCGCCGGGGACGATCCGGTGAACCTGCCCCTCGCCTTCGATGGTCGACGTGTTGGAGGTGAGAACGTACACTTCGCCGTCGTCGTCCCGGCCGAAGCCGTAGACGAGGTGGTTCAGTTCGCCGTCCTCGACGACGTCGCCGTCTCCCTCGACGGAGAGCTCTTCGATCTGCCACACGCCGAGTTCCTCCTCTTCGTCTTCCTCGTCCGCTTCATCGTCGTCCGCTTCATCGTCGTCTTCGTCGTCTTCGTTCGGTGGGTCGACGAACATGTCCTCGAGTTCGTCTTCGTCGTCCTCGTCAGCTCCGTCGTCCTCGTCTTCGTCCGGCGGGTCGACGAACATGTCCTCGAGTTCGTCCGCCTCGTCGTCGACGTCTTCGGGCCAGTCGTCGGGTTGGCGCGCCAGAAAGAGCGTTCCCGGCCCTTCGCCGTCTTGACTCCAGTCGCCGAAGACGTACGTGTCCTCGAGGTCAGTCACCTCGTCGCCTTCGTACGTGTACCCGCCGACGACGGCGGTTCCGATACGCTCGTCCGCTTCTTCCTCGCCGCGGTCGACGTCCTCGTCGTAGGCCAAATCGTCCGGATGCTGGGGATACTCTATCACCGGTTCGAGCAACGATTCGCCGCCGCGGACGTCTTCGGGCGTCTCGAGAGGGCACTCCTCCGGAGGGTCCTCGGGTGAGTCCGTACTGAAACAGTGCCGTCCTTCACGAACGTTCCAGCCGTAGTTGCCACCGCTCTCGACGTGGTTGATCTGGTTGAAGTTGTTCTGGGCGACGTCCGCGGCCAGGAGTTCGCCGTCTTCGGTGAACGACATCCCCCAGGGGTTGCGCATTCCCCACGCGTAGTACTCCTCGAGACCTTCTCCCTCGAGGTCCTGCCCTTCGGCGAAGGGGTTGTCGTCGGGGATACCGTACGCTCGGTCGTCGTTCGCGTTCTCTTCGTCCGTCTCCTCCCCGTCGACGTTCGCTTCCTCACCGTTCGCTTCGTCCGCGTCCTCTTCGTTTGCGTTTTCGTCGTCTTCATCCGCTTGCGCCTCGCCGTCGGCTTCGTCGTTCGCACCGTTTCCGTCATCGACATCGATCCGAAGGATTCCGCCCAGGAGGTTTTCCTCGGTGTCCTGTCCGTTGCCGCCCTCGTTCTCGTCGTACCAGTCCTCGACGTGGCCCGGATCGGCGTCGTTCTGGCCGCCGCCGTCGCCGGTCGCCACGTACAGGTAGCCGTCGTTGGGCCCGAACGCGATCGGCCCCGCGTTGTGATTGAACTGGGGTTGGGGGATCCGAAGGATGATCCGCTCGGAGTCAGGGTCGCCCTCCTCGAGCCCGCCGCCCGCCTCGAATTCGGCCAGCACGTCCGTGTGGTCGAACGCTTCGGGAACGTCGTCTCCGGGAATCTCTTCTTCGTCCGGCGGCGCGCTGTAGCGGACAAAAAATCTGCCGTTCTCTTCGAACTCGGGGTGGAACGCCAGCCCGAGGAGGCCCCGCTCGTCGAATCCCTCGTCGAGATCCACCATCCGATCCTCGATGTCGAGGAACGGTTCGTCTTCGACGCCGTCCTCACCGAGGACGTGTATCTGTCCGGTTTGGTCGACGACGAACCGCCGATCCTCCTCCTCGTTCGCGACCTGAAGGCTGACCGGAGCACTTAGGCCGTCTGCGACAGTCTCGAGGCCCACGGTCGGTCCGTCGCCGATGATCTCGTCCGGGTCGTCTTCGATTTCCTCTTCTGGTTCTTCGTCCTCGTCGACGAACTCGATCTCGCCGCGCATCGATTGGGGATGCGGGCCGCAAAAGTACTCGGCCATGCCCTCCTCGGCCGTGAACTCGACCGCTTGAGTCTCTCCCGTCCCGGAGATCACGTCGGTCTGGACGAACTCCTCTTCTCCCTCCTCGTCTTCGATGACGAAATTGTGTCCGGCTCCGTCCCCGTTCTCCCAAGTGAGGGTGTACTCTTCGCCCTCGACCAGTTCGAGGGTCGGATTTCGCTCACCTTCGATTTCGTCGGGCGATTCGCCGATCCAGCCGCTCGTCCGGCCCTCGAGTTCGATCTCATCGTCGACCTCGTTCTCCTGACCGACGGCGACCGTCGCTCCGAAAATCGTTGCCGAGCCCACTGCGGTCGATTGTAGTACGGTTCGTCGTGAAACGTGGTAGTTTTGATTTCCTGACATTGTTGGCGTATGATCGCTCACTATCTCCCTGTCGCGCCGTGACAACTCCCAATCGCTACCGCTCACTGGTGGTAGAAAGAGTAAGTCGCGTTCAATAAGCGGGGCCGATCGTTCTTCTCACAACACGATCTTAGCCGAAACTCTCGGCCAAAACGTCGAATTTTCCACAGTAATCCGATTTTTCGCCGAAGCGTGCGACTAGGGAGTCGATCGAAACCTGATCTCGTCGCTGGCGAATCTCGAGGGGTCTCTCGGGTTCTCGTGGTCGTTGCAGCGGTCGGGAGGGCGATACTCGCACCGACGGTCTTCAACGCCGTTCGTCGGGTAAACTGGACTATCGGGAACGCCTCCACCAAACCTGTCGGTATGCATCCCACCACCGGTCACATTTTCCGCAACCTCGCTTCAGCGCTCGATCAGGAACAGGAAACGATCGATTTTCGACATCATAACAGATATGTGATTGTTCCGCCCAGTTACGAACAGCCCTGGGGTTGTGGAAATACGTCCTTTGAGTCCGTGCAATTTCCTCACGAGGACATTGCGTGTATACGTTTCCAAGGGAAGATCCTCTCCAAATACCGAGGTTTATACTCGCGTCCCCTGAGTCAGTGATATGCTCGAGTCGAACGGACTCTCGAATCGACGGACGTACCTCCTTGCGACGGGCGCGCTCTCGGCGAGTCTCTTGGGCGGGTGTCTCGACGCCGACGACGGGTCGGATGTTCTCGGGGATCCCGAGTACGCGGAAGATCGACCCGATCCGGGAGGGGTTTCGATGGAAGAGATGCCGGACCTGAACGGATCGCTGACGGTGTACTCGGGGCGCAGCCAACCCCGAATCGGCGAACTGATGGAGTACGTCGAGAATCTGTACGACGATTTCTCCCTCGAGGTTCGGTACGACGATACGGCGGATCTCATCAGCGCCATCGAAACGGAGGACGAAACGCCGGCGGACGTGTTCTACGGGAGCGAGACCCAGTCGATGACTCACCTCAAAGACGAAGGATACACCGTCTCGCTTCCCAACGATGTCCTCGAGTTGGTGGCTGAGGACTCCGTGGATCCGGACGGCTACTGGACGGGGTTTACCCGGCGGTTCCGGGCGATGGCGTACAACACCGACAGCTTCGACGCGGACGAACTCCCCGACGACATTTTCGCGTACGCGGAGGACGAACGCTTCCGGGGGACGCTGATGTGGCCTCCTGACCAGGGCTCGTTCCAGGCATTCATCACGGTGATGCGACTGCTCGAGGGGGAAGAGGCGACTCGGGACTGGCTTCGTGCGATGGTCGACGAGCAGGATGTCGTCGCATCGCCCGGGGGCGACAGCGCGTTGGCACAAGCCGTGGGCGACGGCGAGGTCGGCGTCGGGTTGACCAATCACTACGTCGTCCGCGATCACGGCGGCGATTCGATCGACCTGGCGTTTACGAACGATGACGCGGGTGCGATGTACAACGTCACCGGCGGCGCGGTTATGGCCGACAGCGACGAGCAGGAAACTGCCGCCGACTTCGTCCGCCACCTCGTCTCGGCGGAGGCTCAGGAGTACTTTGCGACGACAACCTGGGAGTATCCCACGATAGACGGTGTCGAACCGCTTGAGGAACTGCCCGGAACCGACGAGTTCGATCCGCCCGATTTCGACCTAAACGAACTGGCCGATCCCGAACCGACGCTCGAACTGCTCCGATCGGAGGACGTGCTGTAGTCACCCAGCGGGAAATCACCGGTTTCGAACCCCGGTGGGACACCCGAAGACGGTCGATCACGGAGATTCAGAATGCCAGTCACTGATCCGTTCGAAGTCGACGAGAGGGACCCCGACGCGGACGATCACGTCCGCGACGACGAGCGCGAGTCAGCACTTCCGGTCGGACTCACGTTGCTCGCCGCCGCCGTCGCAGCGGTGGTCGTCGTTCCGGTGCTCTGGATCGGCTTCCTCGCGCTGAGCGTCGACCCCGAACGGACGCTTTCGATCGTCGTTCGACCGACGACCCTCGAGGTGCTGTCGAACACGCTCTTGCTCATTACACTCGTCACGACGTTCTCCGTGCTCATCGGCGTCCCGCTGGCGGTACTGACCGTTCTGACTGATCTCCCCTACAGCCGGTTCTGGATGGTAGTGCTCTCCCTGCCGCTGGTGATTCCGAGTTACACCAGCGCGTACGCCTACATATCCGTCTGGGGCCCGCACGGACTGGTCCAGTCCCTGCTCGACCCGTTTGGCGTCGCATCGCTTCCCGAGATATACGGGATGCCCGGAACGGTGTTCATCCTCACGCTGTATAACTACCCGTTCGTCTACATTACGACGGTCGCGGGATTGCGCTCGTTCGACAAAACGTACCTCGACGCCGCGCGCACGCTCGAGACGGATCTGCTCTCGGTCTTCAGACGCGTCGTGCTCCCGATGGCGAAACCCGCGATCGCCGCGGGGGCGCTTCTCGCGGCCCTCGAGACGGCCGGCGACTTCGGCGTGCCGGCGATGTTGCGGCTGAACGTCTTCACGCGCCAGATCTATGTCGAGTACAACGCGCTGGCCCACGATTACGCCGCGCTTCTGTCCTTGCACCTCGTCGCGATCGCGCTCGTCATCCTCGCGATCGAATACCATGTTCGCGACCACCAGTCCGTCCACGGCGGTGCACGCGGGGGATCGCGCTCGTACACGATTTCCCTCGGGCGTTTGAAATGGCCCGCCCTCGCCGCCTGTTCGCTGGTCGTTCTCCTCGCAATCGTGCTCCCGATCGCCTTTTTGCTGTCGTGGCTCGTTCGCGGCCCCGAGACGTACGTCGGGGCCTTCGGATTTCGGCCGGAGTACGCGATCAACTCGATGTTCGTCTCTCTGCTCGCCGCACTCGCTGCCGCAGTGCTCGCGCTGCCGGTTGCGTATCTGGCCGCCAATCATCGGTCGCCCGTTTCGACCGTCCTCGAGCGTGCGACCTACGTCGGCTTTGCAATCCCTGGCGTCGTCATCGGGCTGAGTCTCGTCTACTTCGGGTCGTCGTACCTGCCGGCGCTGTACCAGACGCTCCCGATTCTCGTCTTCGCGTACGTCGTGCTCTATCTCCCGCTGGCCGTCGGAGCGGCGCGCACGTCGTTCGTATACGTCAACCCTCATTTCGTCGAGGCCGCTCGGACGCTGGGGTGTACCCCGACGCAGGCATTTCGACGGATAACGCTCCCGCTGGTGGTTCCAGGAATCGTCGCCGGCGGCTCGCTCGTCTTCCTCCACGCGATGAAGGAACTCCCGGCGACGCTGTTGCTTCGACCCACCGGCTTCGAGTCCCTCGCCACGTTCATCTGGATGGCCGAGCGAAACGCCTACTACAGCTACGCGGCGGTGCCTGCGCTCGTTCTCGTCTGCGTTTCCGGCATCGCGATCCTCGGTGCTCTCCCCGGAGACGGGCGCAAGTACTGGTCGTTCCTTCGCCGCGGCACCGGTTTGACCGACGATTCGGATACGGGAACCGACGGCGAAGGGACGAGTGGGGACCAAGAAAATCCGGGTGACGGTGGTTTCGGCCGCGCGAGTGAGGACTTCCGTACTGAACGGGACCACGACCGTTCCGGGACTCCCGCTCAACCGAAGGGTATTACGAACCCTACGGACCGAACTCGAAGCGCGCCGGACGGCGGCTACTCGAGAGCTCCCGCCGAATCCGGTTCGGCTATCGTTCCCCCGGATGAATACGGGGAGGCTACCGCGGACGAGGATGTCGTGCTCGAACTCGAGACGGTGACAAAGGCGTTCTCCGGGGAAGCCGCCGTCGACGGCCTCTCGATTACGGTTCGCGAGGGCGAACTACTCACGCTCCTCGGCCCGTCCGGTTGTGGCAAGACGACGACGCTCCGGCTCATCGCCGGGTTGGACCGTCCCGATACGGGTACCGTCCGGTTCCACGGTCGAGCCATCGCCGGCGAGGCCGAGTTCGTCCCGTCCGAGAAGCGCGACGTGGGGATCGTATTTCAGGACTTCGCGCTCTTTCCCCACAAGACGGTCGCGGAGAACGTCGCCTTCGGGCTCGAATCCGAGACGGAGACGGAACGGGACGAACTCGTCGAGGAGGTACTCGAGTTGGTCGGCCTCGCACAGTATCGAGAACGGTATCCAGACGAGCTGTCGGGCGGACAGAAACAGCGGATCGCGCTCGCACGCTCGCTCGCTCCCGAACCCGACCTTCTGTTGCTCGACGAACCGCTCTCGAACCTCGACGCCGGGCTTCGCGTCCGGATGCGCGAAACCGTCGCCGAGATTCTCAACGCCGTCGACGTGACCGCCGTCTGGGTCACGCACAACCAGGAGGAGGCGCTCTCGGTCGGCGATCGAACCGCCGTCATGAACGGAGGATCGATCGAACAGATCGCGTCGCCCCGACGGCTCTTCATGCGGCCCGCGTCGAGAATGGTCGCCGACTTCCTCGGCCGGGCGAGTTACCTCACGGGTCGCCCCGCTGACGGTGCGCTCGAAACCCCAATCGGCCCTGTCGAGTTCGACAAACTCGTGACGTCGGGGGACCGGCCGTCGGAACCGCTCGAGGTCCTGCTCCGTCCGGACGATATCGCCGTTACACCGCGGTCGGCCGACGACGCGGACGGGTGGATCGTCAACCGGCAGTTCAACGGGCCGACGGTTCGGTACCGGATCGAACTCGAGAACGGTACCGTCCTCGAGAGCCGACACTCTCACGAGGAGTGGCTCGAACCCGGGACGCCGGTTGCGGTGACGATCAGCGCCTCGCACGAGTTACCGACGTTCGAATCGGCGCGCGAATAACTGCGTCCGAAATCCCTCTCAAGTGATAGCCGTCTGTCCTCGAGCGATCGCTGTCCGCAGTCAAGCGATAGCCGTCTCCCACTCGAGCGTAACCGCCCTCGTCGTCCCGCTTGCGTTCACTGACCCGCCGTTTCCGTCTCCGTCTCGATTTCTTCGGTCTGAAGGACGAACGTGCGTTCCGGCGGCGGGGCGATACGCAACTCGAGGGACTGACGGAGCACGTAGTACTTCCGGTTCCCCCGCATGTACCACTCGACCAGTTCCGCTTCTTCGAGCGTCGAGAGGTGATGCACCGCCGTTTTCCCGTCCATTCCGGTCGCCTCTGCGAGCTCGGAGACGTACATCGGTTCCCGGGAGAGTTCGCGCAGAATCTCGAGGCGCGTCCCGTTCCCGAGCACGTCGATGAGTGACATACGTACATCTTCGACGGCCGGCACAAGAAGGATTTCGCAGGTACGATGCACCTACGTTTCGGATACGCTGAACGTTGGTCCCGACTTTATCACGTGGATCGTCGTACGCTGACCTATGAGCGACCGGGTCACGTTGCCTGAGGATCGAGACCGAGAACTGCGTACGATCACCGACGGCTTTTTCGAACGGGAGGTGTACCTCTCCCGGACCGAAACGGCCGCGTTCCTTCGGGATCTCGCCGACCAGCTCGAGGCCGACACGTCGATTACGGTCGCCGGGTCGGACTGGGAGATCCCCTTCGAGTACCGCGATCCGATCGAGGTCGAAATCGAGTTCACGAAACAGCGAGAGCGCGAACTTGAGATCGAACTCGAGTTTTCCGAAGACAGCGGCGGGAAGGGACTCTCGATTCGATAACTCTCGTCCGGTTCTCGGCGATAGCTCTCGGCCATTCCCCACCGATAACTCCCGTTTCAGTCGCTCCGTCGGCCGCGCATCATTTGGGACCTGACCGATAGTCGGTAGCGGTGTTTCTCATCGATAAGTTACCTGTCTACCTGGATGAACGTTTTGAAAGGTGACCGTCTCGAGATACAATTGATGGTGAACGAAGGCTATTAACACATTTCCTGGAACCGTTTTTCACCCTCGCTTCTGGAACGGCCCAATATGGTTCGCACGCGAAGAGCACCTCGCGGCGGCGGGCGGGACTGCGATGGGCGCGCTGGCGGGGTGTTTCGGCGACGATAGCCCCGGCGAATTGCTCGAGCCGGGCACGGATAGCGTCGGTCTATTGTTAAACTGGCAGCCCGGAGGGCTCCACGTGCCGTACTACGTCGCCCGCGATCAGGGGTTCTACGAGGAGCACGGCATTTCGGTCGATCAGATCGAACGCGGCCAGGGATCGGACTTCTCCGCCACCCGGCCGGACTCGAACACGTCGAGTAGTTTCCGGGTCCGTTCGGGCCGCGGCGTTTTCCCCCGCGACCCGCCGGAGGAAGGTGACGTTCTGAAGCGCTGTCTTCCGGGGGAAAGAGGCTGAGCTGCTGAAAGACGTACCCTAGGTTCGCCGCCGCTCGCGCAGCCGACGGATCGTCCCCGTCGACCAACACCCGTCCGCTCGTGGGTTCTTGCAGGTCGCCGATCGCACGCAACAGCGTGGTCTTCCCGCAACCGGACGGACCGCTGATCGTGACGAACTCGCCGGAATCGATCGAAATGTCGACATCTTCGACCGCCATACCATCGTCGAAGGCGACCGTCACCCCGTCGACTTCAATCATCGTTGGATACTCCATTCTGCGTGCCTCCCCGACTTTCGTCGAACGCTCCACCCTCCGCGAGCGCCGCGCGGAGGTTACTCCACGGCTTCGGTGCGTGCCACCCCCAACCGTGTTTTCGCACGGCGTCGCTGGTTCCAAACGCCTCCCGCGCCCGTTCGAACGTGTTGACGATCCGGTCGGCGGATTCGTCGGAATCGGCGGCGATATCGGCCGCCGCAGGCTCGGGATCTTCGATCGCGCTCGCCCAGCCGTCGACGATCGCCGCCAGCACCCCTTCGAGCATCGTCGGTCGGGTCTCGAGCGTCGATTCGTTCGCGATAACGACGGGTCCGTAGACGGGGAACTGGTCGGTCATCGTGAGAACCTCGACCGTCCGCGTCGACGACTCGACACGATGGGGATCCGGTCCCATTCCCGTCACGACGTCGACCGAACCCGATTCGAGCGCGTCACGCTCTTCCCCCTCGACGTCGACGACTTCGACGGCCTCGCGAATCCCCGCCTGCTCGAGGAGCAACCGACCGAGCAACCCCGTCTCCGTGCCGGTCGGCATTCCAACTCGTCGCCCGCGAAGACGCTCGAGCGAGTCGAACGATCCGCCAAATTGCTCGCGCGTCGTAAAAAGCACGACCGTCGAGCGCTGGAAGAGGACGGCGATCGGGACGATCGGCCGCCCTCGTTCCCGTTCTCGAACGACCGTCGCCGCGCCCGCGATTCCGACGTCGCTCTCGCCCGATTCCACGCCGTCGATCACTCGTCGGGACCCGGTGTATTCTCGAAACGCGAACTCGACCGAGGAGCGGGAATCGTCGCTCGCCCGAGCGGCAAACAGCGGGAGGTGAAGTCCGTTTGGCTGCCAGTTGAGACCGATCGAGACCAGGTTCGGCCGGGCCAAGCGATCCGCTTCATCGTCCGAATCGCTACCGCCCGTCCCGTCGGCGGCTCGAGTCTCTGGCAACCGAGCTTCGACGCGCTTGCTTTGCTCGAGCAACCGCTTCGCGTGGTGTGCGTACAGCCGACGAGCTGTCTCGTCTCGAGTCGAGACCGCGCGCCACGCTTTGGGCGGGCGACCGGGATCGGTCGTTTGCACCGTGGTTTCTTCGATGATCGTCGCCGAGGTCAGTTCGGTGAGAGAGCGTTTGGCGGCGCTCTTGCTAACGCTCGTTCCGACGTGAACCGCCGTTTCCGTCGACGTGTCCGAAAACTCGTCGTCCTCGCGCCGACACTGGAGGTAGGCGAGCACTCGAGCGGCGTCGTCGCCGAGACCGATCGCGAACTCGTCGATCAGCTCCCGGTCGGCCTCCGTAAGCACGGGGAATTCTCGAACATCCATCAGCCGACGTACCACAGGGAGGGATAATTTTGTTGGTGGTGGGTCGATTATCGAGCGTCCGATTTGGCGGTCACACCGACGAGGCGTCGTCCGGAATCGGCTGACAACGCGCGCTGTGGGGGCCCGAATTCGAACGTTCGGTTCTCCTCGGCGGGCAGAGATGTTTCGGTAAAGAGAAAGGCCCGAAGCGATCGGGCGTACTCGTACTGGATAACGTGCGTTTCGTAGGTGCTATCTATCCGTTCGGGCCGCCAGTCGAGGTCGTTCTCGATTACCGTGAACCGCGCGTTCGGCGTGAATTGATAGGGGAACATCATCCCTCGCGCGTTCTCCACCTCAACCTGGGCGGTCTCGTCGGGGGAGGCGGACGCACCGACGGCGTGTGGTCCGCCGAGGAGGACGCCGGTGGTCGCGAGCAGTCCGTGTTTTATTAGCCGTCGCCGCGACGGTCCCGCGCTCGTGGAGGGGTTGTCGCTCGTCATCTGAAATCAGTCTCTCAACCGGACTACTCGATCCGCAAAAAAGCTTCGTGAGGCCTGAAAGAGACCTTCTCCAGGACGATCCCTTCCCGAACACCGGTATCTCTCTGCAGAGTATATTTCCAACTACTGCAAGTGAAATATTTATCCGTCGAATCAATGTCGGGAGCGTGAAGTATGTTCTTCCAAGAACCAGAACTCCAGTATGAGGTTACGGTCGAAGAGCCGGATCCGCACTTCGCGAAACTTCTCCAGCAGGCCATCGGCGGCGCTGAAGGCGAAATTCGCGTCGCGATGCAGTACATGTTCCAGGCGTGGGCGCTCCCGGCCGAGTACAGCGAATTTCGAAACCTGTTGATGGAAACCGCAGCGGAAGAGTTGGGTCACATCGAAATGCTCGCGACCGCGGTGACGGAGAATCTTCGGGGTGCGCCCGACGAACTTCGCGAAGAGGCAAAACAGAACTCGGCCGTCAACGCGGCGATGACGGGCCAGAACCCGCGTCACTTCCTTTCGGCCGGCCTCTCGGCGATGCCCGTCGACAGTAACGGCGTTCCGTTCAACGGCGGCTACGTCGTCGCCTCGGGGAACCTCGCGGCGGACCTCTACGCGAACGTGATGGCCGAATCGACCGGTCGTCTGCTCGCGACGCGGCTGTACGAGATGACCGACGATCCCGGGATGGAGGACATGCTCTCGTATCTCATCGCTCGAGACACCATGCACCAGAACCAGTGGCTCGAGGCGATCGAGGCGCTCGACGATCCGATTCCGATCCCCGCGAGTTTCCCACAGGAAGCGGAAAATCAGGACGTCAATTACGCGTTCATGTCGACGCGCAGGGATCCACAGGAGGATCCGAACCTGCCGTGGACGGAGGGCTCCTCACCGGACAGCAAGGGCGAGTTCTCCTATCTCGCCGAACAACCAGGCGACGGAGAGGTGGCCGCCCCCGAACCGGATCCGCGAACCTACAACGACCCGAAATAAGGGGTATACGACCCGAAGTAACGGATCTACGACCCGAAGTAACGAATCTACGACCCGAAGTAAGAGGTCTAAACGACCTCGATTCGCACGGATCGAGTTGGCGACTCACACCGACCTAGACCAGATCTCCCGTCCCGCGTCCGGACGGGTTCGTCTCGAGCGAGGGAATTTCTCCCGTCTCCGCGAGGCTTTTGAACCGATTGAGCGTTTTCTCCGCGAGCGTGCCGGGAATGATATCGATTCCGTTCATCACCGCGTTTCCGAACGGGCCGCCGGGTGGATGGAACTCCAACTGGAGGGTTACTTCCGTTCCTCGATCGGCGGGTGCCTGCTGAAACTCGACCGATCCGTTGCTCGAGAGACGTTCCCCATCGAGCGTTTCCCAGTGGATGTACTCCCCGGACTGTTCGTCGACGAGTTCGGTCTCCCAGGTCACGGCCTGCTCGAGCGGTCCGGGGATCGTCCACCGCCAGCGCCCCTCGTCTGCGTCGACGGTCTCGATCTTCCCGCCGGGGCCGACAATCCGTTCGAGCGTGGCCGGCTCGAACCAAAGTTCGTAAAGCTCCTCGGGCGACGCCCCGATGGTAATCGACCGCTCTATTCGGGGCGTATTCGTGTCGATCTCGGAACGAATACGGTCGACGATCGCACTCGTATCGACGCTAGAGAGGGGGGTAATTTCGGAATCGATGCCCGGTTCGGAGTCCGCTTGGGCTTCTGAATCAGTGCCGGACCCTGCGTCGTGACCGAGTTCCATACCCGTCTCGGCATCGGCATCGTATTTTGGCTCGGGCCGGTCCCGGCCCGTGACTCCACGGTAGACGAGCCATCCGCCGGCGATCGCGGCTATCGACCCGATCACCGAGCGGTTTTTGAGTCCGAACAGGACGAGCCCGCCACCGATCGCCGCGGAGGCGATTCGCCTCCACCGCGGGGGTTCGGTAGCGGCGCCGATCATCGCACCATCTTCACCGGTTTCGAAGGCGGCTTTCAGTGACATAGCAATAACGAGCCTCGGTCTGGTATCGCGCCAACGTGGCTCTTGGTTGTTTGGGGTGCAACTGCAGTGTGTGGCGAACAACTCCGCGTTGTGTTTCTCGAGACGCGTCGATATGCGGTCGCTCATTGTCTCGGCGAGGGCGCTTCCGACGGCCCGGGTGTGAATCTCAGCAACGTCTCTGGGGACGCTCTCGCGTTGGGAGGCCCGCTGGACGAATTCGTCGAACGAGTAGTCCGTGGTGGGTTCTTTCTCCGAGTCGGTGATCGCCTTCTCGGACGGATCCGCTCGCCGAACGTGTACAACGTCGCGGTCGTTACGGCTCGCGCCTCGTCTGTCGATTCGAACGGTCCATTCTGGCGAACGGTCTCGAGGACTTCCTCGTCGTTCATGGTGTTCGAAAGCAGTGACGCTCTGGGTGTGTGCCGACGACGCTTCGTTTGAATATAGTCCAGGCAGCGTACTGCAGGCAGCTCGGGCACGGAAACGCCTCGACAGAGGTTCGGAGTTTGGTTCTGCTACAAACGAAGAGACGTTCAATACAAGAAAACTATCTCTGAATTATTGTAAAGAAGACTAACTGGACTGCACGGATGATACTCACCTTTCAGAGACGAAAAGTGTGGTGTGAAAATAAGGAAGAGAAGAGAAGGCTGTTGCTACCCGAAATCGAGAACTCGAGAGAAATAGACCTGCTTAGTCCGGTGGATCGAAGCCATCGAGGAACGTATCGATACAGCCCGACGACGTGACTACCGGCTTCAAGCGGATCTCGTCATCACCCTTCTCGTAGTCATCATACGTTGCCTTGACGAGTACCTTCACGAGGTGGTCAACCATTCGCCAGAGGTTATAGAGTAGCACGCCGAAGATGAAGGTGAAACATCGCATCCGGTAGTCCGTCGACGCGATCGACGGCAGGAACGACTTGATCGACTTGTACTCATTTTCGATATCCCAGCGGCGAGAATACTGTGACGTCAACCCCATTGCTTCATCAGGAGATACCTCGTCTCGGTTCGTGATGAACACGGCATAGTTGCCCCCATCTGTGGCAGCGAACTTCTTGTTTCTTGAGGCCACGAACATGAAGTTCACATCATGACTGTGTTCATCATCAATGTGTAACGGAACATCTGGGAGGACAGCAGCATCTGCAACTGGATGGTCTTTCACCTTCTCAATATCCTCCAGATCTTTCTCGTATTTCTTCTTTGGAATGAGATACGTTACTCCCCATTGATCAAGGATATCCTGAACACCGTGGGAGCCAAACTCCCTATCTGCCATCACTTTATGAATATCGACATGTTGGGTCGCCTGCTCCATAAGCCGATCGACGATCTCGTGGTTCGGCATTGATTTCCCGTCGTCGCCTTCCCATCCCGAGTTCCGCCGGACTGGTTCAACGGCGATGACGATCGGAGCGTTGCGTCCAACGATTGAGAGTGTTGCATACTCATACCCATACGAGTGCTCGTCCTTCTACCCGTGTACCATTTCTGGATAGTCTTCTTTCGGTACTTTCGTCTTCCCTGTCGTCTCGTTCACAACCATTCGTTCGTCATCTGGTTCGATATCTTCGGGTGATTTCCACGGTGACGAATGGAATGGGACAACTGTGTAGTCGATCGCAGCGATTACTGGCTCTTGAAAGCCCTCAGTTCCTCGAATCGAACTCAGTAGACACGAGGTCGCCTCATGGAACGGATCTTGAATTGTCTCCGCGATCCGATTTGGTGATGGGATTGCGGACTGATCAGGAGTGGTAAAGTCATCCAGAGAATACTGATATGTTTTCGGTGTAGCCAGCTTCTTGATAGCTCTCACGTGCGTATCATTATGGAGTGTATCCTCCTGCTTTCGATTCAACATTCGATAGATACCTCGTGAGCCAACTCGCTTCATCAGGCTCATTTTTGTCTGGGATTCCCAGATTGCCATATCACTGTGTTTGGTATTCGATGCTCTCTCCGTATCAAACGCTGAGAAGATATGTTCCCGACCGAGATCGATGATCTTGGGGACATGCTGGTCCACATAGTGATGCAGTGGTTGTGGAGTCTCAGACTCAGTATCGTCGCTGAGAGGCGGTGCAAGCTCTTCCGAGACGATATCTTGCTCGTGTGCTTCTGTATGGATCGCTCGTGCAACTGCCTCAACCACCCGCCGAAGTGGCGGTGTGAATCGGTTTCGCCACGTATACGAGAGCGTTCCTTGCGACGGTCTGTTCTTGAGTCCGAACCGCTGTTGAAGGTATGCCCAGGTCTCGAACCGATCGGCCAGTTTCAGATCGCTAAAGTCACCCACTTCCTTGTAGATGAACACCCGAATCATCGACTCGAGCTCAAAGATTCGATCGCCCGATTTGGTGTAGGTGTCGTCGATCTTGGAAACGGGGATCTCGAGTTCTTGAACGACTTTTGAAATGCTATCATGAACTTGGAGAAGGGTATTCGCCTGCTCGACGAGGTTTTCCGTGAGTACAGGATACTGGTCTCGGCTCATCTGGGCATCACCAGCAGAATAGATGAAATGGCTCTGGTGAATCGCACGACTGCGTAGACTTCGACCGTCAGAACTAGGGAGTTGAAGCGGGAAACCGCGGATGCTCTATGTCCAAAATTTCCCGCTTCACTGGGAAGGTCGTGACGTTGGCTAAAAATGCTGTTGGTGGTCGAGGCGAATCCGCCGCCCCGCAAGGTGGCGGCGGATTCGCCGACTACGCCGTCGTTTCGCTGCATTGTCTGCGAATTCACTTGGAGAAGTCCTACCGCGAAGCGCTCGACCTCTTGAGCGAGATGCCACAAATATTGGCGGAGATCGGCCTTGAGAAGGCCGATCTCCCAGATCACTCGACGCTGGTGAAAGCGTTTGACAGGATCAAGATGGCGGTCTGGCGAGTGCTGCTGCGCCTGTCGGCGCAGCTGCACGAGCCATCTGGTCACGCTGCGATGGACGCGACGTTTTTCGACCGCGAAAACGCCAGCAAACACTACTGCCGTCGCACGAATTATCGTGTTCAAACACTCAAAACAACCGCTCTCGTCGATACAGCGTCACAAGCTATCCTCGACGTTCACTGCACAACCGAGAAACGTCACGACACGCAGATCGGCTGGCAACTCGCCCGCCGCAACGCGGGCGAGTTGCACAGCCTCGCTGCCGACAAAGGCTACGACTGGCAACGGTTACGTGATAAACTCCGAGAAGAGGACGTAAGACCGCTGATCAAGCATTGAGAGTTCCGTCCCATCGATCACGCGCATAACGCGCGTGATCGATGGGACTCTCTACGGCCAGAGAGCGTTGTCTGAGACCGTCTTCTCGGTGATCAAGCGCACGCTCGGCGACGCCGTGCGTGCGCGATCTTGGTATCGTGAGTTCCGTGAAATCGTTCTGATGTGTGTCGTCTACAACATCAAGCGTGCCGTCAACTAGCCAAATCAAGCGCCGTATGGCGATTCACCACGGCCCTCTAAACCAAAACACATACATTGATCCGGAGAAACGAATCTACTATACATCGACGTCGTTTTCTTCTAGCTTCAACATCTGCTCTTACGATCCTATCCACAGGTTGCAGTAGCATACCTTTCCTTCGTAGTTACTCGATCCAAGTTTACAACTACTCACCAGATGCGCATTCTATTAGTCTTCGAACCAGTGACGACAACACGGACACGATTTTTGAGGAGACGTTTGAAATGGACGCAGAGACTGCTAACGATAGCATCTCGATTGATGGCACTCCATCCAACATTCACGTTAGAATAGGTTCTGAAAGTGAACAAGAGTCTTCATGGCCAACTAACGACTCAGATCAGCGGTTTGAACATGTGGATATTTGGTACGATCCGGAACGTCAAGCTGACCAAGATATATTCATTTACGGTGAATGAAAAGACACGGATCACATCCGCTCAGCTTGCAGCTGTAGTGAGCTAAAAGGATGTGTTATTATAATCCAGAAGAGAATTCCTTTTCTGGGACGTATTATATAGGTCCGAATTGAGAGAATATGGACCGATTGGCACTGACGGTATCGCTGAGCGACTTCTTCCCACTCGCCGCGTCGCTCGCATTGCTTGCCAGTTCTTCTACTTGAGAGCAGCCCGCAATCAAAACCGACCCAGAGGCAGCAGTCCTGAGGAACGCGCGTCTATCCATATATCAATGAAGCAAACCTATTAGAAAATAAGCATTTGATTAATAATATTTCTTGATGGGAAATAGTCGAATTTGGACTGGGTGATCTAATCAACCACTCGTCTATTGGCCTAATTATATTGATCAGTATGCAGCTATACTTGCCGTGTGCTCAAGTTCACAGAGAGGGTACACGAACTGTCCTATGACACACTACAGTTCCTAGAAATCTTCCATAGACCAGCTTTGTTCCCTCGAATAGTCATATGTGATCTAGTGGTTTGTAGGAATCTATCTTCCGAACCTCTGGCCTCGACGAGTTCACTCAAACGATATAGCTAATACGGGTTTACGGGATCCCCCTGAAGGGACAAGCCGTTCTGTTATCCACCCGTTCTTGTTCATCACTGAGGAGTGAGTACGATAACCGGGAAATAAACGTGGGTCATTCCGGACGGATACATTTCCGAGAAGAGTACCGACCCCGAACTCGAGACGATCAGCCACGAAGCAGTCTACATCCTGAACACCGGCGAAGCGGATGCGACGGTCGAAATCACGGTATTTCACCGATCGCGAACCGACCGGTCCGTACGAGGAGACGGTTCCGGCGGAACGAACCAAACACGTTCGTTTCAACGACCTCGAGGATCCGGAGGAACTCCCCAAGGGCGAGGACTTCGCGAGCGTGGTCGAATCGGATGTCCCGGTCGTCTGCCAGCACACTCGCCTGGACTCGCGACAGGCCGAGAACGCCTTGCTCTGATTGCGTACTCGGGTGACTCGTGATGGTGTCACCGGTCCAGCCGACGTCGAACACCTCGTTCGGTTCGTACTCGAGTGACTAACGATGGGACAGGAATCGTTGGAAGACGAGATGACCGAGGAGTGGACGAACTGGTCGGGGAGCGTCTCGGCCGAGCCGGACTGAATCGTCGCGCCCGAAACCGAATCCGAGTTTCAGACGATCGTCCGTCGCTGTCGGGAGGAAAACAAGAACGTCCGCGTCGCCGGACGGGGCCACTCGTGGACGCCGGTCGTCCGGACGGACGATGTCATCGTTTCGCTCGAGAAGATGACGGGGATCGTTAGCCACGACGCGGATGCCAAAGAAGCGACGATACGGGGCGGTACGACCCTGGAGGACGCCGGTGTCGCCCTTCAGGAACGGAACCTCGAGATGCCGAACCTGGGCGACGTGACGATGCACATCGTAACGCCTCACTGCGACGGAATCGATTCCATGTCGTAGCTCTCGGTCAGTTCTTTCAGTTTCTCGAGGGCGTCTTGCTCCTCGCGGAGGTTATCCTCGAGCATGTCCGCGGCGTCGTCAAGCCCGAGTTGACCGGCCAACGGAATGAGGTTCCCGTAAGCGGCGATTTCGTAGTGCTCCGTCTTCTCGGCTGCGGCCATGTTGTGGTAATCGAGGACGTTCTGGTCGGGATCCGTTTCGAGGAACCCCTCGTACTCCGAGATCAGTCCCTCGATCCCCTCGCATTCTTCTTTCTCCGGCGGCGCCCCGAACTCCTCGAAGACCTGCTCGAGCCGATCGATCTGGTCTTCGGTCTCCTGACGGTGCTGGGCGAACGCCTGTGCGATTTCGTCGTCTTCCGTGTGTTCTTCGAGGTCCTCGAGTGCGTCGAGTAGCTCGTGCTCTGCGTGGTAGATGTCCTCGAGGCCGTGCTCGAAGAGGTCCTGAATCGTTTCCGTGCTCATGGGACTTCGTGTCGGTCGTCACCGACCGGGCCGAAATGGTCCCAGCCTGCGACGGCAGGGTTGTAGCCGGGCGGTCGACTCGCGAAGCGGCGCCGACTCGCTATCGGATCTCGAGGATATTCGCCTCTCGCTGGTTCACGTCCCCCCGTCCGAATCGTCTTCGATCGGTTGCACCGACTACGCCAAAACGTTTGGCGCTACCGGTGGAAGCGGATTCCTATGACGACGCTCGAGATCGCGGAATTCGTCCAGGAGACCGAATACGACGACCTCTCGGCGGAAACGCGGGATGCACTGAAACGGCGCGTCCTCGATTCGGTCGGTATCGCCGTCGCCGCCGAGGCCGCTGACCCCACGCAGGTGGTGTTTCGAACCGTCCGGGAACTCGAGGCGGGCGGCGAGTGCACGCTCTGGGGTCGCGACGCCAGCGCCTCGCCGGTACAGGCGGCGATGCACAACACGGCGCTGGTCCGCTATCTCGATTATATGGATTCGTTTCTGGCGCCGAGGGAGACCCCGCACCCGAGCGACAACCTGGGAGCCGTCATCGCCGCCGGGGAGTACGCCGATCGATCGGGCGAGGCGTTGCTCTCCGCGCTCGCGATCGCCTACGAGATTCAGGCCGAACTCGCGTGGAAGGCCCCCGTTCGAGACCGGGGATTCGACCACGTCACCCACACCGTCGTTTCGGCGGCGGCCGGCGCAGCGAAACTCCTCGACCTCGATCTCGAGGAGACCCGCGACGCAATCGGTATCGCGGGGACCGGCCACAACGCCCTGCGGGTAACTCGAACGGGCGGCATCAACGAGTGGAAAGGAATAGCGTCGGCGAACGCGGCGCGAAACGCGGTTTACGCCGCGGTGCTCGCGAAAAACGGGATGGACGGACCTCGAGACCTCTTCGAGGGTCAGAAGGGGTGGAAGGACGTGATATCGGGACCGTTCGACCTCGAGCTGACGCCGGGCGAACGCGTTCACGACGCGATGAGCAAACGTTACGTCGCGGAGACGTACGCCCAGTCCGCCGTCGAGGGGGTGATCGAGCTGGCCGAGCGCGAGGATCTCGACCCGGACGACGTCGCGGGGATCAAACTCGAGACCTTCGGCGGCGCGAAGCTCATCATCGGCGGCGGCGAAGGGAACCGGTACGAAGTCGAAAATAGGGCACAGGCGGACCACTCGCTCCCGTACATGCTCGCGGCGGCGCTGATCGATCGCGAACTGTCGCTCGGGCAGTACGAACCGGAGCGCATCCGGCGCGACGACGTCCAGCAGCTGCTGCGCATCGTCGACGTGAGCGAGGACCGGGACCTCACCGACCGGTTCGAAGACGGCGAAATGCCGGCGGTGATCGATGTCGCGATGGACGATGGAACCACGTATCGGGTCGAAAAGGAGGCGTTCCGGGGTCATCCGCTCGATCCCCTCGGTTGGGACGATCTGGAGGAGAAGTTCGACGCGATTACGGACGGGAACCTCACGGACGAGCGCCGCGACGACCTCGTCGAGACGATCGAAACGCTCGAATCTCGCGACGTCTCGGAGCTGACGGCCCTGCTTGCGTGACCCGCCGGACCGGTTGCACGAACTGAGCACCTTGTCGTACGACCCGTTTTCGGTCGTCCACCGCGGGATCGATCCGCTGGTCGGCCATACTTGAGCGGATCCGAGGGCGTGTTAGCATTTTGGCCCTGCTCGTGGTGACCGGTCGTATGTCCGATCGCGCATTCGACTTCCTGCACGTCAACGAACGCGAGGAAAAGCCCCGCGAGAGCGGTATCACCGAAATCCGCGGGCCGTACTACGATCCGATGGGATCGCGCGAACTACAGGACATCCTCGAGACCATGGGAGAGTACGTTGACATCTACAAGTTCTCCGGCGGTTCGTTCGCGCTGATGCCCGAGACGGCCGTGACGGAGTTGATCGAGATTTGTCACGAACACGATGTGTTGGTTTCGACGGGCGGGTTCGTCGAGCACGTCCTGATCCGAGATTACGATCAGGTCGAGCGGTACGTCGAGGAGGCGGGAGATCTCGGGTTCGACGTCGTCGAGGTATCGAGCGGCTTCCTCGCGATCGACGTCGAGGACATGGTCGCGCTGACCGAACTCGTCCAGGATCACGGGATGAAGGCCAAACCTGAGATAAACGTGCAGTTCGGAGCCGGCGGCGCCTCGAGCGTCGAAGAACTCGAGTCCGAGTCGGCGATCGATCCGACGAGCGCGATCGAGGAGGGCGAACGCCACCTCGAGGCCGGAGCGTACAAAGTCATGGTCGAATCCGAGGGGATCACCGAGCGGGTCCGCGAGTGGCGGACCGATGTCGCGTTCGAAATCGCGGACGGGCTCGGGGTCGAAAACTGCGTCTTCGAAGCGGCCGACCCCGAGGTGTTCGAGTGGTACCTAAAGCAGTTCGGCCCGAAGGTGAACCTCTTCGTCGATAACTCCCAGATCGTCGAACTCGAGTGCATGCGTTCGGGGCTCTGGGGCAAAAAGTCGACGTGGGGCCGGATCGCGAGTTACGATCGAGACTGATCGTCCCGAGCGCTCTCCGTGGCACCGTTCGAACGATACGACTCGTGCTTCGTAGTCCTCGCGCACGGTGATACGCCGCGAACACCGTGCATATCCACCTTCGTTCTCCCTCGGTGAATCTCGTCGAAAACGACATGATGAGGATCGATGTGCTGATCCAATGATGGCACATGTCAGCAGATAACTCGAAGCGTGACGCGGAAGTCGATCACGTCGAGTACGGAACCGTCGAGCACGCCGATCTGGGTTCGGCGAGCGACGACATGTGGGGCACCTACATGATTGACAGCGCGAGCGTCGCGTTCGACTGGGGCTTCGAAAAGCCGCCCGCAGTCGTCGTCGAACCGGCCGAGGAGACGTCCGCCGGCTTTCACCGGGCGATCAACGTCTCCGCGACGGGGTTCGAGACCCGATGGATGGTCTACCAGAGTAATTCGTTCGCCGCGCCGGACGCCCAGTGGGTCGCAGTTGGTCCATCATGAACGTCGAACGACGCGAGATCACGAGCTCGAGCGATCCCGCGGACGACCATCCCTGGTACGAACTCTCGGTCGACGAAGAGCTGGGACATTACGGAACGTCGACGAATCCGATGGCGGCCTGACGGCGACAATTTCGAACGGTGAGGAGACGATCGGCTCCGGGAGCGACCTCAGCCCCGACGGTGATCGAATCTGGGCGCTAACTGAGGAGGGAGAATTACTCTCCTACAGTCCGTCTGCGACCGAGGTGCCACCGCTTCGAGCTCATCTCGCCTGGTACCATGAGTCGACGGATACGCTCGAAGTGCTCGAGTTCGTCGAACCGTAGTCCCTGACGTTTGGAGTGTCGGTCGCTTTTATCTTTAGCCCCTCGGACGGGCGAGACTGCAGGAATCTCCGGACCTGTACGATTCTTTCGCGACAGCTGACGGTTGCTCCTCGGTTCTGATACCGACACAAAAGACTCGGAGTACTCGAGATGCTCGCAACAGAACCCGTATTAGAGTGGCGACTACTCTCGGAACTATGGCGAGTGAACGTGAGAAAATGGTGAACGGGGAGTTGTACGATCCCGATGATCCGCAATTAGTTGCCCGCCGGCGGGAGACAAGAGAGCTTACCGAGGAATACAATGAAACGCCAGTGTCCGACGAAGCACAACGTACGGAGCTTGTGAACGAACTGTTCGGCTCCGTCGGGGACGATGTGTACCTCGAGCCGCCGTTTCGCTGTGACTACGGCTTCAACATTCACGTCGGTGACGACTTCTACACGAATTTCGAGTGTGTTATTTTGGACGCCTGCCCGGTTACGATCGGGGACGACTGCATGCTCGGTCCTGGTGTCCATATCTACACCGCGACGCATCCACTCGAGGCAGCCGAACGAGTGAAAGGTCCCGAATACGGAAAACCAGTGACGATCGGCGACGATGTCTGGATCGGCGGCCGAGCGGTTCTCAACCCCGGCGTGACCATCGGGGACGGAGCAGTAATAGGATCCGGTGCGGTCGTCACCGAGGACGTTCCCGAAAACGTCGTCGTTCAGGGCAATCCTGCGGAAATCATCAAGGAAGTAGTGTAGATAAACCGGACCGCTGGAGCGTACTTCTCACCTGGCGGTTGTCCAGCGGCTAGTTAGGTTGTCCAGCGGCTAGTTAGTCTCTTCACCCGCGTAAATTTCTTCCCAGCTCACGTCCGCGGATCGCTGAACGGGCTCGAGGTAGATCCTCCCCCGTCGAATCCGGCCGTCAGGGATACTCTTGATAACGACGCCCCGGGCGTTCAGTTCGTCGCCGTCGGTTTGGGTCCCTTGCATCCGCATTTCGATCCAGGCCGTCTCGCCTGCGACCGTCGTTCGCGGAAACTCGACTGACAGATCGGGGGTCGTCTCGAACATCTGTATCCAGTTCTTTCGAACCTGTTCGCGGCCGGTAAACGAACGTTCGGGATGTGCCGGCGTTTCGCTCCGGTAGTCCTCGTGGAAACACGAGAGCAACGTCTCGAGGTCGTGGTCGTTCATCGCCCGCAGAAACCGATCCACGATGTCTTTGGTAGTTTGTTCCACGCTCTTTCATCCGACGGCGGCGGCGATAAACCCGTAGTTAGAAGACGGTGGACTGTTCCGAAAACCGGGCGATTCAGCGCCTGATGCGACCGATAGACGCCACCACGAAGAGCGAACATGTTGACCGTGACGGTTGCGAAACCGCCGTGGAAAATTCGAGCCGGGTCCGGATGACGGTCATATCGAACGATCCCCGGCATCGGATGTTACGTAGTCGAGAACAATTCTGACGATAAAATAGAGAATCGCAACAGCGAAGATGAAGCCCCAGTCGATGGCACCCTGCCAGTACTGAAACACGCTGAGAACGAGCACGACGATACTAGCACCGATGAGATGGCGTTGCAGGCGTAGCGAAGATGCGTCCATATTCAATGATATGTTGGTGCTCAAATAAAACTATCCTCACCGGTTCGTGGTCGTTCCGCCCGGAGCGTAAACACGGTCCCATGCATGTACGTACTGAACTGGTCGTATCCTCCGAACACGTCAGCTATCACCTGTGGGACGTGCTCGTCCGTGTTCCAATTCGCGTACCACCGAAGGAATCGTCGCAACAACGGATTGAGCGCTTTTGCGGGTCCGGACTGAAACTCCTGCAGGTCGAGAACACCGATCGTTCCTCCCGACTCGAGTCCGGCGTAGACGTTTCGAACCGCCCGTTCGATGTCGGGCATGACGCTCAGAGAAAGCGTCGCAACGACCGCGTCGTAGGGGCCGCCCAGATCGGCAGTCGTCGCATCGGCGTGGATCACCTCGACGTTCTCCCAGCCGTTTTCTTCGACTCGATGAGTCGCCTTCTCGACCATCGCTGGACTGTAATCGATCGCCAGTAGCCTGCCGTCTTCGCCGATAGCGTTCCGAATCAGATCGAAATTGACGCCCGGCCCACAACCGATCTCGAGGACGGTATCTCCCTCGCTGACCTCGAGGTCCGCGATCAGTTCCTCGCGGATCGGCTCGAAATCGCGTTCGCTCATTCCGTACCAATTACTCCATCGGTTCCAGACGGATTCACTGCGCGCTAAATGGTCCCCGTATTCCGTTTCGGCTTCCGGTTGGCGGTCGATTTCCGTCATCGGTGTGGCCTCGAATTTGACGAGTTCCGGACGATTGTGTCTTCTACTGCCGGCTGTAACTATGTGAAGGTTTTCGTACCCTCGAGGCGACGAGAATCCTGAACGACTGACAGCCGACAGTATCAAGAACTGCTCGGATCCTGCTCCGTTCAAGACCATTTCGTCGACAAAGTCTCTTCTGTTCGAACTACCGGTTCGGGTTTGCCAGGTGATAGAGCGGGTCGAAATCGCCGGCGTTCTCTCCGTCCTCGAGACAGTTCCACATGAGACCGATAGCGCGAGCGTTGCGTTCGACTGGGGCTTCGGGGACCCACCGGCTGTGATCGTCGAGCCGTAGGTCTGTAGCCGGTTCGTCGGTTGATCCCGTGTTCGGTTCCCCGGCATCGCTGTGCGGGTGGTCAGCGTCACACGTCCGATACCCGGTATTCACAGGATCGCTACTTTTGCTGGTGCTCGAGGACGACAGACCACTCCGGCTGCTCTCGTACCGGGAGACTCTCGAAGATGGTCCGGACTCACCGTTGCCGACGGTTGCAGGCACTCTCGTTATGCGAGGGTATTGAGTAACCTCAGTGGAGGAATTTATGAGCGAAACACCAACCGACACGGGCACTGATACCGAGGCTACGCAGAACAGAAATACCCTGAACACGGATACGATGCAGTGGGTGAGCGCCCTCATTGCACTGCTCGGGCTCTATCTCGTCGCATCACCGTTCATCTTCGAAGCCACGGAGGCGGCGATCTGGAACGATACGCTCGTCGGCACGGCGATCTTCCTGCTCGGCGGGTACAACTTCTACCGCATGAGTCGGGACCGGTTGGCGAGCGTCGGCGTCGCGTCGCTGACGGTTCTACTCGGGCTATGGGCGGTCATCTTGCCGTACCTCATCGAGATGGGTAGCAACGAACTCGCAACCGGAACGACGATCACGGGCGTCCTCGTTGTCGCTCTCGCCGCTTACAACGCCTACGCCAACAACAAAGCTGACTCGCCCGAACACGCTGCCACCCGTACGTAACGGGTCCCATAGTGGGATTCCACGTCGCCTTCGGGTGGTTCGAGAGAGCTTTGCTCTCTCGTCATCAAGCGAGACCTTAATGAATTAGCTAAGTTCTGGGAATGGGGTCTACCCCACTTATCGGCAGCTGGGGCCTGTAGTGGTACTCCCTCGTACAGCTGTTCCCAATACTTCTCTCGATCATTATGGTCTCGCGGACATCGCGGAGTCTGGCGGGAGAAGTCCCGCTGACCTTGCGGGAGCGCAGCTCCCGCTTAGCTTCGCTCCGCTCAGTCACGAAAGGCGCTCTGTGCCTTTCGAACGACTCCGCCCGATGCTTGAGGGATCGGAGGCCCCTCTCCGTTCACGGCATAAAGGAGCTCAGTCTTTCCGAAGCAGTGGGGCGCTTACAACAAGATTGCCTGAGCTAAGCCAAGGAAGACGAAAAAGCCTAACACGTCAGTCGCCGTGGTGATAAAGATCGTCGCGGAAGTGGCCGGATCGTACCCAATCCGGTCGAGCAATAGCGGGGTGATCGCACCGAAAAAGCCCGCAATCACCAGGTTTGCAACCATCGAAACACCGATAACTGCACCGAGTAGGATGCCGAACTCTCCGTAGGAGAAGGCGATAGCGATGATAGCGACAAGCGTCCCCGTAATGAGCCCGTTGATGGCTCCTGCGACAACCTCGTTGACGACGACGCGCTTTCCGGTGTTGAGCGAAACCTCGTCCAGGGAAATCCCCCGAACGGTGACTGCCATCGCCTGTGTTCCGGCATTTCCTCCCATCCCTGCGACGACCGGCATATACGCGGCCAGTATGGCGACGGCGGCGATGGTCGACTCGAACAGCCCAACGACCGCTGCAGCCATAAACGCTGTACCGAGATTAAAAATCAGCCATTTGTACCGCCTCCGCACTTTCTCGGCAGGGCTGTCGAGTACGCTCTCTTCTTCGGCGACGCCGGAAAACTCGTAGAGGGTTTCGCCCCTCGCCTCTTCGATCATCATCAGCAGATCGTCGGCGTGGATCACGCCGAGAATATCGTCCTCCTCGTCGAGGACTGCGACGGTTCGCTCGCGGTTCTCCCGGAACACCTCGAGCACCGCTTCGTCGTCGCGGTTATATCGGATGTGCGGTGTCTCTTGAACGTAGTCGGTAATCGTCTCGGTTTCCCGGTCAGCCACTGAGAGCGCCGCGCCCGGGAGTTCGCCGAGGAGTTCGTTCTCATCGGTGATGAAAATCGTCGGTACTCGACCCGTCCGATCTTCGAAGCGACGAACGCGTTCGGTCACTTCGTCGAACTCTCGAGACCCGTCGACGGTGACGAAATCAAGGTTCATCAACCCTGCCGCACTTTCAGGGTTGAACGACAGCAGAAAATTGATTTTCTCGCGCCGCTCGCTATCGAGGGTGGCGAGTACGGCCTCGCGGGCCTCTTCGTCGACGTGCTCGAGGACATCCGTCACTTCGTCCGGATCAAGCCGAGTAACAAACGTGTTCAACTGCGAACGGCTCATATCGGCAACGACTCTCTTCCGAACGTCCTCTGGGAGCGCGAAAAACATATCGCGCCACTCGTTTTGCGGTAGATCGGTGAACGAATCAGAGGGGTTTGGAGATGTTGCAATACTCTCCCGGACATCCCTCAGTTGACTGGGCATACGTTGAAACTACAGGTGCGGCACTTGATTGTACCGGGATTATCGCCACTGTCAAACCCCTTCTCCGCTGAGAAGTCCTGCAGGGACGGTTGTTCGGCTACGGTAGTGTGTTGGAACTCAGTTTGCTAGAAAGAACATACGCACCAACCACCGGTGGGGCGATACCGTCTTTGCCGTCCGTACTACTGTGTACTCATTGGACACTGTTTAGACAGTTTGAACATTCTATCACGAGTTGCGTCGCGCGGTTTGACAACTGTGCTCGAGCCGAGATTTTGCGACAACGTCTTCACCTCTCTCCCGGTTATGACTGCCAGACGGGGAACCGATGTCGGTACGTCGGCTTTATTGTCAATGTCGTAGTCCGACTGCTATGTCTCCCGACTACTTCGAGGGTGAGTTCGAGGGCCAACTCGAGCGTGCGCTCGGGAAAGTCTACTACGGCTGTGCGGACGTCGGCGAGTGTTTCGCGACTGCCGATCGAATCGATGGGGGCGACTACGACAGCTGGTACGACGAGTGGTTCGCGACGGCCGAAACGGTCGAGAACCGCGCACACGACTCGCGCGAGGACAATCATCTGGTAAGCGCCCGCGAATCGTTTCTTCGCGCGACCGAGTACTACCGGTCGGCGTACTACTTCCGCAGACACGACCTCGACGATCCGGATCTGCACGAGGCTTGGCGTCGCCAGCGCGAGTGTTTCCGAGCGGCGGCTTCGTTGCTCGACCATCCTTCCGAAGTCGTTGACATCCCGTTCGAGGGGACGACGCTCTCGGGCTATTTCTTCGCTCCGGACGCCACGGGGGCGGTACGGCCCACGATAATCGGCTTTCCGGGCTACGATTCGCCCGTCGAGGAGTCCTATCCGATGCTCGCGAAGGCGGCCCTCTCCCGCGACTACAACTCCCTCCTCTTTGAGGGTCCCGGGCAGGGGGGAACACTGTACGAGAAACGCCTCTTCTTCCGCCCGGAGTACGAAACCGTGCTCGCCCCCGTCTTCGACTACGCCGTCCGGCGGCCGGAAGTCGATTCGTCTCGAGTCGCGCTGGTCGGACGAAGCTTCGGAGGCTACCTCGCGGCGCGAGCGGCCACGGGCGAACACCGCCTTGCCGCGCTCGTCGCCGACCCCGGAATTCACGATCTCGGCTCCCTCTCGCTACAGCTGGTCCCCGAGGAGCTACGGGAGGCCGTCCTCGAGGGAAATCCTGACGCCGACGAGGCGCTCGACCAACAACTCGAGGACCCACAGGGACTGGAGTTCTTCGGGGCGCGGATGGCCGCCCACGACGTCGATTCGCTCGGCGAGTACGTCCGCGAGTTGCAGGCGTACACGCTCAAAGGGCGCGCCGATGCGATCCGGTGTCCGACGCTCGTTACCGACAACGAGGCCGATCGGCTCGCCGTCCAATCGAAGGAACTCGCGGAGATACTTACGGCCCCGACGCGGTACGTCGAGTTCACCGACGCCGAAGGTGCCGGCGGCCACTGCGAGAGCATGGCCCAATCGCTGTTCCACCGGCGAACGTTCGACTGGCTGGACGAGACGCTCGGCCGGACGACGGGTGCCTAGAATCGCCGAACCCGAGCCCGTCGACTCGCCACCAGTTGTCTCGAGGCGATCCCGCAGGCGGTTGCTACACGACGACCGCCACTACCCGCGTCGAAACGCGTTACGCTTCGTTGTTGTCGGGGTTCGGATCGTAGCCATCACCAACGACCACCCGAAGCGCGCCACAGTCCGTCCCGAGGTTCACACGTTCGGACTCGAGGGTTTCGCCGTCGAGACTGTACGTGACCGGCGAATCGTCGAGGGACTCGATCGTCAACGCGCTCGCGCGGAGGCGGACGATGTGTTCGGCGTCGCGGCCGAACATCCCCTCGAGCACCGCATCGCCGAGCAGGTCGACGGCCGAAGCGTCCTCGACGACTGTCACTTCGAGTAGCCCGTCCTCCGCGTTTCCCTGAGCGGTTCGGGCGCTGGTAAACCGCCTGGCATTTCCGACGAGGACGAATGCGGCGTCGCCCTCCCAGGTTTGGGCCACCGATTCGTCGCGCGGTCCTGCGTTCGGATCCGTACGCGGGATCGTCGATTCGGACCCCGCGCCAGTTTCGACCCTGAGCGGAAGAGAGTCGAACGACCGGACGTTCTCAATCGTGCGGAACACGTACGCGAGCACGCCAAACTGGCGCTTTCCCGAGGATGTCGTCGCGCCGCTCGCCTCGGCGGTAACACCGGCGACACAGGAGTTGACGAACGCCCGTTCCTCGGCCGTCCCGAGGTCGATCGTCCGGCGGCGGTCCCGCCGGATGACGTCGAAGGCGTGGTCGATACCCTCGACGCCGATATTCGTCGCGAAGTTGTTTCCCGTCCCCGCTGGAACGACGGCGACGGTCGTCGTCGAAAGCGCATCGGCCGCGTACAGCCCGCTTACGACCTCGTTTACTGTTCCGTCTCCTCCCGCCGCGACAACGAGGTCCGTCTCCGCCGCCTTGCGGGCGATCCGCTTTGCGTCACCCTCGCCCTCGGTCATCCGCACCTCGAACCCGTGGTCTTCGGCCAGTTCGATGACGGTGTCGACGTGATCCTCGCTCCCGCTGACCGGATTCAAGATTAGGAGTCGTCGTTCGCCCGCATTCACGGTGGTATCCACGACGGGAACGTACAAAAGGAGCTCCCTGGCGCTGGTCGAGACGTGCGACGATTCAACTCCCTCCTGCTCGAGCGCGCATGCGTTCGATCGTGGCTTCTTCGGCACGAACTTCCGGCGACAACTATCGCCTCGCTACGGCTGTGAGGCGACATCCGATTCGACGACCGGACTGCGCTTTGAGCGGTGTGTCTCCCCACAAGAGCGAGGATGAGTACAGACGCGTCTCAAACGAGTTCGTTCTACCAGTATTCCCAGGGCCATCGAGAACCGGTCATCCGCCCGTAGAACAGAAAGTACCCGATATCACAAGCGAAGCCGACGGCAGGGTTCCACCCGAGAACGCCAAAGAGGATCGATGCTGCGAACCCAGCCACGAGCATCGAGAGGAGAGCGAACACAGTGTATAGCCTTCCGGATACTCCGCTGGCCACTTCCTCTTCTCCCTTCTCGATGTCGATATGATCTGCGCCCATTCGCACATACGTTTCATCGGGCCGACATATTATTGCTTCCGTTGCTACCCTCTCTGCCAGATACAAATTTCCGTGTAATTTGAGCACCCGTTCGAGACATACCGTCTTGGACCGCTTTCGGCGGCCTCCGTTCAGCCCACTTGCTCCCCTGTATCGTCGCTTGATTCCGATATTCCGTCGTTGACGACCGATCGCTCGGGGAGATCCGGTGCGGGTGCGCGACCGAGGGTGAGCAGTCGCTCGGTGAGTGTAATTTCGTCCCCGTGGGGATCGGGTTTTTGAATTTCTTCGTACTCGACGGCCACGCCGTCGGATTCGGCGCTGATACGAACGGCACAGAGCTGGTAGGACGGGTAGAAGACCGGCGGAAGTATCCCGGCGAAGACCTCCCGACGGTGCAGTCGTTTTAACCACGTGCCGGTGTTAACGAGCAATCTCTCCTCGAGTTCGGTCACTTTCGGCCGGTGGGTGTGTCCGTAGCAGAATATCGCCGTCTCCGGTCGTTCGTCGAACACCGCTCGCGCGGCCTCCTTGTACGGCTCGTCAGGGTCGACGGTGAGTTCCGTTTCGAAAATCCCGAACCGATCGACGGTCTTCGTGACATCACGGAGAATAAAGTAGATAGGAACGCTTACAAGGAGGATCATGCCGGTAACCACCGTGTTGACAACGAGGAGAAAGTGAACAGCCTCGCCGGCCACTCCCAACTGGTCGAGAACCACATCCGTCCGCTCGACCGGCATCGTCCAGATGCCGGCTACGTCCAGTCCGGCAAGCACCGCGATGAGTGCGCTGATATTGAACAACAACAGAAATGGGATCACGGCGTACCGCAAGAGCGGATTCATTTCTCGGTACAGATACTTCGAAACGAGCCAGCGAGGCACCCGCTCGGTCGGGGTAACCGCCTGCACGTCTTTCAACCAGTTGTTCCGCCCTCGATCGGAGAGTTGCCCCGCCCGACTCGTTACGAGCGCGTTGTAGAAGTACCCCAGCGGCGTCTCGTTGGGGTTGCCGAAATCTTCGAACCGATTGTTGGGATCTTGCTGATGGCCGTGTTCGAACCAGATCGTTCGGTTCCCCACCGGCCGGGTGATCGACTCGGATCGGACCAGGTCGACGTTGTACTCGGCTAACCGCTTTACGTACTCGTCGTAGGCCGCAAGTTCGCTGTCGTGATTACCAGGCAACAGCGTGATGGGGATCGACTCTCCGGTCGCACGTAACTGTTCGAACAACGCCGGGTAGCGCTCGATTAGCAGGTCGAATTTCGCAGGGCCGTCGACCTGCGTGAACTCCCACAGCCCGAACATATCTCCGTTGATGAGTAACTCCGCGTCCTCGTCGGTCGTCTCGAGACGCTCGAGGAACTCAACCAGCTCCTCGAGGAAGTCGATCTCTCCTAGCTGTTCGTCGCCGCCGATGTGAAGGTCGCTGATCACGTAGTAAGTCGGCTCGCCAGCAGCGTCGCCCATGGGCGAAGACGTTCGATGCCGACACGTATAGAGTTGAGCTCCCCATCTGAGGTAGGTTTCTCGTGGTAGATCCGTTTGTTGGCTACGAACCCGAAATCGCTTAGTCCCTGTTTCAGAGCTGGAAAGCCGAGTAATCGAATTAGGTTCCAGAGAACGGATCTCCTTGGGTGCTGTCCGTCACCCTTAACCGTGGTACGTAATCCCCTTCTGCAACTGAATCGAGCCCCTTAAATGGAAGCCGTCGTTTTGGTTTGTTACGAAGCAAAAACCCCTATGCAAGATAGGCGGGAGACGATGATCACGCTCGCTGTCTATGAGCGTGTAACCTGCCACGGGGTGAGTAGCGATCTGGATCCTTTGTGGATCCATGACTCGGGTTGAATCACGAACCGTGTCCCTTAAGTGGGAGACGGCGCTTTGATTTAATCCGAAGCAACGAACCAATGCACCACCCCGTGTAAGCGTGGGTGGGAAGGGTTAATGCAGGCCCGCTGTCTACGGGCGTGCAGATGAGACCGTGTGTACGTGTAGTCCAGGCGTCCACTGGACCCGTTCCCGGGTCACTACTGATCCGAAAGAACGTGGCTACTGTGCCAGCTGGTGGATCGCTCGGCTCAAGAGCTGAAGAAGGACGTGCCAAGCTGCGAAAAGCCTGAGGGAGCCGCACGGAGGCGAAGAACTCAGGATCTCCGAATGGGAATCCCCACCGCAATTGCTTCGCGCAATGGGGAACGTCGAGAATTGAAACATCTTAGTATCGACAGGAAAAGAAAGCAACCGCGATGTCGTTAGTAACGGCGAGTGAACCCGACACAGTCCAAACCGAAGCCCTTACGGGCAATGTGGTGTTCGGACTGACATTCAGCATCCGAAACTTGATGAGAAATCTCCTGGAACGGAGTACGAAACAGGGTGACAGTCCCGTACCGTCAAGAAGTACGATGTGCGTCAGCTCCAGAGTAGCGGGGATTGGATATTCCTCGTGAATGTTGCGGGCATTGACCGCAAAGACTCAATACTCCTTGAGACCGATAGCGAACAAGTAGCGTGAGCGAACGCTGAAAAGCACCCCAAGAAGGGAGGTGTAATAGGGCGTGAAATCAGTTGGCGATAGAACGACAGGGCACACAAGGTCCGACACACAATGAATCAGGTGCGAACCTGTAGTAAGCAGTGTCGGAAGCCGGTGTTCTGTCGTACGTTTTGAAAAACGAACCAGAGAGTGTGTCTGATTGGCGAGTCTAACCTGATCATCAGGGAAGGCATAGGGAAACCGATATGACCGCAGTGCTTTGCACCAGGGTCACCGTGTTCAAGCGCGGGGAGCCACTCGGACACGACCCGAAACCGGACGATCTACGCATGAGCAGGACGAAGCGTGCCGAAAGGCACGTGGAGGTCCGTTAGAGTTGGTGTCCTACAATACCCTCTCGTGACTTATGTGTAGGGGTGAAAGGCCCATCGAGTCCGGAAACAGCTGGTTCCAACCGAAACATGTCGAAGCATGACCTTCACCGAGGTAGTTTGTGGGGTAGAGCGACGGATTGGGAGACCGGCCTCCGAGAGGAGTTCGCCTCCCTGTCCAACTCCGAACCTACGAACGCTGTTGACGTGAGGAGTCCGGTGCGCGGGGTAAGCCTGTGTACCGTGAGGGAGACAACCCAGAGCTGGGTTAAGGTCCCCAAGTGTGGACTAAGTGCGATCGAAAGTGGTGCCGAGCCCTAGACAGCCGGGAGGTGAGCTTAGAAGCAGCTACCCTCTAAGAAAAGCGTAACAGCTTACCGGCCGAGGTTCGGCGCGCTGAAAATGATCGGGGCTCAAGTCCACCACCGAGACCGAGCGACACACCTTACAGGTGTGATTCCGTAGGTTGGCGTACTGTTCGGATGGAAGCATGGAAGAGATTTCGTGTGGACCGTTCAGTAACGAAAATTCTGGTCATAGTAGCAGCGTTAGTCGGGTGAGAACCCCGACGGCCGAACGAGTAAGGGTTCCTCAGCAATGCTGATCAGCTGAGGGTTAGCCGGTCCTAAGTCTCGCCGCAGTTCGAACGAGACAAAAGGGAAATAGGTTAATATTCCTATGCCAGTGTGAATTAGAAGTCGACGCTTTGGAGCCGCCCAGGCCGGGCATTCGCCCGGTGTAACCATCGAAATCCGTGGAAGCCGTAATGGCACGAAGCGGATGAATGGTGGGATGCCGCAAGCTGGGTCAATCTGGAGCCCGTGAAAAGACGATCACACTGTCCGTACCGAGATCCGACACAGGTACTCGTGGCGGCGAAAGCCAAGGTCTGTCGGGATCAACCGACGTTAGGGAATTCGGCAAGTTAGTCCCGTACGTTCGCAATAAGGGATGCCTGCCTCGGAGAGAGGCAGGTCGCAGTGACTCGGGCGCTCCGACTGTCTAGTAACAACATAGGTGACCGCAAATCCGCAAGGACTCGTACGGTCACTGAATCCTGCCCAGTGCGGGTATCTGAACACTCAGTACAATGAGACGAAGGACCCGTTAACGGCGGGGGTAACTATGACCCTCTTAAGGTAGCGTAGTACCTTGCCGCTTTAGTAGCGGCTTGCATGAATGGATCAACGAGAGCGCCACTGTCCCAACGTTGGGCCCGGTGAACTGTACATTCCAGTGCGGAGTCTGGAGACCCCCAAGGGGAAGCGAAGACCCTATAGAGCTTTACTGCAGGCTGTCGCTGAGACGTGGTCGCCATTGTGCAGCATAGGTAGGAGCCACTACACAGGTACCCGCGCTAGCGGGCCACCGAGGCATCATTGAAATACTACCCGATGGTGACTGCGACTCTCACTCCTGGCGGAGGACACCGGTAGCCGGGCAGTTTGACTGGGGCGGTACGCGCTTGAAAAGATATCGAGCGCGCCCCAAGGTTTCCTCACTCGGGTCGGAGACCCGAGTAAGAGTGCAAGAGCATAAGGAAGCCTGACAGTGTCGAGCACAACAATCGACGCTGACGCGAAAGCGTGGTCTAGCGAACCAATTAGCCTGCTTAATGCGGGCAATTGCTGACAGAAAAGCTACCTTAGGGATAACAGAGTCGTCACCCGCAAGAGCACATATCGACCGGGTGGCTTGCTACCTCGATGTCGGTTCCCTCCATCCTGCCCGTGCAGAAGCGGGCAAGGGTGAGGTTGTTCGCCTATTAAAGGAGGTCGTGAGCTGGGTTTAGACCGTCGTGAGACAGGTCGGCTGCTATCTATTGGGGGTGTTACGGTATCTGACGAGAACGTTCGTATAGTACGAGAGGAACTACGAATGGGTGCCACTGGTGTACCAGTTGTCCGAGAGGGCACGTGCTGGGCAGCCACGCACCACGGGGTAAGAGCTGAACGCATCTAAGCTCGAAACCCACTTGGAAAAGAGATACCATCTGAAATCACTCGTAGAAGACGAGTTCGATAGACTCGGGGTGTACGCACCAAGGCAACGAGGTGTTGAGCCCGCGAGCACTAACAGATTGAGCCACCATTCATACGCATTTGGATCATGTACGGACCCGGAAACGGGTCCAGGCGTGAACTGGACTACACGTACACACGGTTCGGCATCGTAACCGAGACTGGAGTCACACGCTCGTTAGTGGGCGTGTGTGGCGGTTCGAATCCGTAGCTCGGCGTTACGGCGGCCATAGCGGCGGGGTTCCTCCCGTACCCATCCCGAACACGGAAGATAAGCCTGCCTGCGTTTCGGTCAGTACTGGAGTGGGAGACCCTCTGGGAAATCTGATTCGCCGCCTCCATTCATACTTTATTACGCACCAAAGAGAGTCATCCATCGTGGTTGGCTCTCTTTTTTATTTACGCTTGAGGAGCGGTAGCTCCGCAATCCTCGTTCACACGGCGTCCGTCTCGGTAGTTTTCGACGGTAAGCCGCCTATACCGAATGGGCACCGTGTCAGAGGAATCAACCATGATCTCGAACGAAGAGCAGCGAGAGTAAAAATCACAAACAGATAATTCATAGCTTACCTATACGATAACCTTATTGGATATCTTGATATTATTAGCTACTCCGCGATTCTAATACAAATTAGGCCATACTCGTCCACTACTATCGGCGAATGTATCGGATAGACCAAGCTTTATCACGGGTGCCGTCGTATCAGTGTAGTGAATGGGACCTGTTAACATGCAACTCGTCGAGCAGGCCAGGTCGATCTTCGCAGAGCTCGGATACACTGTTGAAGGAGACGGCCCCGAGTTTCGAGCCCAGCGAGAATGGAAAGTCGTCCACGTCAGTACCGTCCTCGAGACAGGAACCCTCCCGAACGAATCGGGAGAATTCCACTGTTTCGTCGCACAACCAAGCGATGTAGATGAACTCGAGAGACGACTCAAACAGACAAATACAGACTACGAGTGGGCGATCATCGTGGTCGACGGAGACGAGTATCAGGTCGAACGAGCCCCGCCGGGACCGCGTGCAACAGCGTAGTCCGGCACTGTTTTTCGGTTATTCAGTGGTGTTGAGAGCGCGACGCGTCGCCGTGACCCCTTCCCCGGGGTCGACATTGGCTCCCATCGACTCGAGAACGTCGCCGAGTGCAGTCACGACGTAAATGACGTTTTCGGGTCGAGCGGAGTGGCCCATACAGCCGATACGGAAGATGTCACCTGAAAGATCACCGAGTCCGCCGGCGATCTCGAGATCATATTGTTCGATCAGGGCGTCACAGACGGCACCATCGTCGATTCCGGCGGGGACGCGGACTGCGTTCAGACTTGGGAGCCAGTACTCGTCGGGAGCGTTCATTTCGAGACCCATGCCTTCGACGCCAGCTTTCAGAGCGCCCGCGAGGCGTTTGTGGCGGGCCCAACGCGCTTCGATCCCCTCTTCGGCGACGAGGCGAAGCGCTTCCCGAAGTGCGTAGACGTTGGTGATCGGTGCGGTGTGATGGTACGCGCGTTCCTCGCCCCAGTAGCCCTCGAGCAATGAAAGGTCAAGGTACCAGGATCGGGGTTCCTCCTCGCGTGCGAGAACTTTGTCCATCGCCTCGTCGGAAAGCGTGAGGGGGCTCGCACCGGGCGGGCAGGAGAGACACTTTTGGGGGCCAGCGTAGGCGACATCGATGTTCCACTCGTCGACGCGAAGTTTGACACCGCCGATAGAGGTGACCGTGTCGGCGATGACGAGCGCATCGTGATCGTGTGCCGCGGCCGTGAGTTCGGGAACGTTCGGCTGGAGTACTCCCGTACTCGTCTCTGCGTGGACGAATCCGAAGACGTCCGGATCGTGTTCCGCGAGCGCTTCCTTGACGGTACTCGGATCGAGCGGTTCCCCCCAGGGTGCATCGACTTCAACGACGGTTCCTCCGGCGCGACGAGCCATCGACGCCATCCGTCCGCCGAAGTATCCGTTTGTCGGAACGAGCATCGTATCGCCCGGTTCGACGAGGTTTCCGATCGCGGCTTCCATCGAGGCCGAGCCGGTACCTGAGACGGGAATCGTCCATTTGTTGTCTGTCTGGAAGGTATACCGCAGTAATTCCTGGACTTCGTCCATAATCTCGACGAACGAGGGGTCAAGGTGCCCGACGAGGGGCGTACTCATCGCCTGAAGTACGCGGGGGTTGGCGTCGCTCGGTCCGGGCCCCATTAGCGTCCGATTCGGTGGGGTGAGTTCTCCAACTGCGGGCTTGGAACATGACTCATCAGTAGTCGTCATGTCGGAATGTGGTATCGGAACCCTCAAAAGCGTTGATTCATCGGCGACGATTAATTCGCTCGCCGTACGTTTAAGGGATATTGTGTCTTAGTAGCATAGGCAATGGTCTTCAAGAAGATTACGCTGATCGGGACGAGTACTGAAAGCTTCGATGCGGCGGCTGACAATGCGATCGATCGGGCCGAAGACACGCTCCAGAACGTGTACTGGATCGAAGTCGACGAACTCGGCGTCGAAATTGCAAACGCTGAAGGCCGAGAGTATCAAGCGGAAGTAACGGTCGCGTTCGAACTCGAGGAGTAGTGACCTATATCTCGAGCTAATAGTTGATTAAAAGCGTTTTCCGCCCGTCGCGAGACAGAGAGATGAGGAGGCCATCTAACGAGCCGGTAGTCGACGAAACGGCTTACGTCCGAAACGATTCGCCACAACCGCATTCGCTGACGACATTTGGATTCTCGACGTGAAACCCTTCGGCTTGTAGTCCGCTTTCGAAGTCGAGAACGCTTCCTTCGATGTACTTCAGGCTTGCCGGATCGACGAAGACACGCAGGTCGTGGTGTTCGTATATCGTGTCGTCGTCCTCGGGTTCGTCGTCGAACCGCATCCCGTAGGAGAGCCCCGCACAGCCACCTTGCTGGACGAACAATCGCAGCCCAGCGATATCGTCATCTAACCCTTCCCCCTCGAGCAGTGAGCGTGCCTGATCTGCGGCTTCCTCGGTTACCTCGATCTGGGGTCGCGCGTCCCCACCATCCATACTTTCGGTGCTCATATACTACCATTCCCGCGCAACGATGTTAACGTTGACGCCATTCGAGAGGCTATCAGTTTAGATGAAAAATCAGATCGTACTGTTACCATCCGATTGAACGGCGTTGTAATACTCTCCGAACCGTTTTTTGTCGTTCGGGGAAAGCTGAATGCCGTTGACTGCCAGCAGTTCAACCATCCGTTCGACATCGTACTCGTACCACATCGAGAGAATCCAGAGGTTCTTCTGGGCGTAATCGTAGTTACGTTCGAGCACCCGCCGATCGGTCGGATCGACGACGTCCGGTTGCATCTCGTCTTCGTCTCCATTATTCTCACACGTAAAACCAGCACCTGCTATTCTCTGGTTGAGAGTGTTCAGATTGCGAAAGGAGAACCCCTGAAGAGTTCTTTGAAAGATTACTCGTGATCGAATCGCATCCGGACGCTCTCGGCGTGGCCCTCGAGCCCCTCTGCTGTCGCCAGCGTTGTGATGGTCTTTTCTAGATTCTCGAGTCCGGTTTCGGAGAGCCGCTGGACGGTCGTCGACCGAACGAATGTTTCGACCGAGAGTCCGCCGGTCACGCGTGCGCCGCCGTTGGTTGGGAGCACATGGTTCGTTCCGCTAGCATAATCTCCCGCCGCAACCGGTGTGTGAGGTCCGAGGAAGACGCTTCCGGCACTGTCGATCCGCTCGAGGAGTTCCTCATCGTCGTCGGCGATAATCGAGAGGTGTTCGGGGGCGTACTCTTCGGTGAACAGAATCGCTTCGCTCATCGACCGCGCGAGCAGGACGCCGCTCGCGTCGTTCGAGAGCGCTGATCGGATCGTTTCTTCGCGCTCGCGCTCGTCCGCTTGACGCTCGAGCGCTTCGGTGATGGCTTCGGCGGTCGTCTCATCATCGGTGATTGCGACGACGGATGCGTTGGCGTCGTGTTCGGCTTGGGCGATTAGTTCCGACGCGACGAACTGTGGGTCGGCAGTGTCGTCCGCGATGACGACGACCTCACTGGGCCCGGCCAGGAAATCTATCGCAACGTCACCACGGACCTCGGCTTTGGCCGCCGTTACCCATCGGTTTCCGGGGCCGACGATTTTCTGGACGCGAGTAACCGACTCGGTCCCGTAAGCCAGTGCTGCGATGCCCTGTGCGCCGCCGACGCTGTAGACGGCATCCGCACCCGCGGCGTGAATCGCCGCGAGCGTTACTGGACTGATCTGTTCCGCTGGGGGCGTGACCACCGAGACGTGGTCGACACCGGCGACGACGGCCGGAACGATACCCATGATCGCGCTCGAGGGGTAGGCTGCGCTCCCGCCGGGCACGTACACGCCGACGCGGTCGATCGGACGGAATCGCCTGCCGAGTTCTCGTCCGTCGTCGAAGGACTCGCGCCAGTCTTCAGGGAGTTGTGCCTCGTGAAACTCCCGGACGTTCGCGGCGGCGGTATCGATTGCCTCGAGTAGTTCGCCATCGAGGTCGTCGTACGCGCGCTCACACTGGTCCGTAATCTCAAGGTTTCCGACCGAGACGTCGTCGAACTGCTCGGTGAACTCGCGAACGGCGACATCGCCTTCTTCGTGCACTCGTTCGACGATATCTCGAACGTCCGAACGGACGGACTCGACGCCGGCGTCGCGTTCGAAAAAGGCGACACGCTCGTCGGGGCCGAGTTCGGATACCTCCCGTTCCTGAATACTCATACCGCTGCTAATGTGGGCATCGCGAAAAACGGTTTCCTTCCGTTATGCGTCGCCTTTTTCAACGGTCCAGAGCCCTACTGCGTCGAGCGTCGCACGGACGAACAGGTACACGAGAAGCGAAAACCCGATGACGGCGATCGGGGCCTGGAGAATCTCGGCAATCTCGCGACCGAAAAGCAACTGGCTGAACCCGCGGACGAAGAAACTGAAGATGACGAGGCCGAACGCGATGACGGAGAGCTTGACGAATCCCGCACGGTCCATACGCCACTGTCCGGGCCGGTCCCCGAAAGTCGTATCGAAAGATCACGAGCGTAAGTATCGTAACGAGAACCGAATGGATCGATCGGACTGAGGGCAGTAGGCCGTCCATCGATTCGATTTGTCGTGGCAGTTGCGTAGCGCTCGAGCGGTAGGTCGGGTTCGTCAGTGACTATTTCCGGTTGACAGGCGATGCATAACTAATCCCAACTCACTGCATCCATCCGCTATGTGGCCCTGGGAACACGCAATCGTTGGATATGTGGCGTATTCGCTCTTCTGTCACGTCTATTATCGTGACTCGCCGGGCGGTCTCGAGGCGTTCGCCGCTGTTTTCGCGTCCGTTCTCCCGGACCTCATCGATAAGCCGCTCTCGTGGGAGTTCGGCGTGTTCGAGGCGGGGTATGCCATCGGGCATTCGATCTTTTTTGCGATCCCGCTCGCGATAGTCGTCGGTATCGGGACACGGTCGGTGGGGCGTTCCCGAACTGGGATCGCGTTTGGACTCGCCTATCTCCTCCATTTACCGTCGGACGTGTTTGACGCGTACGTTCG
The DNA here is from genome assembly GCF_054653435.1 of Halostagnicola bangensis. Classification (NCBI taxonomy): domain Archaea; kingdom Methanobacteriati; phylum Methanobacteriota; class Halobacteria; order Halobacteriales; family Natrialbaceae; genus Halostagnicola; species Halostagnicola bangensis. The sequence continues at coordinate 11,292 of NZ_BAAIGG010000001.1, read as the reverse complement.
TGAAGATGTCGTTCACTACGAATTGATGCTGTGGCCGGTCGTAACGGTTGCAGACGGCGGGCACAATCACGGTTTTCTCGAGCAATTTTCGATCCTGTTCGATCAGTACCAGGCTGAGCTGTTCTCAAGTGATCCGTCGACGTATCTCTGGGGCCAACTCGGACTCGGGGTGTTTGCCGGGTTGCTCTGGTTGTACGACGGTGCACCGGTAGCCCGAGATCTCGTCGTCGGAGGCTTCAAGGTATTCACGGGTCTCCTCAAGCGCGTCGACGGATAAACGGGAAGACACCTTCGAGACGTTTATAAATAGTTATCAAGAGCGTTTTCTGATCCAGAAAATCGTGTTGTGGGATTACTATTATATGAGTCAATCATCGAACGAGGGCGCGATGTCCGGCTCTGAAGGACCGTGTTCCTCGATCATCAACTCGGTTGGGAGGTGCCTCTGACAATCACCTCTGACATTTCGACGATTCCCAACCGGGGCCACTCATACTCCATCAAACCGACTGAATTTCAGTGCTAACTCGAACAGATCTGTTCACGTCGAGACTGTAACCCAATTCGCCAGCACCGCTTGCTGGCGGGCACGTCTCTCACCCGGAAAAATCGAACCCACGTCATAACTCGAAGGCGGTGTCAGTGTCGCCCGTACAGCGAATACATGATGGACAACAATCCGAGCAACCGGCTCGTGTTCTCGAAGAACACGGTGACGACCTGCGACGGGCTGATAACCGTCGTGATGAAGACGTTGATCAGGAACGGGAACAACGTGAGTAACAGAAGACCGATCGAAAGGTACAGCATCGACATGCTGTCGTTTCGTCTGTACCCTCGGAACGCCTGGTAGGCGATGACCGTGCCGACGAGGGCGACGAGAAAGAGACTTGCGACCGTCAGTATCTCGAACAGTGGTGCTTCGTCGAGCCTGACGACGTTCTGGCTCATCGCATCCCCTCCCACATCTGTGTGAACTTATCTGCAACGTCCTGATCGCGATAGGAGAGGTCGAGAGAGAACTCACCTTCCTCGAGTGAAAGCTCGAGGCTGTCGAGATTGGCCGAGTAGACGCTGAAGTGGTTTCCGTCCTGTGCAAGTTCTGTTTCTTCGGTGATGAGTTGACACTCCGTGAGCCGATCGAGTCGACGATAAATCGTCGGCAATGAAGCGTCACACCGGTCGCTCAATGTACTGGCTGACATGGGTTCGACGCTCGTTTCGGTGAGGATCGCTCGTGCGTACTCGTCGTCGAGAACAGCGAGCAATTCCGTCAGGTCGCAGTCCTCACTCACTGGTAAGTTATCGTTTCGGGACTGATATGAAAAGGAGCCCGGTTTTTCTACTTCAGAAAATCCGCCTTGAACGAGCTAAATTCCACGTTTCGTTCCCTGTATACCGCCCGAACCGCGTGATTTGTCCTGCGTGTCTCCGCTCGACGGTTCGAACATGGAATCGAAGTCGAACTGGTTGAACTCCTCCGGTTTGAGATCTTCGGTGGCGTAAACGTAGAGCGCTGTCTTCGCAACGCCGGTAATGACACCGCCGACGAGCATCGAGAGGACGCCGAACGAAACGGCAATGGCGAGGGCAATCGCGACCATTGCCAGGCTCTGGGAGACAGCGATGATCCCAACCGCGAGGACGATGCCGGGAATCATGATGAGTGCAGGGATGATTCCCAGTCCAACTTTGGTCCCAACGGTTTCTCCCCACGTCTCTTTGAACGTCGATGCGCTCTCGGTAAACATCGAAGTCGCAGATACGTCGTCCTGGAAAACGATAATCGGGATGACGAAGAACGTCGCGACGGCCCAACCGACGCTGAATATCATCGCGGCAATCTGCGCACCGACTCCGCCGCGAGACTCGAGCGCCTGGATGAAGATACCCACGATTGCGCTCACGACCGACCAGATGAGCAACGTTCCCGACTTTCGTGATGCGGCTCGCAGACCATCCCCGATGTGGGGGTCGTTTCCGTGAAAGACCTCTCCGACGGAGTAGACCAGTCCGGCGTTGAACAGCGCGGTGATATACGTCGTGCCGAGATAGACGACGAACAAGACCGCAATCTCGATGCCACCGAGCGACATCTCGCTGGCCAGAAAGAGCGGTCCGAGTAGTGCAGCCATGAATACGGCCGACGCGATTCCGCTCACGAGCGGGTACAACGCGAGTTTTGGGTGAGATCGAAGTACTCGAAGGCTGGCAACCGACAGGACGAAGCCGGTCTTGAGGCGGCTGAAATAGCTCATGGGGCTGGCTAGGTGTTACCACCATATCAACATTCAGTAACGGTTTCTGGACCTGAAACTCTGCCCGAATAACACAATCGACCGATGTTCGAGGATGACGGAGTAGCTTACTTCACAATAACATCGATTTCGCCGACCTGATGTCCGTTGTGATAGTAACAGACGTACTGTTCCATCGCCTCGCTCGCTTCAACCTCGAGCGTTTCGGTCTCACCCTCGGATTCCACGCCTGTCGTCGCGTAGTCGTCTACGATTTCCCCGCTCTCGTCCCAGATTTCGAGGTTGTGTCGCATACCTTTCGCGTTCTCCCAGCTGATCTCGTAGGTCGATCCCGCCTCGAGGACGAGCGTGGGATTTTCGATGCCGTCGATGAGGTCCGCCGGCTCGACTCCCTCCCAGTGTCTGGCGTATCCGAGCAGGTGGATTTCGTCTCCGTCGATCCATTCCTCCGGATCAGTTACGCCGCCGCTTCCGTCGGCAGGGTCGGGGTCACTGAAGACGCCGCCCAGACAGCCAGCAACGGAAACGCCCCCGACCGTCGCGAGCGATGTCGTACAGAACCGTCGTCGCGTCGTCGATATGTCGGCCATCGATACTAGACGCATTCGAATCCGGAGACGTGAATAAGACACCACATTTTCGATTGGCGGGAGCGTGCCGACCATGTTCTGCGGTCGGCGAGACGACCATAGCCATTCGATGTTCGCGCTCGAGAACCCATATACGCCGCCGGGTACGAATATTTTTAAAGAGAGCCCCGAAACCGTCGCCCAATGGTCGACGGTGACGACGATCGCGTCTACTACGTTATCAGCGACATTCATCTCGGGGGCGACGAGCAACTCGAGGAGGCTGCGTTTCTGGACGAACTCCTCTCGTTTCTCGAACGTCTCGAGCGGACCGACGAGAACGCCGAACTGATAATAAACGGTGACGCGTTCGGTCTCTGGGAATTCACTCGCATCGAGGGAATCGAAAAGTTCGACGCGCTAAAAGGTGCGTATCCGGAGCTGTTCGAGCAGTTTCGTGCGACCGGCGAGAACACGCCGATCACGCTGTTGCCGGGAAATCACGACCACGAACTGGCCGCCTACGACGGATACGTCGAACGGCTTGCCGAGTATAACATCGATCTCGTTCAAGACCAGTCGATCAACCGGCCCGTCGGAGAGCAGGCAATTCACTTCGAACACGGACACCAGCAGGACCCGAACAACCGTATCGAAGACTGGGGAAATCCACACGCGTCGCCGCTCGGATACTATTATAACACGCTCGTGACGAGCCGCGCCGGCCAGGTGTCCGACCGAGGACGGTATAACTGGCTGAAGGACGTCCAGGCCGTCACGCCGACCGAGTGGATGCCGATCTGGCTCATTTCGAAGTACTTCTACCGCGAGATGAACCCGCTTATCCGGTACGCGATGGTTCCGTTCCTCCTGTTGTTCAACGTAAGTGCGATTTTAGCGATCCTCGCGGGACTCGATCTCGCCGGCGTCTGGTCGACGCCCGTCGAGGAAGCGACCGCATTTCTCGGACAGTTCGGTACCGCCGGCACGGCGGCCTGGTACGTGCTCGCGATAAACGTCGTCGTCACTGGCTTGTTGCTCCTGGTCGGGATTCCGCTGTACTTCCTACAGCGCGATATCAAGAAGACCATCGATCGCTTCGGGATTATGGATACCGAGATGACGGTCGATCCCGTCGCATCGTACGAGGAGGCCGCTCGAGACGTCTTCGACGACGATCCAGAGACGACGATATTCTGTTACGGACACACCCACCGTCCCGACGTCCGAGAGATCGACGGCGGATTGCTCGTTAACACCGGCACCTGGTTAAAGCGGCTCCACCGTCGAGACGGTGTGACTGGGCTTCTCCCGCCGGTGTTTTATCCATCGTATCAGCTCTGTGCGGTCCGTATCGCCGCCGAATCCGAGGGCGTCGTCGTCGAACACGAGGCGATCGAGAAACCGAGTCCCAGCGCCGACGAACTCACGCTCACCGAACGACTGCTCACGCTCGGCCGAGAGCCGAACCCCGAATTACCGGACCAGGCGGTCCTCGAGGATCGTGTGCAGGTTTCGACGCCCGAACCTGCCGAGTAACAGTGACGAACGCACACCCCTCGTTCGGATAGTATCGAACCGGTATGAATAGTGTCACCCGGAACACTAACGTCCAGCCTCATCCCGTGGCGGCATGCCGCGTCGGCTGGCTAACCCTCGTGCCGGGCGGGTGAGTTAGACGGCCTCACCATCCGTGTGGCGGTTTGGACCGCCAGACCGGTGATGAAACGCACCACCAACGTGTGTCGCGCGCCCGGGTTCGCCGTTCTATCATCGCACCCGAATGGGTAAGCTCGGACGGGGACTTGAGGCACGCATGTGACAGTAGCGTCCGCGTGCGTTTAAAGGCTATTGCGTGACCGCGGGAACGAACAACGGAGCCGCCGGCGGACCGAGCTGTCGTCCCAGCGTCGCTCTCTAAAACGAACCGAACTCAGTAGATGTATTCGTCCTCGCTGAACTGAACGTAGTTTCCGTTCCGGTACGCGAACTTCCGTTTCTTGTACGCCGCGAGGATTTTCGCCGCGCCGATTCCGGCGGAATACTTCTTCGAAATGATCGAGTCTCCGCCGCTCGAGCCCTGCATCTCGCGTACCGTTTCGAATGCCCAATCCCAGTCGTCCGGTTCGTAGTCGGCGACGATATCGGCGAACGCGACGTTCCGGCGGATTTCGTCGCCGATCGCGCGTTTCCAGACGTCGTTGTAGTTCCCGAGCGAGTCCGTCGCGGCGAGTCGACCCGCGATTTTGCCGGTTCGGACGGCGACGTGGTAGCCGCCTTCGTGGAACGCCGAGGTCGTTCCCATCGCGCCGCCCGCGACAGCGATGTTCGCGCCGACGGGTGACTCGACCGGCCGGGTCGACGAAATCGGATACGTCTCGGTTCCCTTGGACTTGCCCCGATCTTCGACGATCGGGAAATCCTCCTCGATGTCGTACTCGTCGCCGTACTCGAGCTCGAGCAGTCGGCGAATGTACTCCGAACCGGTCGGGATGCCATTGTCGGTGGCTTTCAGAAGCTTGTACGACTCGGGGTTGTCGACGTCGTCGAGGGTCATTCCGATGGGCATCGTGAGGCCAACGCGGGCGACCGTTCCGTCGTTGGGGAAGACCCACGGGTACGCAGTCTCGCCGGGCATGTAGCCCCACCAGAATTTGAGTCGATCCGATTCGAACAGTTCCTCGGGGAACTCTCGGTACTCCTGATAGGCAATATGGTTCGCTTCGGGCGGCGAGAGTTGTTCGGAAATACTCGAGCCGGGTTTCGTGAACTGATCGAGTGCATCGAGGGTTACCCGGCGCTGTGGGCCGTCGGCGAGAACGACGTACTCCGCTCCGACCTCGTCGCCGCTCGAGAGCGCCAGCGTGTGTGATGGGCCGGAGAGATCGGTATCGATCGATTTGACGCTGGTCCCGACGCGCAGGTCCGCACCGGCATCGATGGCGCGTTCGTGGAGCCAGTCGTCCATTCGGGCACGGTGGAAGGTGTATCCGAATTTCTGATAGGTGGCGTCCATCCCGGTCGTGTTCAACTCCACTGACGAACTGGGTCCGACGAAATCTGTTCCATCGAGCTCCCGGTGGACGACTTCGTCTGGGATCTCTTCAAACTCGAAGTCCATGATATCGATCCAGTAATCGAGCATCCCCGCGGCGTCGGTCGAATCGGGACCGGCTTCCGCACGGTCCTCTCGTGGGACGCCCTGTTCGAACAGGACGGTCTCCGCGTCGTGGTAGGCGGCCCGCTCGGCCGCGCTCGCACCAGCGGGACCACCACCGATAATCGCGACGTCGACGTGTTCCATACTCCGTTCGGACTCAGCGAGCCATATTAAACTGCCTGAAATTCGTATTCGCTATCCTGTGGTTCAGCATTGTTGATAGAGCGTCCCAACGAACAGTATCCGATTGTCGGATGGGAACGAACGTTTTTGGGGATACCACCCAACAGCACGGATATGGCCGACGAATTCGACGTTCTCGTTCTTCGCCAAGGAACGCACGGTATGCCCGTCGAGCAGTACGTTGAGACGCTACGTGACCGCCTCCCAAATCGAACCGTCGAACTCGCCCGAACGCCGGCGGCGGAACGGAAGAAGATTCGCGACGCGACGTTCGTTACCGGAATGACGCTCGATTCGGAACTACTGGAACACGCTGAAAACCTCGAGGTGTTCGCCTGCGCGTACGCGGGAACCGGTCACCTTCCACTCGAGGAACTCCGCGACAGGGGCGTAACGGTGACCAACGCCTCGGGCGTTCACGGCCCGAACATCGGCGAGCACGTGCTCGGTTCGATACTGTACTTTACTCGCCGGTTCCACGAAGGCGAGCGCCGCCAACGACGGCGGGAGTGGCGACACTACCAGGCCCACGAATTGTGCGGTTCGACGGTTACTATCGTCGGTCTGGGTGCGATCGGGGAGGCCGTCTGCCGACGGCTCGAGCCGTTCGACGTCGACACGGTCGGCGTTCGATACTCTCTCGAAAAGGGCGGTCCGACCGACGACGTGATCGGGTTCGAAGCTGACGCGTTCCACGATGCACTCTCCGAGACCGACTACCTCGTACTCGCGTGCCCACTCACCGACGACACTCGAGGACTGGTCGGTCACGACGAGTTCCTCACCCTCGATCCCGATGCCGTTATCGTAAACGTCGCGCGCGGACCGGTCATCGAAACGGACGAACTGGTCGATGCACTGCGCTCGAGTTGGATTCGAGGCGCGTCGCTCGACGTGACCGACCCCGAGCCGCTTCCCGAAGAACACCCGCTGTGGAACCTCGGGAACGTCCAGATTACGCCCCACAACGCCGGCCACACTCCCCAGTACTACGAGCGACTTGCGGAAATCGTCGCGACGAACGCGACACGAATCGCAGAGTCGGGATGGGACGCCGAACTCGAGAATCACGTCACGTTGTGACTTGATAGGGTCGGTTGTCAGTTATTTCCGGTCGTTCGCCACCCCCCTCTGGCGACGAACTGGTAAACAGGGACAACCGACCCTATGAGACGTTCGTGGCGAGCGGAGGGGGGAATCCTTGCAGAGACGACTCCACAATGTATTTAGTGACATAGGCGAAACAGTACGACGAATATGACGGTTCTCTCGACGGAAGACGAAGGCAAGTTCCTCATGGATGTCCGCGGCGAACAGATCGGTATCGTCACGGAGGTCGATGCGATCGAACAGTTCGCATACGTCGATCCCGAGCCGAAACTCACGAACGCGTGGATACAGAGCCTCGGATTCGGAGAAGCGGGTGAGGATGACATCAAGGTCCCGGCAGACAACGTCGCGACGGTAACCGATTCTGAACTTCGCGTCGATGCAGATCTCAGCAGCGAGTAACACGAACGCCCGTCGACCGGCTCCGCTCGATTGCTTTTATAACCGTCTAGGACGAACTCCTTTCTAATGAGTGGCCGACAGACCGACCCACAGACACGACGCCTCACGCGCCGACCTGCTTCGTTCGACGAGGTGAGCCGATGACACTGACGTTCGAGGGGACGATCGTGGTACCGCTGGCGGACCCCGACGACGCCGAGCGGACTGCGAGCGCGCTCGCTCCGCGCCTCGAGCCGACCGCGACGGTCACACTGGTGAACGTGATCGAGAAGGCAGGCGGAGGGATAGACAAGGCACCGATGGGTCAACGTCAGGAGTACGCCGAGGAAATTTTCGAAGCGGCACGCGGCGCTCTCGCGGACGCCCCCGGGGATATCGAGACGGACGTCCTTTACGGAACCGATGTCGTCGAGACGGTGTTCGACGGGGCACAGGAGAAAAACGCCGATGCGATCGCCTTTATTCCCCGAAGCGGGAACCGAATCACGGAGTTGCTTACGGGAGACGTTGCTCGGCGGCTGGTCAGGGAGGCGTCCATTCCCGTCGTTTCGCTTCCACAGTAGGAGTACTTCGACGAGTAGAACGGTACTCTGGTCGAATTCCCACGCCGTTTGTGCTTACAGAAACCCGTTCTCGAGCAACAGTTCGCCGTTGAGCACGCTCGCTCCGGCGGCACCGCGGATGGTGTTGTGTGCGAGACAGTTGTACTGCAGACCGAACGGCGACTCGCGAATGCCGCCCGCGGCGATGGCCATGCCGCCGCCGAGGGTGCGATCCATTCGCGGCTGTGGTCGGTCCGGCTCCTCGAAGACGTGAATGAGTTGATCGGGCGAGGATCGGAGATCCAGCGAGGGATACGACCGCATCGCCTCTGCGGCGTCTTCGGCCGTGATATCCTCCTCCGTTTCGACCCAGACGTTCTCGAGGTGGCCGTCGATGGTCGGAATCCGGTTACACGAGGCCGCGACCTCGACGCTGTTGTTCGCGAGTTCGACGCCGTCGAACTCGCCGAGCAGTTTCCGCGATTCGGTCTCGAGTTTGTCTTCTTCGCCCCCGATGTGCGGGATCGCGTTGTCGATGATCTCCATCGATGTCACACCGTCGTAGCCCGCCCCCGAAACGGCCTGCAGAGTCGAGACGTGGACCTTCTCGAGCCCGAACTGTGCGAGCGCCGCGAGCGTCGGAACGAAAGTGATCGTCGAACAGTTCGGGTTCTTGAGCATTGCGCCGTCCCAGCCGCGTTCCTCGCGCTGGACTTCGAGGAGATCGACGTGTTCTGCGTTGACTTCGGGGATCACCAGTGGGATGTCCGGATCCATCCGCCCGTTCGATGAGTTCGAAGAGAGGACGTAGCCCGCCTCACAGAACTCCGGTTCGACTTCGGCACCGACGCTCGAGGGGAGAGACGAGAATATGAGGTCGATGTCGTCGGGAACTTCGTCCGGATCAGTTCCAGTCACGGTCATATCCGAAACGTCGGCAGGGATCGGCGAGTCGACGCGCCACTTCGCGGCGTCGCGGTAGGAGCGACCGGCACTCGACGCGCTCGCGGTCAATGCCGCGATTTCGAAGGATGGGTGTGGGTCAAGGAGCTGAATCAACCGCTGTCCGACGGCGCCGGTTGCACCGAGAATTCCTACACGTACAGTCATTTTCCGCACCTCGGGTTTGTGCGCGCAAAACCGTTTGGATTTCCCTCGCACGCTACTGTCAGCGAAAATTGATTTGGTCGACTTTTGGGGAGTTCGACCCGGGACCACGAGACGAGCATAGAAGATATTAAGAAAACGTAGCCAAACAGTACGACCAATGGAACACAATCTGCGCCCGAATCGTTCAGTTATGACGATGTCGCCCGCCGATGACACGGATTCGATCGACACTCGAGTTGCCACCCATCGCTCGACCGGGTGGTCCAAATGAGCGGTTCGACCTCTGACTCGGCCGGTGTCGGACCGTTTAGCGGCGGATTCGGTATCGGAGCGGCTGCCGTCGGTGTCGTGAGTATCTTGATCGGTCTCCTGGCCGCTGTCGACGGCTACACGGAGATGGGAATGCTCGTCACCGGTGATGACCCGATACTCGAGGGGGTCATCATCCTGACGTTCGGTGTCGGGATCGGCGTCGTCGCGCTGTTTGCTGGCGCGTATATGGAGCCCGGATTCGGCGGCGACGATCACGAGCACTGATCGGCCGGCTCCGTGATCGAACGGGGCCCTCGAGTCGGTTCGGGTGAATAACAGACGACCGCTGTGACGTTTCTCACCGGGTAGGACGACATTCGGATGGATAGTGAAACCACTCTCCGGTACTAGAGTAGTCGTCGCGATAACACCTCGAAAAATTCAGGCAGCGACCTTTCCGCTCTTCTTTCGCGTGACGTAGCCCGCAATCCGGTTCCGAACGCCCTTCGATTCGATGTTCGTGAGCTTATCGACGCTATCTTTGTTCTGTTCGAAGTCAGTCGTGAACGCGTCCGGGTACTGCTCTAACAGGAGCGCTCCCGTCTTTTTGACGTAGGCCGGTTTGATTGCCATAGAGGGGTTTCCGTCTAGAGGGCCTTAATTGACTCCCTTTTCGTTCGACCGAAGGACGCGACTATCGGATCCCGTCTCCGCTGGCGATACTCTCGCTCGGTGGCTGAGAACCCTCCTCAGCCGATCGCCCGTCCGCCTTTCCGGCGAGTTCCTGAAACTTTTCCGATCGTTCCGCAACTCTGTCCATCATTTCGCTGTCGGGCTGCGTTTCTCGGGACTCGAGGAGGAAGGTGGTGATGACGACGGTCTTGACCCACGGTTTGAGAAATCCGGTGTAGATAGTCACAATCGTCCCGACGACGACCGCCCATCCTAGTAGCTGGTACTGGCCGGAAACACTTCCGAGAGTGGTTGCAACCGGTATCAGCGCCAAAGCCAGTACGAAAGCCACGGCGTACATTCCAACGACGATCAACAGCGTCGACCCGAGCACCGGCCTCCAGTTCTTGCCGTAGAGGACCACCCCGTCTCTGGCCGAGCGCCACCGATTTTGGTCGCTATTCGTGAACATGTATGCGATGATTGCTTCGTCGATATACGACGCCGCGATCGCAATCGCCTTTCCGAGAAGCTGAACGAGTTTCTGCAGATTTGGAACGACAGAAACCAGACTCGAGAACGAGACGACCGCCCCGTTGAACTGGGTAATGACCGCTTTGATCAGCTGGTCGACGGCAAAAAGTGCGCTCGCTTCGGTAAAGTGCTCGCTCACCTGCGACTTTCCATACTGGATCTGATTCGAGGGAACCTCGCCGGTTTCGATAACGTGAGCGATGACTGCGATATGAGCTACTTTGACGAGATACAGTACATACCTGCTGACCAGTCGCCACCCCGCTACGAACAGTCCGATAGAGAGGACCAGGCCGACGACCGCGACGAATTCGGAAATCGACCCCGACTCGAGCAGTCTGCGCCCGAACCAGGCGATGGCCCCGAAGTAGACGACGGCGAGAAGCCCACAAAGCAGTCCGATACCAAGCCGAAGCATCACGAACGGGAGCGTTTTCCGAAACACACTCGTCGCGGTTCTGAAATGAAACCTCATCTACGGGAGGGGTCCCGCCTAATCG